>DAIOTT010000066.1:0-17390 GCA_036751885.1 Candidatus Sumerlaeota bacterium
TGGAAGATTGGTTTAAGAAGCTGTTCACCAACTACCAAAAAACAATCGAGTTCGCCTCGCGGGAATCCCAGCTGCCCATGATCACCACGGTCTTTGTAAGCGGCGAAGCACTTTGTTGGCCCGGTTTTTTTGCCCACTTTCGGGATCGTGTGGGGTTTAGTTGCATTCAACTCAACCCGGTTGAAGGCCTTGAACGAGAGCCAAAGTCCATCATCGAAAACCAATGGCTTCCAAGCTTTGCCTCAAGTTACGGCGCCGCGCACCGCGCCCTTTTGGGCGAAAACTCCGAGGCAATCAACCTGCTTCCCTACGCCATCATCAAACAACAGCAGCAAGCTGAACAAAAAATGCACATCGCAATCACCGTTGCTATGAGCATCGTCTTGATTCTGATTGGCTATTTGTATTTCAGCGGCCAACAGCAATACCGCGATGAAGAATCCAAACGTCTGAATGAGTATTTGTTGGAGTTAGACGATTTGGTTCAGCAGTTGGATGATCGTGAGGAGCGCATTTCCATCATCCGAAACATCCGTTCTGAGCAAGCGGGCGCCCTAGATATTTTAGGGAAAATTAGCAGCTACGGCCAACTAGGTTCCTTTACCTTGGATAACAAACGCCTGAACCTGAGTCGTTTTGAGTATAAGTTGGGCGATGAAGTTCGCATGGAGGGGTACGCGAAGGAGGTGGATGATATTACGAATTTTGTGCGGTATTTATCGGGGTTGCAGAACGATGGTAAACCCATTTTTTCGGATGTTAGAATCCAAAGTCAAGACCCTACAACTCTTCCCCGCCGAGAGGATCGTTTGTACCGTTATCTTTTGGTGGCAGAATTAACTGTGGAGAGAAAATCATGAAAAAGAGTGAGAAAATTCTGGCCGGCATTACCGGTGTAACAGTCTTGATTTATGCTCTGCTTACCTTCACCGGTGGTAGTGAATCCCTTGCGATTGGCAGCGCCGAAATTGAATCCCTGCGGGAAGATTACCAACAGCGGATTGAACAAATCAAATTGGCTGATACAATTTCACAGCAGTATTTTGATATCGTAGGGCAAAGCTCACAAGTGGGCGAACCCATTGAAGGACAACCCTTCCGACCGGATATTGACTTCCTTGATGAGGTTCAACAATGGTGCGCTGATGAAGGCTTCAAGAACCCGAAGTTTGATTCCAGAACCACGGAAATCCGCAACGTGGACGATTACCTACTGGTAAACGTTACGGTACGAATTGACGACGCAATGCTGGGGAATCTTGCTCAATTGCTCAAAAAGTTTGAAGCAAACGGCCTCATCCTAAAGGAAGTAGACCTTTCATCAAGAACCGATCGGCGTGAAGTTGACTCTGAAATTGTCATCGGCAAAATCGTTCAAAACTACATAAACTGAATCCTAATCCGTTCAACAATATTCACGAAAGAAACCTATGTTCTCGAATCTAAAAAATTTATCATTTGAACAAAAACTCCTCACCGTAAACATTCTTTTACTCGTGGTTATTGGTGTTTTTTCGTACCTCATGATAAGCGGCCAACGGTACGTAACAGCCAAACCCCCTATTGCAGAAATTACCTCCATTATTGAGGGGGAAACATCGGTCGTTGAAAACCAAGCGGCTCGGCCGGATCCGGCCCCGGAATTTGGCAGGGTTGGGATTTTTGATACATTGATTGCCTTGCCAACTCCAACGCCTACACCCGCGCCAACGCAAGCCCCTGATCCCCCTTTGGATGAAGCCCTGAAATCTTGGAAAGTCCTCAGTGTATACAAAAACGAGGCAACCGTTACTGATATTAGAACCCGCGATACATTCTTTATGTACACGGATCGATCTGATGAAACCCGAATTGTGCGCCACAGAAACGTTGATATGGAAATCAAGCTGGAATCAATTAATGATGATGAGTTCAGCGCAACTTTTCGGTACGATGGGCCGGCCGGCGTTCAACGCTATAAGCTTGGCATGTTTGATCAACCGCAGTAAGAAGCCTTGTTTCTCCTTTGGTTTTCGTTACTTGTTGTAAGTGTCAGTTATCTGCTCTACGTAGGTTTGCACAGTAATGAACCCGTAATAATCGGCAATCTAGCCGGCAGTTTTGTTGGGTTATTGTTGGTTGTTTCCAGCGTTTCCCTAGTGCGCATTTTCATGATTTTTCTGCAACTTCGTCAGCGGGGTTGGCGGGTTTCACTCCCTGTTTTTTTGTTCAACTACGATGAATCTGGCATCAAAAATCTCAAGTTCATTCCCTCGCGGGAGGAGTTTCAAGTAACACCCCAATTCAATGAAGCCCACTCTGAAATGGCAAACTTGCAAGAAGCCATTTATCTTGCCCGCGGCTGGGACTCAGAAACACGGCTTTGGCGGGAGCTTGTACCTGTTTACACCCCTAAAATCCCTCAAACAATTTCCCTGATTGAACAAATCCTGCGAGACGAAGGCATTCTTGCCGTGATTGAGCGCACCAACACGGAAAGCACCTACGGCAGCGCAACCTTCAGCGGCCACATTTTAGTTCCAAAAGCCCAATACAAAGAAGCCGTTGAAATTTTGCGAGAGTATTTTGAGAACAACGAGGACGAGCTAAACGGCATTCACTAGCGGTTGGTGTTTATCCAGCTTCAAAAAGTACATCGTCATTCCGCCAATCAAGAACAACGGCAAAAGCGAAATAATCACCACCCGCTGAATGATTTCAGAATCCATGTTCATCCACTGCAAACTCAAGGTTGAAACGGTAATCAGAATAGGCCCTAGAATGGAGGAAAATTTACCCAGTAAATTGTAGATGCCGAAAAACTCGCCAGCGTTTTCTGGCGGAACAAGGCTCGCAAATACGGAGCGGCTAAGGCTTTGTAGTGCACCTTGAAAGAACCCAATTCCCCCCGCAAAAATATAGATTCCCCGTTCATTTGTTACTTGAAGCGTGAAAACGCTGAGCAAGCAATACCCAAAAATGCAGAACAACAAAATCGGTTTAGCCCCTATGTAACGGGAAAGCACACCAAAACCCAAGGTGGAAATAAAACCAATAATCTGCACTGCCAGAAGTGCTTTCATCAATACATCGGCGCCAAACCCCAAATCGCTTCCAAACTTCACCGCTGTTTTCATTACACTGTTTACGCCATCAATGTAGAAAAAATAACTCAGCAGAAAAAGAAGAACAGTACGGTGGGCGCGAATTTTTGCAATCGTTCGCCGTAAATCTTGAAACCCTGAGGCTGCAGCCTGTAGCAACGGCAACGGGTTTGCAACTTCACGCTCTTTCACAAAAAAGAACAACGGGAGTGAAAACACAAACCACCAAACCGCAACACTTGCGATGCTTACCTTGGTTGCTGCTAATGAATTCTCCAACCCTACAAGTTCAGGGTTTGTGATGATCACTAAGTTTAGGGCAAAAAGTAAACCGCCCCCAAAATACCCCAGACCGAACCCTAAAGAAGAAACAAAGTCCAACTCCTGTTCACCCGCAACGTCTACCAATAAGGAGTCATAAAAAATATTCGCAGCGGTAAAGCACATCAAGCTCAAAAAGAATGCTCCTAGTGCCATGAATCTGGGCTCGGCGCCGCTGAACGCCAAGAGCAACGTAAAGATGATGCTGATAAGGGCAAAGCAGGCCAAAAACGGCTTCTTCATTCTGCAGCGGTCTGCAATTCCGCCAAGAAACGGCCCAAGTAACGCAACCGCAAAGGAGGCAAGCCCCCCGGCCCAAGCAAGCTCCAGCGTTGTTTGGTCTTTTGCAATCCCAGCACCCCAAAAAGTACCGTACAATGCGGGAAAAAGTGCTGCCATTACAGTGGTTGCATAGGCAGAGTTCGCCCAATCATAAAGAGCCCAAGAGATTTTAGATTTCCAGGTTGGCGTTTCCATGGGTAAAAGGACTTGTTTATAGAATGATTAGGTTCTGGGAACGTATTCATTACGACTAAATATTCTGGCAGCCTCATTCAACTTGTGCAAACGGTGCTAGCAAAATCACAGCAGATTTCCAACGTTAGCACAGCGGCAATTCCTTGATCGATTGATTTTCCATACGTACGAAAAATCAGCAAATCGGCGCAATTTATGTTCAATCAATAATAATCCCCTGCCAGCAAATCTTAACTTAGCCAAAAGCATTTGTTAGGAAGTTTGCTACAGCGAACTTTCCCTTGTGCTGAGGCCTATAAATGCAATCTTCTAACATAAAACTAATCGATAAACACTCTAATCTATGATTCCTGTTTATACTTACCCAAAAGAATCTGATGCTTTGTGGAAGAAGCTTGAGCAAGCTCCCACGGACGATCAGCAGACTCTTACAGCCGTACAAGATATTCTTACCCACGTTGCTTCAGGTGGTGATAAGGCTCTATTGCGTTACACGGAAGCATATGATCACGTTGTGCTTACGCCAAAAACCATGAAGCTGGAACCATCCGTGTTGGAGGCTGCATGGAAGTCCCTCCCCGCTGCAATCCGGCGTGCGCTTCAACACGCTAAGAAGCGGTTGATTACGTTTCACAAAGAGCAACGCCGCAAATCTTGGACGATTTCAGATTCCCAAGGCTTCAAGCTTTCCCAACGGTGGAGCGCCTTGGAAAGTGCGGGCCTATACGTTCCCGGCGGCATTGCGTCCTACCCAAGTTCTGTGCTGATGAACGCTGTGCCGGCCCAAGTTGCAGGTGTAAAACGCTTGGTTGCCGTTACACCCCCTAACACCGAGGGCCGTGTTTCCAATGCTGCAACCCTTGGCGCCCTTCACCTGATGGGCATTACGGAGGTTTACCAGGTGGGGGGTGCTCAGGCTGTCGGCGCATTAGCCTACGGAACAGAAACAATCAAACCCGTCGATATAATCGTCGGCCCCGGAAACCGGTACGTAGCTGCAGCGAAAAAACTCGTCTACGGTCGAGTCAAAATCGATATGATTGCAGGCCCCAGCGAGGTGCTTGTTTTGGCCGATCGATCTGCGCCGCTTGCATGGATTGCCGCAGATTTGCTCGCCCAAGCGGAGCACGATCCGGTTGCGCAGTCCATCTGTGTATTACTGGGAAGACGCGATGCAGCGGCGTTAAACAAGGAAATTGAACGACAAGTCAATGCTTCTCCTCGGCGGGAAATCTTGATGCAATCCCTTCCCAATCACGGGGCGATTGTTCTGGCTTCAAACGAAGAAAAAGCCCTTGAGATTATCAACCGCAAAGCAGCCGAACACCTTGAGTTGTTAATTGAAAATCCCAAAGAATTTGCCAAAAACGTCAAACATGCCGGAAGCATCTTTTTGGGTCTACACTCGGTGGAAGCGATTGGCGATTATATCGCCGGCCCCAACCATGTTCTTCCCACTGGGGGAGCGGCAAAACGCTTTTCACCCCTTTCAGTTCAGGACTTTTTGAAAATGACTCAACTGATTGAGTGTTCGCCCAAAGGGTTGGCCGCAACGGGGCCGGATGCAGCACTACTGGCTGATTGTGAAGGCCTGGATGCGCACGCCCAATCCATTCGGCTTCGTTTGAATAAACCCGAAGGTAGTCGATAAATGCCCATTAAATTCGAGAACGACTCACCGGATTTCTCCCCTGCAGCGGAGCAGGTTCTTCGGCATAAAAGGCCCATTGCCCGTTCTGAGGTGCTTAGAATGAACGCCTACACCCCCGGCGAGCAGCCACAAGGTGGAAGTATTGTAAAGCTAAACACCAACGAGAACCCCTACCCCCCTTCACCCGCCGTTTCGGAGGCTTTAGCCAAGCTTACTCAAAATCAACTTCGCAGTTATCCGCATCCCTCAAGTGCGCCCTTGCGCTTGGCAATTGCCAAAGATTTAGGCGTTGAACCAGAACAAGTATTGTTAGGCAATGGTTCCGATGAAATCCTAAAACTGATCATGCTGGCCTATGTTGATACCAACGAAAACGTCGGGTTTCTTTGGCCTACATACTCGCTTTATCCTGTTTTTGTGGAGCAAGTCGGGGCTTGGGAACGCCGAGTTTGCTGGTTGAATGACGGTAAAACTCAAGACGAGGCGTTGCTTGAAGCGCCGATTGACGACCAATTATTTTTTGTGACAAACCCAAACCCGCCGATTGGTGAATCTATTTCTCTTACTACTATCCGCGAATTTGCATTGGCGCGCCCCTCAACCCTGATCGTTGTGGATGAAGCCTACATAGCCTACGGCGGTGAATCTGCAACGGCGTTGGTTCAAGAAGGAATAGAAAACGTAGTTGTATCGCGGTCGTTTTCAAAATCCCACAGCCTTGCGGGCATGCGCGTAGGATTTGCCGTAGGGAGCACCCAGGTGATTGATTTGCTTTACCGAATCAAAGATTCCTACAATGTGAACGTTGCCTCTCAGGCTGCGGCATTAGCCTCCTGGAACGATCACGAGTATACGGATTTAGTTGTTCGTAAAGTTGTTGCAACGCGAGCAAGAATTCGCAAAGCCTTGTTGGAAC
This sequence comes from Candidatus Sumerlaeota bacterium, assembly GCA_036751885.1. GTDB lineage: Bacteria > Sumerlaeota > Sumerlaeia > SLMS01 > JAHLLQ01 > JANRMB01. The sequence goes on from DAIOTT010000066.1 coordinate 6,449, forward strand.
GGGGCTTTCAGGTTGAGGACTCAAAAGGCAATTTCTTATTTGCGCGGCATTTCAAAGCGGAAGAGTTGTTCAATACGTTGCGAAGCAAAAATGTGTTTGTTCGTTATTTCAATACCCCAGAATTACAGGACGGGATTCGGATTTCCATTGGTACCGACGCCGAGATGGATCGATTGATGGAGGAAATTGATGATTTCCGTAAAACTTAAGTGCTTTTATCTCCCTTTCTCCTTGCACCTAACCTTTCTAGCTAAGAAGTTGACGCGTATCTTGAAATCTCAATGTGAGGAGCATTATCAACTATGCGCTCTTTAAATTGGAAAAAACTAGCATTTACGTTCACCCTTTTGGGCGTCGCCATGTTTGTTACTCCATCCGTAGCCGATGCCCGCGGGCCTTTATACGGTTCAACTTATCCATCAAAAATCACTGGCAAACTTTGGGGCGGCGTATCCAACGTTCTATTTTGCTGGGTTGAAGTACCCATTGAAATCAACCGTGAAATCCAAAAAACCGATCCCTTTACAGGGAGCGTTGTAGGGTTTGCACAAGGAATTTATTACACGGGAAAACGCTTTTGGCTTGGCACCGTTGATACAGTAACCTTTCCTGTTGATATATACAAAAACAACTACCAATCAGTCCAACGTTCAGAATTTCCCTTCATTGATGAAGTGGAATAATTTTAGGAGGAACAACTCAATGTCTCGTAGCTTACAAACCGTACACATTCTTCTGGCGGCACTATTCCTAGGAGTCTTAACTCTTACACCATCCGCAGCCTCTGCTCAAGTTGATGAAGATGTGTATCGTGAAAACACCGATATTTCTAAAATGTTCCACAAACTAGGCCGTGGCGTTTCAAACGTTCTTTTGGGCTGGGTAGAAATTCCAAAAACTATCTCCAAAGAATGGCGCCAAACGGAGCCCTTCACCGGAACAATCATGGGCACAATCAAAGGTTTTGGTTATGCTGTGATGAGAACCTTTGCTGGTTTCTATGAAATCATTTCGTTTCCTTTCCCCGTGCCCCGTAACTACGAGCCAATTATGTACCCTGAGTTTGTATTACCCAGCGTTTGGGGCGAGCGCCTCCCCCTTTACCAAGATGAATTCTTAGCCGCTGATGGTAATAAATCTGCAGCACTTAGCTCACTGGATAATTCTCCCACCTACGGCAACACTTCATCCGCCTCTACATCACTTCGCCGTTATTAATATTACCTAATTTTTCAGCTTGAAAATACAATTGGCCGCATTCTTACCCGATGCGGCCAATTTCTTTTTTATCTTTTCGTTTGATAACGCGCTCAGTCTTTTCAATAAACACTTTGAATGACTGTTTTAAGAAACCCGCAAAATTCTTCGTTCAGCAATTGCTAATTCTGCGTATTCATTAGGCTTGGCGCATGGAGGGTGTTAGGCTGCCGAACATTTCCGTTGGGTATTCAACAATGTAGGGCGTTCTTAGTTCCAGATAACTGTTCTGGGTTTCAACACTCATAAGGCGTTTGGGCCGTTGATCAGTTAGAATCATCCCCGACCGATTTTCCGAGCGGTTCAAGTAGGATAAACACGATCCCATGGTCAACAGATGATCTGTTATACAGCAGTCCATATCGTTGGTCAGAACGAGTTTGTCGTTTAGTTGACTACTCAAAAAATCGAATTGAAGGCCAGTTTTTTCGCTTTGGTATTCCAGCAGGCCTTTCAATCGGCTAACCGTTCCCGAAAGGTAAAAGTGCACATGATTAACGTCGTAATCAGGAAAGTTGTCTTTCTTGATTTTGTAGGCGTACTCCCCAATTTGGTGGGCAAACCGTGTGGCCTCGCTTTGTGGGCTTAGCAATCCGCGATTGAATATGCGGGTGGGCGTTGTATCGGCAGGTAAGATCAGGGAACCAAGATCATTGATCAATTCGCCAATTCGCTTCAAATTAGGCGAGAGTTTCTCAAAGTAAAAGGAGCCGTCGCGAGCAACACCAACGGGAATTGTGTGAGAAAAGAGGACTTCGCCGTTTAGCATCCCAACATAGCTGGTGCGCAGTTTCCCTAAGTGAACGATGATTTGGGGTTGATTGGGTATTACCTGCAGAATTTTGGGGAGAATCTCGCGAAGGGCTCTGTGGCCGGTTACAGCTCCGGCAAAGCTTTTGGTTTGAGAGTAAAACAGCTCAGCCATATGCAAAAAATCGTCGAACCGCATGCTCCACAATTGCATGAGATCAAGTTGATTTAATGTTTCCCTGTTATACTCCATCAGCATGGGATAACCGTAGGGGTTTGGATGGCGTATTTTTTTTATCCCTCTTCGGTACACATCCGTTTCCGGGGTTCCGTTCAGGGTTTCTTCCCAGCGGTTGATTGTATCCTCTGGCAGGGTGAGCACAGCGGAAGTAGAGGTGTTTAGTTGCTCTAACAGGCTGGATAAATGGGTGACTAATTTTTCAACCAGCGGGAATTCTATGTTGTAAACGGGCTGGTGGATGGGGTGGCGATAAGAGCCGACTTTCTCCAAAAGCTCGTTCGCCTCAGATTGTAGGGCCGTGGAAACAAAAAGTCTTCCGTCCTGCAGCAGGGAAATCTCCGTTACGGAAAGGGCATTTCCATCAAGCGTTACACCCGCAATCGTCTCAATGCCAGGGGCTACGGAATCAGGTGTTGTGGAGTCAGAAGAATGTTGAAGCATCGGCGGATTGTGGTGAGTCAATTTTCCATTATGATCAGTGAACTGTAGATATTAGTTTTGCAGTATCCATCGCGACGGTAGGAAGGGAAAAATTCACGATGCTCAAAAGTACAGAGGGGCGAAAGTGTAATTTGGTTTGCAGGAACTCCTGCTTGCAGGGCTAGTTGTTGGTTGATGATGCCTAAATCGATCATGCGGTTGTCTCTGAATCCGCTGAATGTTGTGAACGTTTGTTCAAAGTCTTCGGCCAACTCCGTTGAAACTTCATAATTTTTTCCGGCGATTCTGGGCCCAATCCACACAATGACTTCATCACAAGAAACCCCATTCAATATAAATTTCTCAATTGTTTTTTTGAGTAAACTTGCTTTTGTGCCTCGCCAGCCTGAGTGAACAGCTCCAATCCAGTTGCCGGATTTTGTTGATAGTAAAATCGGGACGCAATCCGCTGTTCTAACGGCAATCATAGTGTTCGGCTGGTTGCAAATTACGGCGTCTGCCACTGGAATTTGGGGAGGATTCGCGGTGTTTGCGTCGCAAATTTGGTAAACGCAATCCGTGTGTTTTTGAATGGGTACAAAAAAGCGGCAAGGGCGTTTAAGGTTTAGTGCTTGGGTGAATAGGGTTGCGCGTTCTTCTTTGTGTTCGTCCAGCAAAAGCCCGCTATTTTTCGTGGTGCAAAACGCACTCACGGGGGTAATTTGTGAAAAGGGGTTTTGCTCCAAATCAAACAAATTCTCAAGGGTGTTTGGCTTCTCTGCGGCATTCATGGCAAGGCAACTCCTTGTTGTTACTTGGGGAAATCGCCTTTTTGCTTTACCATGGCAACAAATAAAAAGGGGGTAAAAAAAGAAGTAAGCCCCGAAGGCATTCAGGGCTTACAGGTTTTTAGGTTGTATTCAAGTATATCTGAAGGGGTTATGTATGAGTGGGGTAGTAGTTTACTGGTGAACTTAGGAAGTTGTTTCCGGAGTTGCTTCGTCCGCTGCGGGTGTAGCTTCAGCAGCTTCTGCGGCTGCGCTTTCTGCTGCTTGGGCTTCAGCGGCTTGCGCTGCTGCCGCTAGGCGAGTCTCTTCAGCCTCACGCGCTTGTGTTGCAGCGGTGCGCTCTGCCACAAGTGTAAGGAGATTGCTTTGTGCGGCAATTGCTTCGCGCTCAAGTTTTTCAGGGGAAACACGACGTTCTACCAAACGGGCTTTTTTGCCGCGTAGTTCGCGAAGGTAGTAAAGTTTAGCACGGCGCACTTTAGCACGGCGGATTACTTTAATGCTTTCGATACGGGGTGTGTGAAGGGGGAAAATGCGTTCAATACCAACGTTGAAGGATATACGGCGCATTGTAAAGGTTTCCCGAATACCGGTTCCCTTTTTGCCGATGACCAAGCCTTCAAAGGCCTGAATACGTTCTTTTTCGCCTTCAACGATTCGCACAAAAACTTTGAGCGTATCGCCAACGCGGAAATAGGGAAGATCTGTTCTAAGCTGTTCAGCTTCAGCTTGGCGTACTAGTGGATGCATCATGTTGCTCCATAAAAAATTTTGGATGAATCAATTGCAGATAACGAAACCAACCGTTGAGCGGTGCTCCAAAACACATCACCCGGGGGAACAGACCCGGACTCGTTATCAAAAGGAGGCATATGAGGCGTAGCGTGAGAGAGTTTGGCAAGGGAATTCTGCCCCGCTTGGGTCAGAAAACACCTGTATTTAGGCCGTTACAGGAATTTGTTCAGTCTGTTCTTGTACTTCTGGCACATTTAACTGTTCCGACTCGGAAAATTGCGGATACATAAAAGGTAAAAAAAGCAGAAGGAGTTCGGCTAAAATTAGATAATCTTCCGGGCGGTGGAATGATTCGTAAGCTGTTAAGAAATACAGAAAAACAAACCAAGGAACGGCAACAAAGTACAGGTGTTTCTCGGCCCTTTGGCGAATCAAAAAAATTGTCCATGGAATCAAAAGTAGCAGCGTAATGGAGTAATGATGGGGCTCTAAAAACGGGCTGGCTAAATGTGACATCACAACGCCCACCGTAAAAAGGGAGAACCAGTGGGCACGCTGCCACCAAAGCCACAAACCAATCACAGCATAAGAGCCAAGAAACACCACCGTCAGCAACGTTGTCAGCCAACTATTGTAGTAGTCTCCGTTGATAAATATCTCAGGAAAAAACTGAATGCTGACGATGTAATACAACGAAATGGTTGGAAAGTTGGTTTTGCATTTCCAGTATGGAATCTGATCTGTAAATAAAATCAGCTCTTGGCCAAACAATCCGGTGGTTATTAACGCTCCCGCATAAATCAAAATGGGGATCCACATCCCTGCAAGGAACTGCCAACCAAACGCGAGCACAAAAACAGGCATCAGTAGCACGGGAGAAACTTTCAGAACAATGCCCAAGCCAAGCAAAAAACCGCCCCCCAAGCGTTTCCATTTACGCGGGAGAATAAAGAGGATTGCGATTAAAAAGCAGATGAGAATATCTAATTGGCCGAGCCGCATTCCGTAAAAAGTGGGGCTAAACCAAGGGAAATCAGCGCTATAAATCCAAGCCCGAACCACTGCTTGCGGGTTGGGCATGCGTCAAAAAACGGCCTTGACGGAAAACCTAACGAGCATTGCAATTGTAGCTAAGTGCATCAGCCAATTCAGCGGAAGCCAAACGGCAAAGAGCTCCTCAATCTTCCGTTTAGCGAAAGGTGAAAAACAAAAAGCCAAAAACTGGGGATAAATATACCGGCGTTGTAAAACTCCTGACCCGAAGTAGGGGTTCTCCCCTTGGGCGATTGCTTGGGCTGCAAGATAGTAAACTTCAAAATCAATCGGATTGAGTTTTAGATCCTCAATCATGCGCATGGTATTGTCTAACGACATCCCAAAGCAAACCAACTAAAACAGCGCCTACAAGCCAGTATAATAAAGTTTTTGAGGGCGGTTTCATCGTAAACAATGCCTAATGATTTTTCACATATTTGTTACGATTACAGGATTACCATTTGCGTGGTGGGTGCAAGTGGGAATTGTATAGGTTAGTTTTGAGTTAATTTAGGGTCGGAAGAGATAGTTTGATCCGAATTCCTTGTTGTTTGGTGTGTCACTCAACGGCGAACTTCCCCTTGAAAATCTGACGTTCTCAACCGCACTCCGTTTTTTCGTTTGCCTGAGTCCAATGAAATCAGCATGAGTTGTCCAGTTCGCTAATTTTACCAAGTTTCGATTTGGTCGCCGGGGTGTTCTTTCCATGATTGAAATGATTCTAAGGGAAATTCAACGCAGCCATATAACACCCTTCAATGTGGTGTTGTTGTTTGAAAAGGATGGGGATCGGTATTTTCCGATTTATATTGGGACGGAAGAAGCACGGGCAACGGACAACGCCCTGTTCAACCGCGAGGCAGCTCGGCCCCTGACACATGATCTGATTGGGAACGTTCTAGTTGGCCTTGGTGCCACGCTGGAAGGCGTTTTGGTTGATTCCCTGAGCGAGGAAACGTTTCACGGGAAATTGCTGCTGAAAACGGCGGACGATCGGCATGTGAAGATTGATTCACGCCCCAGCGATGCCATTGTGTTGGCCACGAAATATAAGGTCCCGATTTTTGTTTCGGAAGAAGTGTTATCCCAGGCGTACAACACGTGATTTGGTCAGCATCTGAAATCGTTCCTCAGGTATTTTTTGCATGAGCTTGCTGGATTTAACGTTGCAAGGGCGCAGCTGGCTTTCCGCGGCTGTTTCACTGGTAATTATAACGATTGCAACACTTTTACTCACCCTTGTGCCCATTCGCAGCGATAACGATTGCTGGTGGCATGTGAAAAGTGGGGAGTACATTTCCGCGAACGGACTTCCCGAGAAGGATGTTTTTGCCCACACTGCTGAAGATTATGACTGGCACAACCACGAATGGCTTACGCAAGTTGCCATGTGGAAGATTCACGATTTTGGGGAACGAACCTCCCTAGGAGGTTGGCGGATGTTGCTGCTGGCAACAGGGATTGTGGTTTGGCTTACCATGCTGCTGTTCTGGTTTTTGGCTTGGCAAATTTCGGGCAACCACTGGATTGCCCTGTGGGTTGTGCTGATGGCCTTGGGGGTTGGTAGGCGTACGTATTTTGCTAGGCCCCCGGTTGTCACTAATCTGCTTCTCGCACTCCTTATTCTGGTGCTTTACGGCGTGCAGGAGCGGGGGATTAGTCGGTGGTTTTTGCTGGCGCTTCCGCCTCTGTTTGCTCTTTGGAGCAATTTACACGGTGGTTGGTTTGCCGGGCTTGTGGTGCTTTCAGCTGCTGGGCTGCAAAACATTATCCACCACATTCAATATACCCGCAACGCAAGCCTGCAAGGGCCCCAAGCGCTCTTTGATTCTCCCCCTCATCCCATTCCCTGGAGTTGGTTGTTGACGATTGGCCCGGGCTGTTTTTTTGCAACCTTGATGAATCCGTTTACCTACCATTTGTATGCTCTGCCAGCCCGTGTGATGAGCAAAACTGAATTGGTACAAAATCTTGGGGAGTTGATGCCGCCGCAAATTCCATACGTTACAGATTTTGTGCTGATTATTATTCTGATGATTTTCGCTGGCGCTGTAAGCCGAAAATCGAGCCGTCGTTTTGCGGAGATTTTTCTGGTGGTATTTTTCTTTTGGCAAGCAATTCACCATGTGCGGCATTTGCTTTTATTTGCGGTGATGATTGTGCCCTTCATGGCGCGGTTGTTGGCTGATGTGGTAGACCAAACAACAGCCTTGGTTTCATCCTTGTTTCAGCGTTGGGGGCTTTCTTTGAAAGCCGTTCCTGCCGTTGTTTGCTTAGGGTTGCTGATTGCCTCGGCCGGTTGGAGCGCCTTGATTATCTCCAATCGGCCTGAAACTGAAACTTACATAAATCGGTTTCAGCAATACCGAGAAATCCGCGAAGGGTACATCAAGCAAAACTTCCCATTCCATCTTTGTAATTACATTGAATTAGTTGATTTTGATGGCAAAATGTTCAACGAAAATAATTACGCTGGGTATTTGATTTGGCGCTTAGCTCCGGAAAGAAAAGTGTTTTCGGATCCGCGGTTTGATATTTTTGGTGATGATATTTGGCGCGATGAACAGGTGATTACCACGGGGTACGTTCCGCCAAAAGGCTTGAATGATCCCTCCTGGGAGGACTTGCTAAATCAGCATGGTGTTACGTACGTTCTAGCTCGGTTCAACACCATGCTGGACGTTCGGTTGGAGGAAGACGCCGATTGGGAGCTTGTGGCGGATTTTCAAAACATGCAGTACCCAAACGGTAGACCTATTGCCAGCAAGCCTTGGCGAATATACATCCTGAAGAGTGCGTACCCGGAGGATTTTCCGGCGCGGGCGAAACGCCTGTACGAAGGGTATTCCGCTCCGTTTGTTATGCGATGAACAACCCTCAGGAATCCGCCCCGCAAGCCTCTGTTTCCGGCTTTTCGACTTCAGATTCATCAACTCTGCGGCTTGATGACCGCGGCAAACTGCCCTGGGGTGCAGCGAGCTTACTACTGGCATTGGCGTTGTTCTTCTTTCTGCAGATTTTTCCCCTTTTGGGAGCTACCCCCGACGGCGCGCCAAGAACAAACCAAAACGACTTCAAACACATTTACCTTGGGGCGTTGCTTCTCTCTGAGGGGCAATCGCCCTACGACCGGGAATTGCTTTACATGCTCGCCACGGCAGAGGGCGCAACAGATGCGCGCTTTATTTCCCGCAATGAATTGGGTCAGCCAGTTCCCCGGGTTTTGCCGTTCGTATATTTACCGTTTACGGGGGCCGTATTTATACCCGTTACAATTCTCACGTTTCATCAAGCGGCGCAATTTTTTGTCGTTTTAAATGGGCTTCTGCTGGTTCTGGGGTTGGGTTTTCTGGCTTCGGCTGAAGGGTATAAACTAAGTCCAAAGGCCGTTGCGCTTTGTGCTTTGCCTGTGTTGCTGAACTTCACCGTATTCCGCAACAACACGGCGGGGCAATTGAACGCTGTGCTGTTTTTTGGGGCGTGTGCGTTGTATTTTCAACTCTCAAAAAAACGTACACCTTGGCTCTCAGGGTTACTCGCCGCGTTGTTGATGCTGTTCAAAATTACGCCGGGAATATTTTTGATTTGGTTTCTGCTGACGCGCCGGTGGGCGGAAGCAGGGTGGATGCTTGCCATTGCTTTAGTGGTCACGCTCATCACCGCGCTGATTTTTGGCTTTGATACACACCTACAATTTTTGCCTTTACTAGCAGATATGGGCTTCGGAAAAAGCACTTGGGGGGATGTTGGTTTTACCTTTTGGCGAGATTCTTACAATCAATCCCTCAACTCTTTTTTTCACCATATACTCGTGCCAGGGTGGGGAATTCAACCTTGGATTAATTCATCGGCAACAGTTGCAAATGCTGCAACATGGGGTTGTGCTTTAGGAATCTTGGTATGCTTTGCCGGCTCGATCTGGTTTCGGAATCAGATTGTAAAGGAAGATAAATCAATCGTTAGCGAATTGAATGATTTTGCCCCCAATGATCGTTTGGGGTTTGCGTTGGCGGTGTTGATTTCGCTTCTTGCTCCTAGCATTATGTGGGATCATTATCTGATTCAGGCGCTGCTCCCGGCCCTTGTGGTTTGGTCCTTGGCGGGTAGGCTTGCGGGTTGGCGGTGCACTGTTGTGCGCGGGATTGTGGTTTTATTCTGGGTGGTAAGTTCATTGGGCTTTGATCCGGGGAGTGGTACCATTCACTCGGGGGTGCTAGGGGTTGCTGGGCTTTTGCATCGGCATATTGTACTTCCCGGAGCCGAGGGAGCAGCGGGGTTATTCTGGATGTCACTGAAGCTTTGGCCTACGTTGGTCTTATTTTTCACTGCTTTGTTGCTCCATTTTACAGGGGCATTAGGGAAAAATAATTCCGTTGAATCTTTTGAAGGCAATAAAAACTCTGCCGACGCCACTTGACGCCACGGCTTTTGCGTTGCCAATTTGTATCTGTTAAACATTGAACCGCTTTACCTCTGCCAAAAAAATCATCACAGCAATCATCAAGAAGGATCATTAGAACCATGAGCGAAACTGTCACCGCCAATATCAACGGTCAAACAATCGAATTCCCTGTTATTGAGGGAACCGAAAATGAAAAAGCTCTGGATATTTCCAAGCTAAGAGCCCTGACAGGTTACATTACCTTTGATGATGGCTTCAAAAATACCGGCTCTTGCCTCAGCAATATTACCTATATTGATGGCGATAAAGGGATTTTGCAATACCGTGGTTACCCGATTGAGCAACTTAGCCAAAAATCAAACTACCTTGAAACAGCCTATTTACTTTACTACGGTGAACTACCCACACCGGAACAACTTGCGGTGTTCCGCACCAAAGTAATGGATAAAACGCCTGTTCATCAGGATATTCGCCACCACTTTGATGGTTTCCCCCCGGGATCCCACCCCATGGCGATTCTCTCCTCCATGTTGAACTCAGTCAGCTACAATACGCCCCACCTTACAACGTCGGACTACAACGATGAATTAGCCATTGAGGCGGCAACAACCTTGATTGGCGTAACACAAACCATTGCGGCCTACAGTTATCGTCGTTCTTTGGGCAAGCCAATCAACTACGCAAACCCCGATTTAGACTACGCGGAAAACTTTTTGCAAATGATGTTCTCCGAGCCTCATAAGCCTTACAACCTTGATCCTGCTGTTGTTCGTGCGTTGGACTTGATTTTGATCCTCCACGCCGACCACGAGCAAAACTGCTCCACATCCACTGTACGGATGATTGGCAGCACGAAAGCGAACCTATTTGCCTCCGTGTCCGGCGGCGTGAACGCCCTCTGGGGCCCACTTCACGGCGGTGCTAATGTTGCGGTTCTTGATCAACTGAATGAAATTCACCAATCAGGCCATACAATCGGTGAGATTGTTGCCCGCGCCAAAGATAAGAACTCTGGCTTCCGCCTCATGGGCTTTGGGCACCGAGTTTACAAAAACTTTGATCCCCGTGCGAATATTATGCGCGATGCAACCAGCAAGATTTTTGATGCTCTTGATGTAAACGATCCGCTCTTAGATATTGCTCGCCAGTTGGAGAAAGTTGCCCTTGAGGATGAGTACTTTGTGCAGCGCAAGCTTTACCCCAACGTGGATTTCTACAGCGGCATTATTATGCGCGCCTTGGGCATTCCCATTAACATGTTCACCGTGATGTTCGCCATGGGCCGTATGGCCGGTTGGATTTCCAACTGGAAGG
>DAIOTT010000067.1:0-17382 GCA_036751885.1 Candidatus Sumerlaeota bacterium
CATGAAAAAATCCATCCTTCTTTTTTCCCTGCTCCTCCCTGCTGCTTTAAGCCTGTCCTCCCACGCTTCCACCTTGGGTGACCGAAATCAAACCATGGAAATTGTTTACCCCGAAGGAGCATTTCGCGAAAAGGGAGGCCCTGTGATTGACATCAAACGTCCCCCATTCAATGCCAAAGGAGATGGGGTCACCGACGACACAAAAGCCCTGCTTGAAGGTTTACACCGCGCCCCCTTTAGCGCCCGTGATAAGATTTACATTATCGACGAAGTTCACATGCTCTCCAATCATTCCTTCAACGCGTTGCTGAAAAGCTTGGAAGAGCCCCCCGCCCACGTCGTCTTTATTCTTGCCACAACCAACCCAGAAAAAATCCCTGAAACCGTTCTTTCTCGGTGCAGGCGCTTGAATTTTGATCGGATTGATCCCAACAATATTGTTCAAAGTTTAGACGCCATTTTGCAGAAAGAAAAAGTAGACGTTGCAACCGGCGAGCGTGAGCCAATTTTGAAGGCAATTGCCTTAGCCTCAGAGGGTGGGCTTCGCGATGCGCAAGTCTTGCTGGATCAATTGATTTCTCTTTCTTCCGAGGAATTAACCCTAGAAATCACCCGCTCGCTACTTGGCGTAGTAGAAACAGATTTATTCCACCAGCTTCTCACAGGCTTAGCCCAGCGAGACGTCGGCGTTTGCTTGGAACTTGTGAATAACATGGTGGACCGCGGCCGAGATCTACAGCGTTTTATCAAAATGTTCCTCAGCTTTTTACGCGATGCAATGCTCTACAAAGCAGGAGCAAGTGCAGATCTGATTCGCATTCTTGATCCCAAAGACCCCGACATTCAGTCCACACTAAAATCACTCTCCTTGCCGTATTTGCTGAATATTGTGCAGCAGTTTATGGAGCTTGAAAGCTCCATCCGCGGAGCTGTTCCGCCCCGTTTTTTGTTGGAGTTTACGTTGATCAAGCTTACGGCAATTGATCCCCGCCTTTTGGTGGATGCATCCCTAAGTTCTAACGGCAGCAGTTCAGGGAATGCCCCTAAAGCTCAACAAACACAAGCTGATGCGTCCTCAGCATCAAGTGCAACTTCAGCATTGGGCCAAGCTAAAGCTTATCATTCAATAGCTTCTTCCTCCGCCGGCGGCGTAACACCGCCACAAACGTCCGCTAACGGCGGTTTTCAGGGTATTGCAAAAGAAAACAGCACGGCTGGCAATCAATCGCTGACCACGGCAAAACGCTCGTCTGTTGCTGCTGCGCCGCTGATGTATGATGCACAACCTCTTGAGGTTGATGACTTTACCGGCAACGGGCAATCGGTTCGGGAGGATTTACCGAGCGGATCCACCGCCACCCTTGAGGTGATTCACACGACCGATGCTGATCGGTGGGGGGCATTTGTGGAGCAAGTGGGCGCTCAACTGCTCTCAGTAAAGAGTGTGCTTGAGCACGCCCGATGCGAAAGTATAGATCAAAATTCCCTCGTGATTGCCCTTCACCCGCGAGACAGAATTATGCGCACTCAGCTGGACAAGCCGGAAATCGTTCTTGTTTTGCGCAAAGAAGCCCGCATGCTGTGGGGGCGCCCGTTGATGATTTCTTTCACCGAACAAACCAATGATTCCCCCGTGGGCATTGATCCATCAGCCTCAACTCCTGCACAGCTAGATAAGAACGTTCATTTTATTGAAGTTGGCCGCGGAGAAGAAATTGCGGATGATTCCGGGTTTTCCATTCACGCGGAAATTCACGACATGGATGACGTTATTGTTGAAAGCGGTAGTTTCAAAAGCCCCTTCGGCGAACCGCTAACGCTTGATCAAGCGTTGGAGCAATTTCCCGACTTCAAAAAAGCCTGCGATTTATTCAAACAACACCTAGGGGCTGATCCTTCTGCCTTGAATGGCAAACCACTCAACTTGGGAAAAACAGCCACCAAACGATAATTTCTCTGAGAACCCTTGCCACCAAGAGCTCGAACATCAAAATATATTTTTTCTTTTTACTTTACTATACCTAAGGATACAAACCCCATGATTGATCCCTCAATGATTAAGCGCCTTCAAAGCGATTTACATAGTCGCATTGACGAAACAAACAAGGAGCTTGAAGTGCTCACTGTGGAAGGGACAAGCGGCGGCGGCGTTGTAAAGGTTGTTGCAACAGGCAACCGGGAAATCAAAAGTGTTTCCATCGGCGCTGATGCCATTGATCCCGATGATCCCGAAATGCTTCAGGATTTGATTTTGGCGGCCGTGAATCAGGCTCTTGAAAAATCAAAGCAACTCCATGAAGAAAAAATGGCTTCCATCACCGGCGGCCTCAAGTTCCCAGGGTTGTTGTAAGTTCAATCACATTGAATAACTGTATTAGAATCTGCGCTTCAAATCAGCAAACTCAGGCGGAGCATCAAAACTCCTGTGTTCCGCCAATTGAATACTGATTTCAAATGATTTAAACCTAATTCTCCACCCGTTTTCTACGCGAATCCAGATGATTAATGACTGAATACCCCCCCCTGTTTGAAGCTTTAATTGCGCACCTTTCCAAGCTTCCGGGCATTGGTCGCCGCGGAGCTGAGCGCATGGCATTGGCAATATTCCGCGAAGATCCCCAAATGGCAAAGGGCTTAGGAAGCGTTTTGGCCAATTTACACAAGGAAATCCGCTCTTGTAACAGTTGTGGATTTATGACCCAACAACAACTCTGTTCTATTTGCCTTAGCAACACCCGCGATTCTGCTCTGTTGTGCATTGTTGAATCCCACGCGGATGTTATGGCATTCGAAAAAAGCGGCGGGTTTTCCGGTCGGTACCATATTTTGGGCGGGAAACTTTCGCCCCTCAAAGGCATTTCCCCAGATCAACTGAATTTAAGAACCCTCCCAAACCGCATACGGGAGCAAGGCATTCAGGAAATCATTCTAGGAACTTCCCCCGATGTTGAAGGCGATGCAACGGCGCTTTACCTGATGGAACTCCTCTCGGAGTTTAACTGTCGCATTACGCAAATTGGTCGCGGTCTTCCCAACGGTAGTTCACTGGGCGTTGCGGATAGCGGCACACTTCGCTTGGCGCTGGAAACAAGACGTCCGTTTCACACCTAATGGTTCGCTCACATCAACTTATCCCCTTTGCCTTGAACACCGTTTACACGGTTGCAGCGCCGTTTGTTTGGAATAGCATGCGCAAAAAGGCCCGGCTTCGTGGGTATTCTACCGCGCGAATGAAAGGTTTTTTTACACGGAATTTACCCACAAATTCCCCGGGCTATAACGATGTAACGCGTTGCTGGCTGCACGCTGTATCGGTGGGGGAAAGCATTGCCGCAGGGGCATTATTCAAGGAATTGAAGAAAGAACGGCGTCAATGGGATTATCTTGTCACAACGGCAACGGAAACAGGCCAACGGCAAGCGCGCGAAAGTTTGCGCGGTGCGGATCGATTCGCTTTCGCCCCTTACGATCACAGCCTTTGTGTAAATCGTTTTTTGAACCATTATCGGCCCTCCTTATACTGTTTCTTTGAAACAGAGTTTTGGCCAAATCTTCTTCTTCAGCTTCAAAACAGAAGTACCCCTGTATTTCTGGTGAATGGTAAGCTCTCAGAAAAGAGTGCCAAAAACTATCGCCGTTACCGCGCTATTTTTCGCCCCGCGCTTCATGCGGCACAACATTACTACATGCAAACCCAGCAGGATGCCGAGCGCTTGGAATCCATTATCGGCAAAACCACCCGAATTACCGTTTCAGGAAACTTGAAGTTCGATGCTTTGCCGCACTCCTTATTGCCTCAAGAGCGAGCTGAATTGCGCGCATGCTGGGGGATTAATGATTCCGAAATCCTCATCATTGCGGGAAGCACTCATCCTCGCGAGGAAGAGCTTTTACTTCAAGCTTGGAAGCAAGCAAAAGAAAGCGTTCCCAATTTACGTTTGGCTTTGGTGCCGCGCCACCCAGAGCGTTTTTCCGAGGTTGAAGCCCTCATTCAGGCTCAGGGTGAATTGCCTCAGCGTACTTCTGCCCTCAATAATACCCCCCCCGGGAACGCAGTTCTGTTAGGCGATGAAATGGGCCGGCTTTCCACCTGGTTTGGTGCCAGTGATTTAGCCGTTGTTGGCGGTGCGTGGAACCCAATTGGTGGGCACAATTTGTTGGAACCGGCCATTCATGGAGTTCCCGTGATTCGGGGGCCCCACATGCACGCGCAACCAGATATTGTGCGAGTTCTTACGCCTCAGCAAGGAGGTTTAATGATTGAGGAACATGAACTTACCCAGTCATTCATCAAGCTTGCCCAAAACCACGAATACCGTAAACAACTGGGTGCAGCAGCCCAATCGGCCGCACAATCATGCAAAGGCGCTGCAAATCGCGTTGCAAAGCACATTCTTGCTTTGACGAATCAACACAGCTCAAGCAAACTCTACTAACAATCAATCATGGTAATTTTGATCACATATTGCTGATCGTTGTACCAGAAACGATTCAGCTTTTCCCTTAATCTAAGGAAAACTTTATCACGAAAAGTCTAACCACAAACGAGCGAACCTGTATGACAATCCAAGAAGCACCCCTTGACCTAAACGCCCTGATGACAACGCTTGGCAAGGCGGCACGTAAAGCATCCTACCAGCTTGCTTCCCTTTCGCCGGCAATTAAAAACGCCGCGTTGCTTGCAATGGCAGAAGAATTTTCCGCCAATCAAGCTGAGATCATCCGTGAAAATGAACAGGACTTGCAATCGGCTCTGGAAAAAGGGCTTAGCCCTGCCATGATCGATCGGCTTCGGCTTGATGAAAAAGCAATCGCGGGCTTGTGCAAAGCGGTGCGTGAAATTGCCGCTTTGGATGATCCCATCGGCCAGCTTGAAAACATCCGGGTGCGGCCCAACGGCTTACGCCTTGGTCACATGCGGGCCCCTATTGGTGTAATTGGAATTATCTACGAATCCCGACCCAATGTAACGGTTGATGCGGGCGCTCTATGCTTGAAGTCCGGCAATGCGGTGATCTTGCGCGGGGGATCCGAGGCGGTTTTTTCCAACAGAAGCCTTGCTCGGCTGATGAATCAAGCCTGCCAAAAATCAGGCGTTCCTGAAGGGGCTATTCAATTGATCCCCACTCAAGACCGAGCCGCAGTGGGTGAGCTCTTGAAGGCAGATGAGTACGTAGATCTCATCATTCCCCGAGGTGGTAAGGATTTGATTCGCCGAATTACGCAAGATTCTATCATCCCGGTTATCAAACACCTAGATGGTAATTGCTTTGTATATGTGGATGAATTCGCCGATCTTGAGATGGCGTTGCCGATCGTGATAAACGCAAAAACCCACCGTACGGGTGTTTGTAATGCCACGGAAACGCTGTTGGTGCACCAAGCGGTTGCAGATCAATTTATGCCCCTTTGCTTGAATAAGCTTCTGGAATTGGGCGTGGAAATTCGTGGGTGCCAAAAAACGCAAGCCTATGATTCTCGGGTTGTTCCTGCCACGGATGCCGATTGGGACGAAGAATATTTGGCCATGATTTTAGCGGTTAAGGTGATCGATTCCTTTGAATCAGCGGTGGAGTTCATCAACAAACACAGCTCCGGCCACACCGAGGCAATCATCTCCAATCATCATTCCCGCGTCATGGCATTTACTCGCAGCATTGATTCAGCCTGTGTACATGTGAATTGCAGCACCCGCTTTAGCGACGGCGGCGAATACGGCCTTGGGGCAGAGATTGGTATTTCAACCAATAAACTGCACGCGCGCGGGCCCATGGGCTTGCGTGAACTGACAACCGCTAAGTGGATTTGCCTAGGCGAAGGGCAAATTCGCCACTAGGCCATTGAAAAACATGATGTTACGCCCCTTATGACTGTTCGATTTATCACCTGCGCCAAGTGCTTCAACATCGATCATGTTCAGGGCTTTATTCAATGTCCCAAATGTGGGGTGGAGTTGTGCAAACGTTGCGCACAATCCGAGCTAAAGAGCCAAGAATGCGCACTAAATTTAGAAAAATGCACATTCGCAACAGAACGTTTTGAGCGCCAAAATAAAAGCACAACTCAAGCAAAATCAAACAGTTGGTTACGCTTTTTGTTTACCAAGAAATAATCCATACCGACACAAACAAAAATAGTGATTTTTTCTGTTTATAAGCGCATCAAATAACTTTGACATCCCCATGATTAAGCCCTTTACTCACTATTAAATTGCTTGGTTGGAAGCAAAATTTATTTATTAGGAAAAACAATGAAAAAAGGATTTACACTCATTGAATTGCTCATCGTTGTGGCGATTATTGCAATTCTAGCGGCAATCGCCGTACCAAACTTCTTAGAAGCGCAAACGCGAGCTAAAGTTAGCCGTGTTAAAGCCGATATGAGAACTCTTGATACTGCTATTAAGATTTATTTTTTAGATAATAACAAAAACCCAACAGATGGTGTTGGTAGCGACGCAGGCGCTGGTCGTCCACAAGGTGGGCCGTCCTCTTCTGAAGCCATTGGCAATGAACTCACTACACCAATTGCTTACATTACCAGCTTGAGTATTGCTAAAGATATTTTCAAATCCGGTCGTCCACAATTCGATGGTGTGGGAGCACCTCCGCCAAACGCTGTGTTCCCTGGTCGTGATGTGTTCATTTATCGTGATACATTAGGATTGTTGTCAGATCCATTGATTAATGCTGTAACCAAGGGTGTTGCTGAACGTGAAATCAGAGGAAGAACAGGAACATGGAGATTGACATCTGCTGGTCCTGATCAATTCGTCTTCAATAACACAATCCCTGGTCAAGATTTCCAAGATGTGTTCGTGTTCAGAAACTATGATGCCACAAACGGTACAATTTCTATCGGTGATATTTTCAGAACTGAACGATTTGTTGATCTTATCGTAGAACAACTTCCGCCTCCAACTCCATAATTATAAATAAATTAATCTCAGAATGTTGCCGCTTATCAGAAACGATAAGCGGCTAACGTTTTTTTACCCCTTATGCGCTTCAACAAACCAAATATACTGGTCAATTGTAGCAAGGTGCCCAATCAGCAAGTCTTCTGTTACGCTATCGTCTGCGTCGTCAGCTGCATCGATTGATTCTTGCAGGTTTGCGGCGTATTGTGCCAGCACGGTTGAAACCGCTTCCACGTGGTCTTCGCCCTTTGTAATTTCCGTGGGGTAGGGCACAAGGCTGGTAAGTTTCGCGGTGTGTTGAACCGTTGCTTGGGTTTGCCCCCCGAGTGAAACTAGGCGTTCCGCTAAATCATCCACCATTTCGGCAACGTCGCCGTAAATTTTATCAAACAATTCGTGCAATGCGATAAAGCTTGGCCCTTTCACGTTCCAATGGGCAACTTTGATTTGCGCTTGCAGATCAGATGCATCCGCCAGGCGTTTTTCAAGCAACTGAATGATCGTTTCCCGCGTTTTGCTGGGGAGCGGGTTTTTGGTTTTATTTTGAGTGGGTTTCTTTTTGTTGGTCATTGTAATCCCCTAATTCTTATTGAGTTATCCTATTGCGCTGCAGGATCTATTCCAGCAAAAGAATACGGATATTACCTAATAAAACGGAACACTACGTGGTAGGCTTGACTCATAACAAGCCCTAGCCGGACAATACGGCACGTTAATTTGCCCAAAGATTTTTTCATGCACCATTTGCCCAACCCCTACCAATGCTTTTTTATTTCGACTTTGCTGCTCAGCTCTTCACTTTCTGCGGTTCAAGCCCAGCCCGCGCAACAAAGCACAAGTCGTTCAAATATCATCCAGCGAAATGTTCTGCCGCCGTCTGCGTTTGCAAAGGCTCCGTTACAAGAAATTCAATTTGTTGATGCATTTGTTCTCCCTCAAATGAATAATGCTAAGTTACTGGTTGCTGCAAAAACGCTAGATGGTTCTGGGCCTCTACATTTTGCTGAGCCTGTAGCGTTGGGGTTGGATTGCCATTCGTTTGGCACGTGGGAAACTTACTCAGCGACGGAAGATATTTGGCGAGCCGTGTTTAGCTCGCCGGGGGCTGTTAGCCTGAACATTGGTTTTTCAGAGTATTCCCTCCCCGAAGGGGCCAACCTTACACTATACACGGGCGCAGGGGATGAACTTGTAGGGCCGTTTACCGCCGATCAGAATGAAGAACACGGCCAATTTTGGACGCCGATTTTAGAGGGCGATCAAATAACCTTGGAGCTGATTGTTCCCCGAACAAAGCGTTCAGCCGTGCAACTCAAAATTGGGCAAGTCAATCACGGCTTTCGCTCCTTCAAGCCCGCCGCTAAAGCAACTGCATCGGCGGCAAAATCAGGTGCATGTAACGTGGATATTGCCTGCGAAGAAGGGGACGATTGGCGAGATCAAGCCTCGGCAGTGGGGGGGTATAGTTTTGGGGGCTCAATCTTTTGCACGGGAACACTCATCAACAACACCGCACAGGATGTTACGCCTTACTTTCTTACGGCAAACCACTGCGGCCTAAATGCCGCCAATGCCCCATCAGTTGTTGTTTACTGGAACTATGAAAACTCCACTTGCCGTGCGGTCAATTCAGGGGCAAGCGGCTCCGCAGGGGACGGACAATTAAATCAATTCAGCAGCGGGGCTATTTTGCGCGCAGCGGATTCCACCTCGGACTTTACGTTGTTGGAGCTTGATGATCCCATTCCCACAGATTTTGGGTTGTTCTTTGCTGGTTGGGACAACCGACCGATTAACACCAACGGCTCCGTTGCAATTCACCACCCAGAGGGAGATGAAAAACGCATTTCCTTTGATAATCACCCCACACAGATTACCCAGTACCTTTCCTCAACAGTGGTCGCAAACGGCTCGTACCTTAGGGTTACAGATTGGGATTTAGGAACCACAGAGCCGGGTTCCTCCGGTTCGGCGTTGTTCAATTTGGATAAACGAATCGTGGGTCAACTGCACGGCGGGTTTGCTGCTTGCGGCAACGACCTTAGCGATTGGTATGGGCGGTTTGCGCTTTCTTGGGAAGGGCGAGGAACGCCCACCACCAGTTTGCGCCCTTGGCTTGATCCGCTGAATACCGGCAGCGAAGTATTTGACGGCCGTTTCGTTCGCGACATTCAATTAGCGGAAAATCTCGTTTTTGATGATTCGATCAGTGGCGACGCAGATGAGTACCCTGAACCTGGGGAAAGTTTGATCAGTTTTTTTCCGGCGATTAATAATCAATCGCAGGCGGCAATTTCCAACATTCAATTCCAACTCGTCTCCACCAATGAGCATGTTACAATCGATCAGTCGTTTGCCTCATTAGGTAGTCTGGGTGTAGCAGAATCTGGTTCAACTGAAAATGCGTTGGTGTTTAGCATATCGCCGCAGCTCTCTTGCTCCGGGCAAGTTGTGCTTAAACTGCGGGTTTCATACGATGTGGAGGGAACGACTCGGGAAAGAGTTTTCCCTGTGCCCCTGATTTTTGATGAACCGTGCGATGTTGTTCCCGAGCTTCTTTTTAACGGCACAACCCTTGAGGATTCCCAAGGAAACGGCAACAATAACGGGTTTGCTGATATTGCCGAATCACCCATTCGCTTAGGGGTAAGCCTCCGAAATGTTGGCGCAGATTTAACTGAATCAGCGCAAGTTCGGCTAACTTCGAACTCTAATTCCATCATCCTCATCCGCGATTCAACAATACTAACCCCTCTTGCTCAGGGGAATACCGCAGAGCCAATCATCCCCTTTCTTGTTGGCATTTCGCCGAGTGCTGTTGAAGGGGTTGCCATTCCCTTAGAACTAGAAATCCTTGCTGGTGAAAATCTAATAACCATACCATTTAATATTACGCCCGGTGAGTTTATCCCACAGTCTGCAACATACTTTTTGGGCTCGGGAAAAACCTATGGCGACACCGGCTTGCCAAGCGAAGTTCGCGAGATTTTCCCTGTGGGAATGGAAGGTTTTGTAACTTCCGTTGAGCTGACTGTTGATATTTCCCACACTTACGTTGGGGACAACGTGCTCACGCTTTCCTCCCCAAGTGGTAAACAAGTTGTGCTGTTCAACCGCAACGGCGGAAGCGCGAACAACTTTACCAATACCGTTTTCACGGACTCAGCGGCCAGCAGTATTGTTGAAGGCTTTGCACCGTTTACGGGTCGATTTAGGCCGATTGAACCTTTGGCAGGTTTTGTTAATGAAACATCATTTGGGAATTGGGAGTTCATTGCCAATGACGTTATTTCACAAGACTCAGGAACGGTCAACACCCTTAGCCTGCTGTTGAATATCAATCAACCAACCAGCCAAGAAGCCCTGAGTCTTGAGTTGAATATTCCTGACCCACAAACGAATAATAACTTAATTGAAACCGGTGAAACACTTGATTTGGGGCGCATGTCCCTGAATGATTCCGCTCCGTTTCAATTCCTGATTGAAAACACGGGTGAAGGGGATTTGTACATTTATTCGCTTTCACTTCCCACAGGCCTTACAATCAACCAAGCGTTGCCGATTGTGATTTCACCGGTACAGGCGCGGCAGATTTTAATTCTCCCGATTACAAGTGGTACTCCGGGAAATTATACAGGAGAAATACGTCTACAAACAAACGATCCCGACAACTTGAATGTCAGCATTCCCGTTGTCTTTAGTTTAGGTGAACCAATCTTGAATCGTGATTTTTGGATTTTTGATTAGCATGTTCAAAAAGAATTACTGAAGTTCATCGGCTAAAATCTCTAACGCCTTATCTTGCGTGTTGCTCACATCCCGCGCGCTGCCGTTGAACAGGTTACACATAAGGGAAAAAACAACCGTTTCACCGGGTGCAATTTCCAAGTAACCACCTAGCGTGCGAACCCCGCCGATGAAACCACTCTTTGCGTGAACGGCGTAGGTTTCCGTATCAGTTTTTCGTTCCGGTAGCGAAGCGTAGAAGGGTTCACCAATGCGTGAATCGTAGAATAGCGAACGGTACAACGTTGTTGCTTGAACGGGAGTAAAGCGGTTCCCTGTGGAAAGCCCTGATCCATCCACCATTCTAAATACGGCGGGGTTTGGGATTTCGCGGGATTGCAGCCAATCACGAACCACGCGAGTTCCTTCTTTGAAGGAGCCCTCCTTACCCACTTTGTAGCCAAGGGTACGAACTAATTGATCGGCGAAAAAATTATGGGAAACTTTGTTAATGACGCTGCATAATTCTGAAAGCGGCGGAGATTGATGCGTCAGTAAAAGCGAAACAGTACGGTTAAAATCAACGGTTTGAATTGCGCGCAGATTCACTGCATCGCCTGTCACCATAAGGCCTTGGCGTTCGCATTCTTCTTTCAACAAAAATGCAGCATAACGTGGGCCGTCCCAAATGGAAGCGCGTTCTTTTACAATTTTATCGATTGGGATTTGCCCGCCAAAATAAATGGTATTACCTTCCGTGTTGAAGTTGAATGAATCTGCGGTGCTGACTTCATCCTTCCCCACGGTTTTCGTTTCAATCAATACGTCGATGTAACGCGTGTTCGGGTTCCATGTAACCGTGGCTAAATCACCGATTTGCTTCCCCGGAATAATCTCGCAGCGGAAGGCATTTTCCTCCATAGCAAGGCCGCTCGTCCCGGCGGCGTACCAGTAGGGTAAGTCGCCGTAATGCCAATCGGTATTGAAAAACTCATCGGTAAAAACTCGCCCGTCCCCAATGATTCGTCCGTCGATTTTTTCAATTCCACGTTCTTGTAATGCTGCAACCCAAGTGGGTAATACGGCGGAACTATCTTGAACGCCTTTACCGTGCCATGCACCCAAGCTGGGATCCCCAGAGCCCACGATGACCAAATCCCCTACAAACGTTGATCCCTGTTGTTCGCCGTGCAGTTCAACGCGTGTTTCGTATCGGAAGTCCGGCCCAAGCAAATCCAAGGCAGCAGCGGTAGTGAAAACTTTTAATTGGGAGGCGGGCATAAACGCCTTGTCCCCCTGATGATCGTAAATCAGCTCGCCCTCAAGGGTTTCAATGCGAACACCCCAGTGGGCCGAGGCATATTCTGGCCCAAGAAAAAGTTGATCTAAAGCGGATTCCAACCCGCCAAGATTTTGGGTGCGATTACCCAGTTGTATCAGCTCGGCAGCTCCTGTGGGTTGTGGTGCAGAAGTTGAAGCAGTTCGTTCTGTTCTGGCGCAGGAGCTAAGAGCTAAACCTATGCTAAAAACAATTGTTAGGCGTTGAAGATTTTTACACGGCATTAGGAAAGTTTACCTCGTTTTTCTTCTGCAACATCTTGAATCACATCGTCTAAGGTTTTGGTGGGTTTCCAGCCGGTGAGAGCGTGAATTTTATCGATGCTGGGCTGGCGCCGTTGCATGTCTTCAAAGCCTTCTTGATAGGCAATTTTGTAGGGAATGGTCTCAATGGTTGAGGAGCTGCCTGTAAGCTTGATCACTTTTTCTGCAAGGTGTTGAATGGTAATTTCCGTGGTGGAGCCGATGTTGAAAACTTGGCCAATGGCTTTTGGGTGTTGCATCAGATTTGTAACGGCGTTTACTACGTCGTGAACGTGGCAAAAACACCGTGATTGTTCGCCGGTGCCGTATACCGTTAGGGGTTCGCCTTTCAGTGCGCTGTTCACAAATCGGGGGATTACCATTCCGTAGTGGCCGGTTTGGCGGGGGCCTGCGGTGTTGAATAGCCGCACGATTGTAACGGGCTGGTGGGTTTGCTTGTAGTGGGCAAGGGCAAGGAATTCATCCATTGCTTTGGCGCAGGCGTAAGCCCAACGGTGGCGAGTTGTGGGGCCTTCTAGGCGGTCGCCGTCCTCGCGGAATGGAACATCGTTGGATTTTCCGTAGACTTCAGACGTGGAGAAAATCATGGTTTTGCGGCGATAGCGGGCGGCGTATTTCAGCACCACGCTTGTGCCCCCAACGATTGTTTCAATCGTTTGTACGGGTTGCTCCATAATCAGTTGAACACCCACGGCAGAGGCTAAGTGGTAAACTTCGTCGCACTCGCGCATAAGGTCTTCCACAACGCGC
Source organism: Candidatus Sumerlaeota bacterium (assembly GCA_036751885.1). Classification (GTDB taxonomy): domain Bacteria; phylum Sumerlaeota; class Sumerlaeia; order SLMS01; family JAHLLQ01; genus JANRMB01. The sequence goes on from DAIOTT010000067.1 coordinate 12,998, forward strand.
TCGTGCAACACGGATTCAAAGATGAATTTGAACTGCCCTTCCGCGCTGTATTCACGGTCTAGGTGTTCAATATTCGCAAACCTTCCGGTGCTAAGGTTGTCCATCACAACAACGCGTTTGCCCTCTTTAAGTAATCGTTCTGCCAAGTGCCCGCCTATAAAGCCTGCACCCCCGGTAAGAAGAATTGTTTTTGTCATTTAGCGGCTGCTTTCTGTTTCGCGTCCCATACGGATTGCGTCAGTTCGGGGTTTTCTTGGTACCATTTCACAAATGCCTTTATGCCCGTCTTCATCGGTGTTTTAGGGGAAAAGCCTAGCTTGGCTTGAGCGTAGGAAATATCAGCGTAGGTTGCATGCACATCGCCTGGTTGCATGGGGAGCATTTCCATCATCGGTTCGCAGCCTAGGGCGGAGGCAATGCACTCAATCATTTCCATCAGATTCTCACACTGGTGGTTGCCTAAATTGAACAGCTCATAGGGGTTTAGGTTTGAGTTGAACAAGGAAGCGTGTACGCCCTGAACAATGTCATCCACGTAGGTAAAATCGCGTTTCATGTCACCGCCATTAAAAACACGAATGGGCAAGTTGCGTGTCATTGCCTCGGTAAATAACCACAGTGCCATATCAGGTCTTCCCCATGGGCCGTAAACGGTGAAGAAGCGAAGCCCAACGGTTTGCAAGCCGTACAGGTGAGTGTAGGAGTGCGCCATGAGTTCATTGGCGGCTTTTGTTGCGGCATAAAGGCTTACGGGCCGGCTAACAAAATCCTTCTCAGAGAAAGGGAGCTTTTCATTTCCCCCGTAAACCGAGCTGCTGGAGGCATAAACAAGGCGTTTAACGCCGTTGTGCCGGCAGGCTTCCAATACATTCAGGAAGCCCTCTAGGTTTGCCTTTTGGTATTCAAAGGGTTTTTCAATAGAATAACGAACCCCCGCTTGGGCCGCTAAATTGCACACCAGTTCAATATCGTGATCGGCAATTACGTCGCACAAAAAGTCATAATCCTGCAATTCCCGTTTATAAGGGGTGAAAGTATTGAACGTTTGCAGATGCTCGTGGCGCTTTTGCTTGATGATTGCCGGGTAATAGGTATTTAGACTGTCGATTCCTACAACCGAATGACCTTGCTCTAAAAGCCCGCGGGCAACTTGACTTCCGATAAACCCTGCCGAGCCGGTTACTAAAATGTTCAATTGCAGATTCCTTTATCCGTGAACGAAAAAAAACGTAGGCCGCTAGAATTTAAGCGTCGGCCCATGATGACAAGGTTTTTCCTTCAAATGATCACAGATTTCGCATAGTCTATTGGTATTCTCAAGGAGGCATTCCTGATGAAAAACCCTATTCTTGCTTTTACAGCACTGCTCTGCGTAAATTCTGCTCTTTATGCTGATCTTAAACAAGAACTTATTGAGGCTCACGGATTCCAAAATTTTGATCAAATCGAGGAAATCCAATTCGCATTCAAAGCCCGCATTGCCATCATCCACAAAAACCGATATTGGAAGTGGAACACCAAAACGAATGTGGTAACACTTCTAGATAAAGACGGCGAGATAGAGTTTCAATACGACCGCGACGATCTTTCTACGCTGGGGAAAGAAGCCGAGGAAACGGAAAAAAACTTCATCAACGATACATTCTGGCTTGCTTGGCCTTTGCACCTTTCTTGGAATAACGACGTTCAAGTGATCGATCAAGGGGTGAAAGAATGCCCCCTCACGGATCTTCAACGGCGGTGCATTGTCATCGATTACAGTTCTACGGAGGGGGGATTCACGCCGGGCGATCGGTATGAATTATTCTTCGATGAAGGGGATTTGAAGCCCGAATCCTGGGCCTATTATCCTGCCGGAGATGATGATCCGAAAGTTGTTTGTTCATGGGAAGATTACACCACGATTGAGGGGTTTTCGTTTTCGCAAACCCACGAAAACAGCAACGGCTTATTCAAGCTCAACTTGGAAGAAATTCAGATCAAATTAGTTGAGTAAGAGAATTGAATAAACCGATGAGTTCATGCTTTTCGGAAGGTGATTGGAAGCGGCTCTTACGTGTTTATTTGTCCGTCAATTCAAACTCAATCACCAAGGGCAAATGATCCGCAATGCGGCGCATTTCAGTTGCTTCAAAGGGCATTGGTATTTTGTAGGAATTATCAACGATTTCGGGCTTCATGTGGTCGTTGTAGAGAATGTAATCCAACTGGCGCTCGGGTTTATCTGCGGTGTGGGTGAAAAGCACTTGGCCTTCGGTTGGGTTAATCATGCGAACGCCGTTTTCTGGCAACAGGAATTCCTGAAGCTCGGGGCTGTCCGGGTAGCTATTGAAATCGCCCACCAACAGGATGTTTGCTTTGGGGCGCTCTGCAATAAATCTTGCAAATTGCCCTTTTAGAAACCTGAATTGGCCTTTTCTGTAACCGGCGTTCTCATCCCCTCTGCCGGCCTTCAGGTGAACGCCTGAAAGGGTAAACGCGTAGTCAGGATTTGGGAATACATCCACCGACCACATGCGCGTGTTGATTTGATTTTGCGAGGCTTGTGAGCCGTCCTCATTGAGCTTGCCGATGATCGGCGTTGAAACCCGGCCGTAACTGTAGTGGGTGCCAAGGGGAACACGGCTCATGACCACAACGTTCATGTACCAAGTAGGGCTTTCCGAGGCGGTGAAAAACGTGTAACCCAATTCCGGAAATTTTTCCCGTGCTAAAGCCCGAGCAAAGTTTTCGCTTTCAAACTCCTGTAACACAACAATATCAGCATCGATTAATTTCAGCGCTTCGCTCAAAAGTGCCACGCGCTCAATCATATCAACCGGGGGATTATCTTCGCGGTTGTTGTTGATGTAGGGATTATTATATTCGTCAACAAAGTGTTCTACATTCCATGAAAGAACCTTTAGGCTTTGCGTTTTCGCTTGGTAATCCGGTGGAAAAACCATTCCGTTTGCAATAAGTTGTGCGTCTGAAAGGTTGCCCTTACTGCCGCCACAGGCAATAACAAGTAAACCAAGGCAGCAAATGCCAAGTTGTGTAAGGTTTTTCATGGTGTGCAGCTTTCTTAGATGAAGTTGAATTTATGGGCCAATAAACTGACCGTTGAAGAATCGCCCGTACAGCCCCAGAGGCAATCCTAAAGGATGTTTTTGAAGTAGATGAATTTTCCTAATCATAAAAAAATTATTCAAGTCAACAGTACTAAACTTGTGCAGAATTTTAGAATAGAAGTTTACGAAGATGAGATTAAATTCCCCTCTGGCAAGCCCGGTGTTCACTGGCGGGTTCATTATATGCGCTGTGGGGTTGGCGTAATACCTTGCATGCCAAACGGCAATATACTGCTTGGGCTTCACCACCGCTACACCACGCAACAATGGGGCTGGGAAATTGTGGCCGGCAGCATGGATCCAGCTGAATCGGCGGAGCAAACCGCGCGCCGCGAATTGCTGGAGGAAACGGCCTTTACTGCAAACGAGTTGACTTATTTATTTACCTACAATCCTGCACCCGGTTTAGGCGACGAAACCTTTTACGCTTATTTGGCGAAGGGATTGACCAAACAAGAGGTTGATTTAGACGCAGATGAAATTTACGAGGTCAAGGAATTCACTTGGGATGAAATTGTTGGGTTGATTGAGCGCGGTGAAATGCAAGACGGCTTTAGCATTACACTGCTTAGTTTTGCTCGGGCTCGGGGGTTGATCTAATCAACAAACGCCAAGGAACTTCGTGCTCTTGATCCAGCAACGGTTTGCCCCAAGGCTCGTAGTTTTCAGGCGTACTGCGAAGGGAATAATCTGTAGTTATAAGAAGGGGATTTTCACTGAACGAGGAAAAATCCAGGAAACGGAATGCCCTGCCCGTGTTTGCTTGTTCAGGCCCTAAATACCATTTCCAAAGGGGTGAAGTTGCCCGGGGAAAAGAGTTTGCATTCGCTGAATCGGCAGGGAGTGATTCTAAAAATGAGCGGTTGAGCTCAATCATTTGAACGATGGGTGAATTAGTTCGCTTCGGGAAATTCACTAAAATTCCTGCCAAGCATAATGTTAGTGCCGCCAAGATTACTGCTAACCGGTATTGTTTCTTGTGTAGATTGTTTCCCCATAAAACGCAGAACAGTGGGGGAAATAGCAAAACGATTCCGGGGATGCATTGAACAAAATTCCGTTCAATTTTCCAAGGGTACAGCAACCATGCAACCATGGGAAAAAGTATCAACCATCCCATTATGTAGAGTGTTTCCCGTGTTTTTTCAGCCGATTGCAACGGAAATGGCCGCTTGAGAATTGCCTTAGTTGTGAACCCCACGGCGAAGCAGATCAGGGGAACTGAAAAGCCTGCAAGTAACCAGCCTGCAGTGTGGTGGTAAGCCTGCACCGTGT
>DAIOTT010000068.1:0-17312 GCA_036751885.1 Candidatus Sumerlaeota bacterium
AGCGGGTGTTGGTTGGGGGTTGCTGGGGGCGGGGAGAAGTTCTTCCACGACCGTTTGAACCGCACGCAAGGAGCGGGGGCCAACGTAGGCAACAAGTTGTTTGTGGCGGAATAAGTCTTGGTGCAGCGCAAGCAAATCAGCCTCGGAGATTGCGCTGAGTTCGGTGTTGGAAAGCTCCTCGCGGAAGGGGGAGTTATCCCCGTAACGACTATACCAGGAGGCGGCGCGGGAAACGCTGGGCGCATCCTTCTGCGAATCCGACCGTTGGGTGAGGATGCGTTGCACAAGGGTTGTCAGGGTCTCGGCCTCGGGCTGCGGTGCCTTTAAGAAATTTTGCAACAACTGCAGGGACGCTTCAAACTCATCATCCAAACCGCTGATGGTAACAACCGTTTGATTATCTGCGGCGGCGTAGGAGAAGTCTGTCCCCAAGCGGTAGAGGGCTTTTTTGAACGCCTCGGAGTTTAGGGATTCCGTGCCGGCCTTGTTCATGAGGGACGCGAGCAAGCTTAAGCGGGGATCGTGGTTGGTACCTTTTTCCACGACAATGCTTAGGGTGAAGAGTTGGTTCACGGGGTTTACTGCTTGGTAATAGGTGCGGGCCTCAGATTCAACATTGCGGGCAACATCGGTTTTGAAGTCCACATATTGCGGTTCGATTTGGTTGGTCGGCATGGCCTGAATAGATTTTGCGAAGGGAGATTCGCGGCCGGCTTCTATGGTGAGTTGCGTAATTTTTGGGGGCTCAATCGCCTCGTATTTGTACTCCGCATCGCGACGATACGCCACCACGTAGCCAGAGCTAAAATAGCGGTTTGCCACGGCGATGATATCCTGCTTGGTGATTGTTTTGTACCGATCAAGATCGTTGCGGGCTTCTGCCCAGGAGCGTTTGTTTAGGTACACATCGCGCAGGCGTTCCACGCGGGCGATGTTGGATTCCAACTCCAGCTGGCGCGATTTGCGGAAGTCGTTCACGATGGAGGGGATTAAGTCGTCCTCAAAATTTCCGTTCTTAATCAGCGTCAATTGTTCCAGCAGAAGGGCTTCCACCTGCTCAAGGGTTTGGTCTTCCTTGGCAATCCCCCAAAGGGTTTGTGAGCCGAAGTCGTTATTGATTTGGGGGTAAGCGCCCGCGCTTTGGGCTTTTTGCTGCAGGTTGATATTCAGGTTAATAAGGCCGGCGGTTTTGTTGTCTAAAATCATATCCAGCAACTCCAGCGCAAAGCGGTCTTCGGATTTTGCGGGGGCGGTGCGGAAGGCAATGGCAACTTGTTCTTCGCCGGGGTAGTTGACCTCAACGCGGCGCACGGTGTTGAGCTCGGGTTCGTCCCACGTGGGCTCCGCAGGGAGCGGCTTGGCTTGGAAGGCGCCAAAGTACTGAATGATTGAAGTCATGGTTTCGTTGATGTCTATGTCACCGCTAATGATGACCGCCATGTTGTTGGGAACGTAGTAGGTATCATAATAATTTTGGATGGTGACTAAGCTGGGCCGGCGAAGGTGTTCTGCGGTGCCTAATGTTGTTTGCTGGCCGTAGGGGTGAACAAGGTAAAGGGTGCGGTGCAAGGCTTCGTACAAGATGCGGTCTTTGTTATCCAACGCGCGGTTTTTTTCCTCATACACGATTTGCAGTTCCGTGTGGAAACCTCGGAAGATTGGCTTGCGGAAGCGTTCGCTTTCCAACGCTGCCCATTGGCGAATGCGGTTTGAGGGAAGATCAATTTTGTACACGGTTTCATCCACCCAAGTGTGGGCGTTTAGGGCATCGCCACCAAGGACTTGGTAAATTTGCTGAAACTCGTTGGGGATTGCATACCGGGCCGCAAGTTGAGCTTCGGCATCGAGTTGGGCGTAGAGTGCCTCGCGCCGGGCGGGATCATCCTCACGGAAGTGTTCCTCGTAGAGTTCGGTAATGCGGTCCAAGTGGGGCTTTTCTGCGGCGAAGTTCGTGGTGCCGATTTGATCGGTTCCCTTGAACAGCAGGTGCTCCAAATAGTGGGCAAGGCCGGTGGTTTCGGCGGGGTCGTTGCGGCTGCCGGTGCGCACGGCGATCTCCGCGTAAAAGCGGGGGGATTCAGCATTGGGCATTAGGTAAACCTGAAGGCCGTTTTCCAGCTGGTACTCATACACCTGCAGAAGATCCGTTGATGTGGGGGCAGTAACAAGTGTTGCCCCTTGAACGATCGGCGCGGGCTGTAAGGTTGCGCCAGTGTTTTTGCTGCTGCAACTTGTGATGAGAAGAAGCGCAAGAAGCGAGTAGAGAAATGCCAGTTTATTCATGGGAGAAAAAGTTGCTTTCCGGTTTGAATGAACGAGTTGCCTAAGCCTTGCGTGAACCTGCAATGATATGGGCAACCCACGGCCAACAGGATGCAGAAGAACCCGGCATGTTGCCAAGGGTGTTTTTTTGATGGATGAAGTTTAGCGGCTGCTTTAGGACGAAAGACAAGGAATTACCTGCCGATTGAGTGCAGGGTTAGCTGGGGTTGGATTCCGAGATTTCCGCCTGAACAGCATCCAAATTCAGCTTAGGAATTAGCCCCCCGGTGGAGCGCAAAAAGCCTTCAGCGGCAGCGGTAGCATCGCGGCCGCGGGCCATCATGCGCTCGCGCTGCTGCACGATAAGGGGATCAAAACTGACTTTCGGTAGGGGAACATTCAGCACGGCTTGGTGATTAGAATTTGGTGTTTGCCCCTGGTTGATTGTGCCTTGTTGGTTGAGCTGGTGGTACAGCAGAATGCCCCCGAAGATTGCAACAACGGGCAATAAGCCCTTTACCCAGAGAGGCGCTTTGCCGTGGGCGGCGGGCATGGAAACCTTGAATCCGTGATTTTGAGCCGCCGCAAGGGCATTCATTATTCCAGCGTGCAATTCAGCAGGGACGCGCTCAAAGTGGTAGACTTCTTCTTCGGCAAAGTCCTCGCTCAGTTGGTCAAGCTCGGCCAGCAGAGCTGCAATGCCGGGGTCGCTTTCGGCGGCAATGCGGTGCTCCTCGGTAAACGGGAGGCCTTCATCAAAGTGCTGTTTAATCTCCTCTAACAGGAGTTGACGATCGATCATGTTTCAGGCCTTTCCGCATGGGGAGCGTTATCAGAAAACCATTCGCGCACTTTTGTTCTTGCTCGGTGCACGGCGGTTCTAATGGCTCCAGGTTTTTTGTCTAACATTTTAGCGATATCTTCAAGGGTAATTCCGTCGTGGTAGTGTAATTGAAAGATCACCTGAGTTTCAGGCGGTAATTGCGCCAAAGCTTTTCTCACTAACTGCAACCGGCTTTGGCAATCCAATGAGGCTCTTAGGGCTTCACCGGATTCAGCTGATTCTAGGGGGATGAAGTCCTCCTCATCATCCAAAGAGCGGGCTCCCTTTCGCTTACGAAGGGCTGAGATCCCAAGGTTTACGGCTAACCGAAACAGCCAAGGCTTGAACGGCCTGCTTGTATCGTAGGAGTCAAGCTTTTGAAACGCCCGCACAAAGGCCTCTTGCGTTAAGTCCTCCGCATCCTCGCGGCTGTGGGTGATTTTAAAGAGCGTACCAAACAGGGGCTGTTCATAGCGGCGAACAAGAATTTCCTTGGCGTGAAGGGCGGCGGCATGGGCTTGGTTTGGGGTAAGCTTGCCTTTTTGTGCAAGGGCGTGGGATTGAAGAATGCAACAAACCAACTCCGCATCCGGTGAGTGGGCTCCTCCCCGGATTGTTGGGGAGGAGTAGTGTTGATTCATGATCTGGGCTTGTTCACTCATGAAAGGCTTCCCGCTAGTTTGTACCTTAGGCTAAAGTGTTTCAGGTGGATTTAGAATTAATATTCACGAATTAGATACAATAAATTGAGGGCTTCCGCATTGCTGAGTTCCGCTGTGGCAGCAACGCCCTCGGCTTCTTGGGTAACAGTAACGGTGTTGGCGGCAAGCCTAGCGAACACGTTGCCATCCTCCATGAGGCGAGAAAGGGCTAAGGCGCCGTCGCCAATTGCCTTGTACTCCTGAGTGTCCTCCGGGTTCAGGGGAACCGCCATACCGGTTACGGTTACCCGCTCATCCGTGTGAGAGGCGGTCAAAAGTAAGTACTTCAGGTCAATTGCTTCAGCCATTGCGGCGAACTCAATCGTGCGATAACGTTCGCTTGAAATCACTAACCAAAAGTCATTGCGATTCAGGTTTTGGGGTAAAGCTTTGGCAATGGGGGTTTGCTGAAACCCGCCGGTGGTGGCGTTTTGCCGATCCACAACGCCGCGAATGATCTCATTCGTGCCGCCAATTGCCAGGTATTGACCAATAAACACCGCCCAGCGAGGAAGGTTGTTTTCATCCGTCCAGCTGTAAACTGTTTCGCCTAGGTATGTTGTTTCTTTGAAGGTGTTATTCACGCGAAGCAAATCCACGAGTTTTGTTTCGTTGAATTGACCCCGCGCAAGCATCAGCACTTCTTCGTCTGAATCAATTTGCCCAAATAGCCAAGCCTCGTAAAGATCAGCGAACAGATTTACATCCGTCAGATTTTGGATCAACTTGGCGGTGGATTCAATATTCTGACGCCCGTATTCATCGATGATCATTCCGGAAAGGGGGGATTGTAGAGCCTGAGCAACATTGACTCGGGCAACGACTTCTGATTTCTCCGGGGCAACCACCATGGGCTCCAGTGCGGCTAAGGGCGCTGCGCTAAGGGTAAGCAGAACTGCGGCACCAAAGGCGGAAAATAAGCGGCTGAACCTGTTGGGGTTCGCTGTGGCCAAACGTACTTGGCGGCTGGAATTCAGGGGAACATTCTGTGCGGTAGAGTTCATTTTACCTTCTCCGATAGTAGAAAATTGTGTCACCGGCAGTTAAGCCGTCTTCATAATGGTACGCAATCACCTCAGGAAACGTTACAACGTAGGGCAGTATTTCTTTTTGAAAACAGCCAAAACCCCCGGTAAAGCCCCCATTGGTGCCAAGGCAGATTTTTTTTCGGTTGATCTCAGGCGTCAAGTTCCTAATGTTCCCATCCCTGTGCTAATCTTTTTACGCCAACACTTTATATTAATGGAAATACCCACTCATGCCCGTAATCAACGTTCCTACCCTTGCAGCTATTAAAAGCGAAGAGAAAACCCGCGAAATCTTCAACGCAAAAAACACGAACGGCAACGCTACGTTCTCTGTTCTTCAATCTGCCCTAGGGTTAAGCGAAAAGCAGATCAAAGCCTACGAAGCCGACGGAACCTTCCCTGCGCCCAAAGTAGAAGTTATTGCAAACAATAAAACCCGTGTTTACACAATCGATTCCATTCTTGCCATCCGCAAAACCTGTGTGGAACTTGGCGAGAAAAAAGCCAAGGCCGAGGCAGAAGCCAAAGCAAAATTAGAGGCGGAAGCAAAAGCCAAGGCCGACGCTGAAGCCGCTGAGAAGGCAAAAGCAGAAGCGGAAGCTGCAGAAGCAAAAGCTAAAGCCGACGCCGAAGCTGCGGAAAAGGCAAAGGCTGAAGCGGAAGCCGCTGCTGCTGCCAAAGCAGAAGCCGAAGCGGCCGAAAAAGCCAAAGCAGAGGAAGCTGCTGCCGCTGAAGCCGCCGCTGCACCTGCTGAAGAACCCGCACCCGCTGCGGAATAAGTTTATATTCCCTCGTTGGCCCAGCATACTCAGCCGCTAACGAGGGACAAAAAAGAAACCGGCCCACGCAGAACATTTCCGCGTGGGCCGATTTTAATTGATCACCTGATGCCAGGTTTCATTCAATAAAGAGTTCGCAAAGCCTAAGACCAGATTACAGGTTTAGCCCAATGAGCACTGGATCGTGATCCGATGAACGGAACGGCGTTGTATCGTAAATATCCGCCGATTTGTACTCCGTGTTGTAATCCAGCACGGGCGCTTCATCGGCGTTGATGTGCCACACACGGGCATCAGCCATTTTAGCGCGCAAGCTCGGGCTTATGAGGGCGTAATCCAGCAAACCACTTCTCCCTTGGAAAACATAGCTGTAAGGAACACCGTTGCAGTTGGGGACAATACCACAGGTGAGATTTGCTGCCCAGCCGATTGCCTCCACAAAGCCTGCATCCGTGAACACGCGAATGGGATCTTCCATCTGGTAGGCGTTCAAATCTCCAATGATGAGTTGATTTTCGGTTTCAATTCCCGTTGGGGATGTTTCTAAGAACTTCGCAAGCAAGGTTGCTTGCTCCACTCGTTCGCCGTTGTAACATGCTTGGCCGTCCTTCGCATCGGCATTTGCACCCGTCGCATTGCTGCAGGATTTTGATTTATAGTGGCTTACGGAAATCGTGAGTGCCTCGCCACTTGCTTTTGACATAAAGCTAACAACAATACTTGGCCGGCGGTAACTGTAAGGCCCCTCATTCAAGGTGGCAATTTCCCCCACAATCTGAAGCTTGCTGGGGCGGTAGATGATAGCGTTGCAAATTGCATCCGTTCCAACGGTGGCCGTTGGTTGAACAAACGCATAATGCAACTCAGCATCAGCGATTTCGGCATTAACGGAATTCACCAACTCAGCAATCGCGCTGAACTCCCCAAAGCCGTCGTTCTCAATTTCCAGCAACCCCACAACATCAGCGTTTAAGGCAACAAGGCCCGCCACGATTTTTGTCTTCTGTCGCAAAAACTCAATCGCAGTATCCGCGCCACGATCCGTCGGGAAACCGCCCCCTTGGCCGTTGCCGTTGAAAAAGTTCAACACATTATAAGAGGCAACCTTAACCGTTCCGCCAACATCCGGCGGCGTAAGCTGCCGCGGGTTTGTGCGTTCCCAGTTAATTGTTTCCGTGGAAATAAACTGGTAGGAATTGAAGAACTCATTCAACACACCGGTAAGAGCATTAATTGAATCACCGTTCCGCACGTTTTCACCGTTTATCATAAAGGGAAGCGGATAAGGATTCTGCTTCGTATTGCCATCATCCAGCAACAAAGAACCCGTTGTGGCGTAAACCCCTTGAAGCGCATACGCCTCTGGCCCCGGAGCCATAAAGCTGGTAGGTTGAGCCAACCGCCTGCCGGGGGAAAGCTGCACCGCACCGTAACGACCATAATTGTAGGTTTCCGTAACAAACAATTGTTCGGGGAATGTTAGGTACATGCTCTCATAATTTTCCCACGTAAGCCCCTCAGGCAAGGGAAAAGCAACGGGAACGGGCTCGGGTTTTGTCGCTGTTGACGCCTCGTACTGCTGCACATTATCCAACGTTGTCAGGTTATTTGACTCTGAAACCGTCCCCACAATGGTGGCAAAATCGCCAATCGCGGGCGTAAAGCCGGCGCCGATTTTCACGAACAACCCCTCAGATGTCGCGGGATTATCATCAAAATCCGCCGGGGCCGATTGCACCGTAATCCCCCCGTGCGAAGCCCGCAAATCCGCCGTAACAATGCCGCGAATGCTAACAACTTTGCCCACCATGGGGCTTGCGGAACCAGCGCCTTGAATCTCATGGATTTTAACCAAACTAGGCCCCTGAGCAACGGCAACGCTGCCCCCGGAGATCAGCAACGAACTCAAAAATAAAGCCGTACGACGTGTAAAGAATGAAACAATCATTAGGTAATTAAGATCTTTCTTGAAAATAGAATTTAGAACGCATGAGCACAGAGTTGAGAAAACTCCTCAACCAAGCACAATAAAGGAATTAAAGCCTGCGATTATCCAAACCAGTGGGCGAGACAAAAAAATCTCCTCACGAATTCTTTACAAACCAGAACTCACTAATAAAAGACAAACCCAATTCAACTTTGTTCCGTTTCAGCAAAGTACAACAAACGAGTGAGAGAAATACTGTAATAACCGGAGCGGGAAAAAACAAGGAGGATTAGGCTTTTCCAGTTTTCCAAGAAAAGTGGACTCCTGAAAAGTCGAGGCAGAAAGAATGAAATGAGGCGTTATTCATTCACGCAGAGTGCAGGTTCGGTTCAGCTGTGTTGCCATTGCTAGAGGAGTTTTAGGGCTATCCGGTAGGGTGAGCAATTTGGGACATAATTTTTTGGCCTTAGTGCTTACTTCAGTATTATGGTCTTTTTTTTGAATTCAACTCAGCATTCTAAATCTGAAAATCGTTTGTAATTAAGGAATACATTCTCCACTTTAGTTGGAATAGGATGCCTCCCATGAAGTTTTCAATTTTACTTTTTGTTTTATGTTCTCTGCCACTTATTAGTTCACTAGTTAGTGCGAAAGATGAAGGATCTTACTCCATTGAAGACCTTTATTACTCCGTTGAAAAAGTTTCGGAACCTGCTGACAAGATTCTGATTCTTGAAGATATTATAAAGCAGCATCAGAAGAACGAAGCACTTTATTCGCGTGCTTTATTGCAACTGGTAACTCAATATGAGGAAGCAAACGAGCCGGAAAAAGCTTTCAACCTGTTGATTCAATTTATCATGGCAAAGATGGAAGAACAAAAAGGTACTACATTTATAGAAATAAGAAAAGAAATGAGCAGATTGAAAGAAGCCTATCCAGAGGTCGCTGAAAAAGCGTTGAGCAATGTCAGCGAAAATTACAAAAAGCCGAAACCTATCACTAATTATTCATCCAATGAATTGGTAGAATCCGTTCTTCAAAGAAACGATGAATATGCTCGCGAAAATGCCCTGGAACAAATTGCTGCTTTATTGGCCGAGCAGTCATCTGATGAGGACAAGAAAAAAGGGCTTTCAACGCTTGGGGGAATATTGACTGCAAAATTTACCAGAACGCCCTTTCGCAGCATTGTACTACCGCTTCTTAAGTCTAAGGATGAAGAAGTACGTGCGCTAGCGCTGGATTGTATTGCTGGACTTGAAACACCGGATAGCGAACTAGCAAATATCGCGACACTTGTGGATGATCAATCCGAAAGAGTTCGCAGCAGATTGGCCAATGCACTGATTCAAATTGATCAAGGTAAGAATCCAGAAATCGTGATTCCTGTGCTTTCTAAGCTATTGAATGATGAAGATTACAGTACCCAAGAACGAACAGTAAATGCCATGTGGGGACAGTATAGTTCCGAAGAGTTTGATACTTTATTAGTTGATTTGTCTTTCCATGAAGGACTCGGAGATTCAGTTATCTACCATTGCCTTTCAACAATGAAAACTAAAGGCGTTAAAGTGTGTAAACGACTCATTGAAGTTCTTGATGACCCTGATTGGAACAACAGCGGGCGCGCAGCTTGGGGGCTAGGATATGGAGTTCAGAAAGATGCTTACACGATTGTTGAATTGGGTTTGTTGAAAGCTCTTCCACAGGAAACAAACCATTATACGAGAAAGCAAATGTTCAGGGCATTGCAAAACGTCGCTAGCGAAAATTCTCGTGAGTACTTGGAAAAAGTCGTGAACTCGAATCTTGAAAACCAAGAGAGCAAGGAGCTTGCTTGGAATATTCTTAACACGCTGTAAGAGAACTCTAATTCCCCTGATTTCGGAATCAAGACAACTCAGTGCTTTTACAACAAACCGCACAAGCATCAATATATTGACTGGCGATTTGCGCTACCCCGGCTACTTGGTAAACAAGAAGGGTTCGAATCATTTCGTCTTTTGGTAACGAAGCGATGCCTAACTTACAAACCAATAGAAGAGGGTTCCTGTGATCAGTAGGAGCAGTAGCAGCGAGAGATATTTTACGACATTTGATAATCGGAAATACCTCTTCACCGTTTCCAAATCACGGGTGGACTTCTCGAAGTTGTAGGGCAGAATGTTCATGTTCAAACTTCCTTTCAACGTGGGTGGAAGCGGGTGGGTGTGCCCTAGCCTAAGAGGCAGACTCTAGCGAAAAGTGGTTGGCGTAGATTTCAATGTGCAGTTCGTTGAGTTGGCGCTGTACCTCGTCGATGAATTCGTGCAGGCCGTTGCCGAGTATTTTGTTAATGGAGTTATGCTGGAGGTTTTTTTCAAGCAGCAGAAACCGCTCGTGCAGGGGGTGGGATTGGCCGAAGATGTTTTCCAGCTCGCGGCGTGCGCGCTTAACGCAGTAGTACACGGAGCGGGGGAATTCTTCGTTTTGCAGAAGAAAGCCAACCACCTCCTCGGGGATGATGCGGGGGTGCACGCGCCAGTACATGTGGGAGGCGCTGACGCTTTTGAGCACCGCCATCCATTGAATCACATCGAGGGGTGTCCCTACATCCATGGCATTGGGGAGGAGGATGAAATACTTTACGTCGATCACGCGGGACGTTTTATCAGCTCGCTCTAGAAATCGCCCTAGGTTCATCCACCGGTAGCCTTCGTCGTGGCTCATGGTATCATTTACAATACCGAAAAAGAGGTGGGCGCCGTCTTTAATTTCATCAAAGAAGTGCTGCGTTGGGATTTCTTTGCGTTCCACAAAGGCTTTGCTTTGCAGGTACAGGCGGTTGAGTTGATTCCATGCATCGCCGGAGATTTGATCTCGCACACCGCGGGCATTTTCGCGGGCGTGGTGCAGGCAACTGGCAACGGAATTGTAGTTCCGCAAATCAGTGAACAGAAAGTTTAGCACGCTTGCTGCATCGGCTTTCTTGTAAAGCTCTTTGAAGTTTTTCTCTTGGGCAAAGATTGAGATTAAGGGCTCCCACTGCTGCTTTTGTTCAATGACTGAATCAATGGTTAGCAGGTGGTTTACCTCAGCAATGCGGGCAATATTTTCTGCTCGCTCTACGTTTCGGGCCATCCAGTAGATGTTTTCTGCAACGCGGCTTAACATGATTGGCTTTGCCCTTGTGAGAAATTGGGGATCATATTGAACTCCGTGCTTTCATAATTTACCCCGTCATCTGCAAGTACCCATGTATCCTTACTGCCTCCCCCTTGGCTGGAGTTTACTACGAGGGAGCCTTTCTTGAGGGCAACGCGGGTTAGGCCGCCGGGGAGAATGAATGTCTCCTTGCCGTAGAGCACGTAGGGGCGCAAATCCACGTGGCGTCCCTCAATGTCATCCCCCACGATGGTGGGGACACGGGAAAGTGAAATTGTGGGTTGAGCAATATACTCTCGCGGTTTGGCTAAGATTTTATCGCGGAATTCATCCTGTTCAGCCTTCGTGGAATGAGGCCCTATCAGCATGCCGTAACCGCCGCTTTGATTGGCGGCTTTGACCACCAGTTTATCCAAGTTTGCGAGCACATAGCCGCGCTCTTTTTCATCGTGGCAAACAAAGGTTTCCACGTTAGGTATAATGGGTTCTTCATTCAAGTAATACTTAATCATTTTAGGAACGTAGGAGTACACAACTTTGTCATCTGCAATGCCGTTGCCGATTGCGTTAGCAAGGGCTACACGGCCCCTGCGGTAGACTTCCCAAAGGCCGGGGACACCCAACACGGAATCCTTGCGGAAGACTGTGGGATCCAGGAAATCATCGTCCACCCGGCGGTAAATCACGTCCACTTTTTTAAGCCCGCGGGTGGTTTTCAGCTTCACGTAGCCCTCATCCACCACAAGGTCGCGTCCCTCAATCAGCTGAATCCCCATTTCCCGTGCAAGGAAAGAATGCTCAAAATAGGCGGAGTTATAAATGCCGGGAGTTAGCAGGGCAACAGTGGGGTTTTCAACGCCTTCAGGGGCAAGTTGGCGCAAACTGGCGAGCAACTGCGAGGGGTAATCATCCACAGGGCGAATGCGCGCGTTGGGGAATAATTTGGGAAAAACGCGCTTCATAAGGTTGCGGTTTTCCAACACGTAGGAAACACCACTGGGGGTGCGCAGGTTGTCCTCCAGAACGGCGTACACACCATCGTTGCCGCGGATTAAATCAATCCCGGCAATTTGAACCCAGGCATCGTGCCGCGGCCGAAAGCCCTTGCATTCTTTTCGGTAACCATCGCCGGAGAGAATCACGTGCTCGGGAATCACCTTGTCACGAATGATTTTGGCATCGGCATAAAGATCAGCCAAGAACAGATTCAACGCGTGAATGCGCTGCTTTAAACCCCTATCAATAACTTCCCATTCTTTAGCGCTGATGATGCGGGGGATGATATCAAAGGGGAAAATCCGTTCGATGCCCACTTGCTCTTTGTAGACGGTGAAGGTAATGCCGGACTTGAGGAGGGAAGCCTCGGATTCCTTTTGTCGCCGAAGGATTTCCGTGGGGCCAACCTCCTTCATGCGGTGATAAAGTTTTTGGGCGTGCTCGCGAATGGAGCCGTCTGGGGCAACCATCTCGTCGTAGAAGTTGTCAGTGCGGTAGAGGTCAAAAGAAAGAGTCATAATCCAAAAATGTCAGAATGCTTCAGTGTCTGTCAAGCTAATGCCTGAACGGGTTGAATGAAGTTTCAAAAAAATCTAGTGAAGTATTTTACCAAGGCCAAAATCAGACTTTAGCTTTCACGGCGACGGGTTCGGCAATGGGTTCCACATCCACGGCAACGCTCAGGGTTTGGCCTGCGCCGCCAATCACAATGCCGCGAATCGGGCTGACGTCGCTGAAGTCGCGTCCCCATGCAACGGTGATGTGTTCATCGCCGGGGATTGTACCGTTGGTGGGATCAAGATCCAACCAACCGTGGCCGGGAACGAAGGCGGAAACCCAGGCGTGGGACGCATCGGCCCCCACAAGCCTTGGCTTACCGGGGGGGGGAAGGGTTCGCAAATACCCGCTGACATAGCGAGCGGGAATGCCGAGGGAACGCAGGCAGCCAATCATGAGGTGGGCAAAATCCTGGCATACGCCCCCGCGGGTTTGAAGCACCTCGGAGATCGGCGTTGAGATTGTGGTGGTCAACGGCCGGTACTTGAAATCCGTGAAAATTCGTTTGTTTAAATCCTCCAGCGCCTCCACCAAAGGCCGGTGCATGGGGAAGGAGGAAACCGCATAATCATGCAAAGCCTGTTCAGCGGGAACGTGGGGGGAATCAAACAAAAACTCCTGCGCTTCAAGGCTCTTGGCGTTAAGATCGCCGGCAATAAAATCCCGCACAACGTTCCACTCCATGGATTGCAGCGGCACCGGGAGTGACAGGCAAGAAACCTGCGAAAGTACCTCGATCTCCAACCGCTTATGGGGCTCCTGAATGGTGAACAACGACACTCGATTTCCGTAGAAATCAAGGGCATCCTCAAACTGAAAGGCAGGCGGGGAAATTTGCAATACCGAGGAGATTACCTGCTGCCCCGGTGCATCCCTTAGTTTTAAGAACGCTTTATTTTGGCAAAAACTTACGTGCTCCGTGTACTCGTAAATTGTTTTGTGGGAGATTTTGTACCGCATGATTGATTATGCCTGAAATTTATCCCGCGGGCGAATGGGCTCCGAGTGGCTGAAGTACCGATGCCCTAACGTGTTGGAGAATTCTGGCAGCTTGACAACTAAATCTTCCAGCAAAAGCTGGAGCTCACGGCGAATGCCGAACTCCTTATTATCCACAAGGGCTTGCACTTCAGCCAACGCAATTTGCGTATTTAGATGCAGGATTTGGTTTTGCTCCTGGGTGCGTTGCGTAGGATTTAGCCCGCGGATGAGTTCCTCCACATGGGCGGAAAGTGTGATAAACTGGTGGGCAATTGAGCGCGGGTTTGAGCCGTCCGTCAGGAGAAGATCCAGCACGGCGTGGGGCTGTGTCCCTGCTTGGTAGCGGGCGGTGTACGTCATGGAGCTTTCCGCCACATTGAGCAGCATTTTCAGCACGGGTTCCTCGCGGTTTGCAGGGCGAATAATTCCCTGCAGCAACAAGCCCGCCGTAGTGAACGCCCGCTCAATTCTGCGGCCCATATCCAAAAAGCGCCAGCCGGGCCCACGCGTCATGCTTTCCCCTACCAAACCACTAAAGGCAATCAGGGGGAGCAACATTTCATCTAACACCTCAAGGGCCGCACTGGAACCGGCGGGGGGAACCTCATTCGCGGGGGGGAATTGCTTTTCAAACCGATGAAGAAACCGCCAACCATCCATGGAAATTCTGTCGCGCACCAACCAAACGGTTCGCCGAAGGTTTGTACTTAGGGCCCGTAAGCCGTTTACATCGGAACCGTAGAGAAACTCCAGCAGGCCTTCCTCCAGTTCCGGCTCGCGGTTTTGGCGCCGCGCATTGAGCAGGGTTTTGGGGATCAGGTTTTCTTGGCCCATCCAATTCAGCAGCACATCCAGCTCGGCATCTTCTTTCAGGTGGGTTTCATCGTTCAAGCGTTGCAACAGCACACGTAGAACCCGAATTTGCCCTTCAGCCCGTTCCACATAACGGCCCAACCAATACATGTTGTCCGCCACACGGCTTGGCATATCCATATTCGTGCGGGCAATTTCCACCGGCGGAAATAAGGAGCGCAGTTTGATTGGCCCTGGCGTGGCTTGCTCTGCAAGTACCCATGTATCTTTTGAGGCGGTGGCAGATTCCAGACTAATCAGGTTGGAATGCCAACTGGGGGACGTTAGCGCAAGGCCGCCGGGGAGGATTTGCCAACCATCGGGATTCCAAAGGGCAAACACCCGAACCACGACGGGTTGCGCTTGAAAGCCCCCAGCTGCAATACGCACCGGCGTGGTGGAAAGCTGAAGCCGCTCTTGAACAATGTAGTGCTCTGGCCGGAACCGCATTTCCTGAAGCAACGCTGCTTTCTCAGAATCGGAAAGTGAATTGCCCTCGCAATACTTCACCGGAGCATTTACGCCGACCCGCTTGAATATTTTATTCTCCACGGATTGCCGAACTTGCTCCACCACGGCGGGTTCGCCACACCATTGGGTTGGCACGGAATTGAGTACTAAATCTTCACCGATGAGGGATTTTGCAATGGCGGGTAAAAAGGGCAGAAAGGATGAATTGCCAACCAACCCGGAGCCCAGCGCGTTTGCCATGACCACGTTGCCACGGCGAACCGCTTGCAACAACCCGGGAACCCCGCGGGTGGAATAGGAGTCCAGCTCCAACGGGTCGCTCAGGTAGTCTTCCGTACAGCGCAGAATCACCCGCACCGGCCGAAGCCCCCCCAGGGTTTTCACGTACACACAGTGGTTGCGCACGGTAAGATCTGCGTCCTCAACCAAGGGAATACCCAACTGCCTTGCAACGATTAATTGCTCAAAATACGCCTGCTGGTTTGCCCCTTCGGACCACAGCACAACGCGGGGGTTTTCCCGATCAACGGGGGAAAGCGCCTGTAAACTTTCCCGAAAATGATCAAAGAAGGGGAGCATTCTGCGCACCGGGCTTCCTTGGTATGCTTCAGGAAAAACACGAATGGTGGCGTTGCGATTTTCCAATGCATACCCAAATCCCGTGGGTGTTTGGGTTCTATCTGCCAGAATAATCCATTCACCTTGGGAGGTTCTGGCAACTTCAAACGCCATGTGGTGAAGCCAAGTTTTTTTTGGCTTCAACCCATGAATGGGGCGCAAAAAGCACTGTTGACCAAACAACAGCGAGGCGGGAATAACGCCGTTTCTGATGAGGGTTTGTGGTCCGTATAAATCATCCAGCACGGATTCAAGCACTTGGGCACGTTGTTTTAAGCCTCGCTCTAGGAAGGCCCAATCGGCGGCGGAAATAACGTGGGGTAAAGCATCCAAATCCCAGGGGCGTTCCACACCCTTGGGATCCGAGGCAACGCGGAAGGAAACGCCGCTGTCTTGCAGCAGGCGCTTGGATAAATCCCAACGGCGATCCACGCCAGAGCCCAAGGCGCGTAACGATTTTACCAGCGGGAACCAGTGGGGGCGAAACTCCCCGGTGGGGGTTAGCATTTCATCCCAACCGCCCACAGGGGGCTGGTACCCCTGAAATAACTCAGGGGCTAGAACTTGGTGTTGAACTTGATTTTGCGCTGGCATGCTCGTGTTAGGCGAAACGCCAAGGAACGGGGAGGAGGAGGAAGGGGAAACACTCATGCGAAAAAGGAAATACACATCCTGTCATATCATTAATGGCTGAGTGTTCCATAATCATACCAGTAAAGCAAAACCAATTTCGCCTTTGCTAAGAATTTCGCCGCAAATCAAGGGTAAAGGGGAAATCATAGTTCACGGGCTCTGGCTGAGGCTTGTACGCCCCGGGCGTATGACCGAACTTAAAGAACCGTGAAAAGCGGCGCGATTCAGCCTCGTTCCCGTTAACCGGGAATGTTTCATAGCTCAACCCACCCGGGTGCTTCACGTGGTAGGTAAAGCCCCCCAAGGAACGACCGCTCCAAGTATCGTAAAGATCAAACACCAGCGGCGCTTGCACGGGAATGTACGGGTGCATACAGCGCGGCGGTTGCCACGCGCGGAACCGCACACCCGCAACGAATTCGCCTTTAACACCCGTAGGGTGTAGGGGAACACGGCGCCCGTTGCACGTTAGAATGTGCCGCGGATTGATCATGCCCTTGGCTTTCACTTCAACGCGCTCTACACTTGAATCCACGTAACGGGCTGTGCCGCCGGTGCCAGATTCCTCGCCGAGAACATTCCACGGCTCTAGGGCTTGGCGTAGTTCCAAGTTCACCGATTCATAGGTAACGGAACCAAAGCTGGGGCAACGGAACTCCCAATGGGGTAAAAACCACTCTGCTTTCAACTCAAAGCCCGCTTGGTTTGTTTCACGAATGACTTCAGCAAAATCCTGCCAAATAAAGTGTGGCAGCATAAACCGGTCGTGCAAGCTTGTTCCCCAAGCCACAAGCGGTTGCTCGTAAGGCTGCTCGGCAAACCGTGCGATGAGGGAACGCAGCAGTAGGGCTTGCGTTAAACTCATGCGGGAATGGGGGGGCATTTCATAGGCGCGAAGCTCCAACAACCCCAAACGGCCTGTGGCACTATCGGGCGAGTAAAGCTTATCAATGCAAAACTCCGCCCGGTGCGTGTTCCCCGTAAGATCCGTCAGCAAATCCCGCAGAACACGATCCACCAACCACGGCTGCGGCTTTTTATCTGCACTCAATTGTTCAAAGGCAATGCCAAGCTCGTAAAGCGAATCATGGCGCGCTTCATCCACCCGGGGCGCTTGGCTTGTGGGGCCGATGAACATGCCGGAAAACAGGTACGAAAGGGACGGATGATTGATCCAATAGCCAACAAGGCTTTTCAGCAAGTCGGGCCGTTTGAGCAGAGGGCTTTCCAACGGCGTTTGTGCGCCAATCACAATGTGGTTGCCGCCGCCGGTGCCGCTGTGACGACCGTCCAGCATGAATTTTTCGGTTCCTAGGCGTGTGTAAAATGCATCCTCGTAAACGCCGGTTGTGATGTTCACCAACTCATCCCAGTTTTCCGCCGGGTGCACGTTTACCTCAATCACGCCGGGATCAGGTGTTACCTTGAGCACCTTCAGGCGGGAATCATGGGGAGGCAAATATCCTTCAATCCGAATCGGTGTATTTAGCTTTTCTGCTGTTGTTTGCAGTCTTTGGGATTTTAATGATTTTTTTG
>DAIOTT010000069.1:0-11369 GCA_036751885.1 Candidatus Sumerlaeota bacterium
ATATTGGAGCGCATTTACCAGCGGGATCCGGAGAATCCGCAAATCATCAAGGCGCTTTCAGAGTGTTATGCGTCCATCGGCAGGCGAGATTCCCGCGCATTGAAGATTTACAGTCAAGCAATCGATCATGGTTCAACGGATGAACAAACGGCGCACTTCCATTTGGTGGAGTTGTTCCAGCAAGGTGCATCAAAAGAGGAGATTCAAAAAGCCCTTTCCAGCATGGGTAATTTTGAAAAGAATTCAATCCTGAATCAAATCGCCAACATTCAACTAAATTCCAAAACCAAAATTCAGGACTACATTCAGCTGATGCCAAAAGCTGCTGAGGATGAACGAGAACTGCTTTCTCTTCTTGCTGGTAAAGCTTTAGCAGATGAGCCGAACCGCAGTAATGTGCGGATGATTATTTCCCAACCGCCCACCGTTTCCATCAATATTTTGGAGCACGCATACAGCACGGCACCGGAATCAAATTTGTTGGCCATGCAACTCGTTAAATCCCGTTTACTCGCCAAAAACCACGATCAACGCACTCTTGATCTGTTAGCGCAGATTTGTAGAGCTGAGCCGGATGAAATTGAATTGCGCGTAAAAAGAGCCGAACTGCTGGATGCTAAAGGCGAGAAAAAAGCAGCCCTTGCAATCTACCAAGAACTCTACAATCGGCAAACATTCTCCAGTCGGTCGTCCTCTGCCACCGCCGTTCACCTAGATTGGGAACAACTGCGGGAACAGATTCTGGAGAAGATTTTTCAGCTTACACTTTCCCTTGAGAACCCCGCCCAAGAGGATCTGGATGTTGTGTTCAAGCATTTACAATCCCCCAGAGCTTCCATTGAGTTGATCATTGATATGGCACGCAGACCGTTGGGGAAATACACCCACCCTTGCCAACAAGTGATTATGGAAAAAGCTAAAATTGTTAGCCCAGACGATGAAATCATTCAGCGCAACCTTGCCATTGTGCGCCTCACAAACTGCAATACGGCATTGTTTGAGGAGTACTGGCAGAACGCAGCGGCAGAAGAAAAAGCAATGGTTGTAGATCAACTTACAAAGCGCCTTAACTCATTAAAGAAAAAAAATCCGGCGTTTAAACTAAAAGAAAACGTGGGCCAAGTGCTTGCCAATTGCTTGGAATCATTTGATCATTACAAACGCGAGCAATTCCAAACGCTGATCTCGGATCATTGCGACTAACGGAACCCACCCCTTGATGAATCACCACGCAAAGCCTGAAGTCATGATAGACTGCCGCATGATTGAGCACTCTGGCATTGGTGTTTTGCTGCGGCAACTACTGCGCTATTGGGCTGAGGAACCGCCAGCCTTTAGCCTAAAGTTGCTGGGTAATCGCAAAGCAATGGCACGCCTGCTCCCCTCACAGTTGGATGCAGAATTTCTCCCGTTTCACACGCCCATTTACGGCGTACAGAATTTGTTTGCTTCATCACCCTACAAAAAAGCCCACCTTTATTTTTCCCCCCATTACTCCGTCCCTCTGTTTGCGCTGCGAATGAAGAACGTGATTATGATTCAAGATTTAATTCACCTTACCTACCCACCAAAATTAGGGACAAGCGCCTACATGAAGCTGATGTTTCAATTCCTACGGCGCTTTTCTACGCTCATTGTAACCCCTTCGCGCCATACAAAAGTTCAACTTCAAACGCTCCACGGGTTTCATGCGCACCGCGTGCTTACCCATGCTTTAGGGCCGGGGTTGAATTCCCAAATTCCAATTGCCCCAGAGGGACAAGTGTCACTCCCCCCCGTACCAAGGCATTATTGGCTGGCTGTTGGGATTGATAAGCCCCACAAAAACTTTGATCAACTTCTTCAATCATATTCTCAACTTTTAAAAACAACCGATTCAGCACAACATATGAAAATCCCTGATCTTGTTTTTGCAGGTATTAAGCCCGAAGGCCGCAGCAGAATTGCCCGGCTGATTACACAATTACACCTAAGCGAACGAGTTCATCTTTTACAACCTTTACCGGACAACGACGTTCCGAATCTTTATTCAAAGGCCGAGGCATTAATTTTTCCCTCCTTGGATGAAGGGTTTGGCTTTCCCGTTGTTGAAGCCATGAACCACGGAATTCCCGTTGTGTGCGCCAACCTGCCACCGATGAATGAAATTGCAGCAGGTGCTGGAATCTTCTACGATCCCGATGATGAAAATGGGGTTGCAAGAATACTGGAAGCCCTTACGGATCATACAATTGATCGTGAAAAATTGGCTGAAAATGGGCGTCAGCAGGCCAAGAGTTTTGAATGGAAGTTTTTTGCGCAGCAGCTGGAAGAAAGTTTTTCCCGTGCCATTAATGAATTTTAGCTGACGGTAATTATTGTAAATACTGTTTATTTACCCAAACAGAACATAGAAAAAAGCTCGTCCAGCACATCCTCATCAAGCCCTTGCCTCCCGGTGATTGAATCAATCTGAGCAACGGATTCCGTAAGATCAACCAGCAAAAACTCCGGACTAATTTCGCGCTTTAAATCGCATTTAGCCCGAAGCAAATGGTGAAGCGAAACGTCCAACGCCTGCTGGTGCCGGCGGTTGGTAATCATGGCAGAGTTAGACTCAGCATTGTTTCCCGCAACGGCTTGCAGTACGGCGTTCTCCAATTCAGCAATCCCAATGTTTGCGGCCGCAGAAATTTCATGAATCCCAACCCCGCCTTCAAGTAAAGCTTGGAATGAACGATCGGGCGTTTGTTGATCAATCTTATTATAAACAATCAAGTGCGGAAACCCGCGGCAGAGTTCATATTCGCTGAACGCCGTTTCTGGGGTTGTTGAATCAACGAGGAACAGAATTAGGTTTGCGAGTTGAAATTCACTTTTGGTGCGCTCAATTCCCATGCGCTCAATTTCATCCTCCGCCGTGCGCAACCCTGCTGTATCAATCATAGTGACAGGTACTCCGTGCAAATCTATTTCTGCTTCCAGTGTATCGCGGGTTGTGCCCGCATGGGGCGTTACAATTGCGCGGTCGCGTTTGAGCAGCGCGTTGAACAAGGAGGACTTCCCGGCGTTTGGCTTGCCGGCAAGCACAACGCGCACACCATCGCGCGTGGCAATTCCCCGGCGAGCGTTTACAAGCCAATCTTCAATCATGCTTGCAAGGGTGCTTAGTTCTTGAACGATACGGTTGGAAACATCAATGCCCAACCCTTCATCGGGGAAGTCCACATAGGCTTCAAGCTCTGCAATGGTGCGCACCAAACGCATGCGCACTTCCTCGCATTTGCGGCTTAGCCCGCCGCTAAGTTGTTGCAGTGCAAAGCGGCTTGCCTCCACCGTTCGGGCAGAAATTAAATCGCAAATGGCTTCCGCTTGAGCCAAATCAACTTTACCATTTTTGTAGGCCCGTTGAGAAAACTCTCCGGGTTGCGCTAAACGCGCTCCGTGGCTGAGGGACAGGCTAATCACTTCCCCCACCACAACAGGGCTACCGTGAAGGTGAAACTCCACACAATCCTCACCTGTGAAGGAATTGGGGCCGTACCAAAACGCCGCAAGGCATTCATCCAGAACGGCGTTTGAGGCCGGATTTTTTATTTCACCAAGCAGAAGTTTAGCAGCCTCAGGCTGTTCTGGTGAATTGAATCGTGGCAGAAAAATTTGCTTTGCCACGGAGTGACACTGCGGGCCTGAAAGCCGAATAATGGCAATTGCCCCGCTCCCGGCTGGCGTTGCACGGGCAATAATTGTATCGGTGTTTGATTGTTGGCTTATGCTTCGGCTCATGCATTTACGGCTTGTTCAATGCTTTTGGCGAACTCCGTCCCTCTTGGCCCGCGGTGACAAATCATTCCCCCCACAAATGATATTTCATCTTGAACGAGCATGCTGATGGGCGAACCATCGAAACTGCAAATCGTTCCGCCCGCCTCTAATACTAACATCATTCCAGGGAGATGATCCCAGAGCAAATCCTGAGGCCGATCCCCACGGCATTTACGAACGTACAAATCCAAGTCCCCCGCAGCAACCGCCAAATACTTGGCTTGGCTATCAATCTTCACGTAGTCAAATTTATTTTTTTTGAACCGCTCTGCCAAGTTATCCCCGTGCTCAAGGGACATTCCCATCCGCACCGCAGTTGATTCGTCCACCGTTGTGGCATCAAGCTTTAAGTAGGTTTCAGTACCTTGCACATCAAGTTTTGTAATCCATGCGCCGTGCCCTTTAATGGCAAACGCCAACGAACGATCAAACGCATAGTGCAGGGTTGAATCTGCTTCTCCTGTTTGGCCCGTACGGTGCGGAATTGCCATTGCACCAAAAACGGGTACTTCATTCATAAAAAAGCCCAAGGCTATTGCATAGTACCGACCCTTTAAGTACCCCTTGGTACCATCGATTGGGTCAAACACCCAAGTACAAGGCCCACGATCTGGCACCTCGGAAAGCTCGGGGTTCATGTGAACGCCGTAGAATTCAGCGGAGATTGCGCTGGCTTCTTCAAACGTTTCCAGCAGCATGGAGCGGGGCTCCTCTGAGATTAATCCGTCCTCAGGAAAACTTGTTCTCAGCAACTGCTGCAACTGGCACTGGTGCAATAAATCCGCAACGGTAACAGGTGAATCATCTTCTTTCGTCCAAACTTTGGCGTTTTGCCTGTAGGCTTCAGCGCCAATTGCTTGCTTGCGCATCAGTGCAAGGGCTTCGCGCACGCGGCGGGCAATTTCAGGTTCTACGTTTTTCAAAATGCTTTCTAATTCTACCATGGAATAGCGGGCCTTTCATTTGACCGGGTCTGATTGATGCGCTTATCTTTTTGCGGAGTTTTGCTTAGGCACAAGAGGAACAGAGGTTTCCCCGCAAATTATTCCCGCGCCAATCGCATTCCACACCCTTTAGTTTGAAAGCAGAGCACCACCCCAAATGATTCAAAGTATGACCGGTTACGGTTCAGCGCAAAAAGAAACGCCCTACGGCAGGCTGTTTGTTGAAGTCAGAAGCGTGAATAACCGCTTTTTGGAAATGAACTTGCGGCTGGGTTCGGCCTTTCACCACTTAGATGTTGAAGTGCGCAACCAGCTGAAAGCAGTCTTGAACCGCGGGAAGGTAGATTTAACCGTACGGTTTGATGCTAATGAGGAAGTTGTTTCCCCAGTTCGGATTAACACCAAGCTGTTGAAAAGTTTGTTGGAACAATTACAACCCTTCAGCCCAGCGCCCATTTCCCCAGAGCGCTTGCTGAGTGTGCCCGGTGTGATGATGCAAGACACAACCGACCTTGGCCACGATGAGATTGATGCTGAGCTGACGGCCGTAATTCATGAAGCCACGGAGCAATTGATTGCCTCGCGAAGGGCTGAAGGCGAAAAGTTAAACACCGCATTTCAAGGGCACCATGATGTGATTGCAAACCACTTGAGCTTTGTGGATGAAGCCCGCAACGAGGTGGTTGTAAAGTACAAGGAAAAGCTTCACCAGCGGATTGAGGAATTATTAGCCGATCGCAGCGTACAATTAGACAACGGCCGCCTTGAGTTGGAGGTCGCAATATTTGCCGATAAAGCCGATATTACTGAGGAGGTTCAGCGCCTTTCCGCCCACTTGCAAACTCTTCAGCAAAACATTAAATCCGCGGGCGTGATTCAGGGGAAAGCCTTGGAATTTCTTTCCCAAGAAATGCTTCGAGAAATTAATACGATGGGCTCCAAATGCAGAGACTTAAGTTTATCCCAAACCGTTCTTGCCATGAAGCAGGAGCTGGAATCCCTAAGAGAGAATTTAGCGAATGTTGAATAAAAACAATACACCTCAATCCGAAGAATCAGGCCTTGATCTAAGCGTTCTTAAAGCCGTTTTTGTTGATGCCGACGATACACTTTGGGAGAATAATCTGTTCTTTCTTCAGTGTGAAGAATGGCTGTGCATTCAAGGCCGCTCCATGGGCTTTACGGATCGCGCGGTGGTGGAAATTATGAACCGCAATGAACGGCGAAACATCAGAATTTACGGGTACGGGTACAATTGCTTTGAACGTTCACTGATTGCAACTTTGCGGCGCCTTACGCACCAAAGCAAACAAACCCACCGCTTTGCGCCCCTCGCTGCCGGTGCACTTCGCTGGACGGCGTTTCTTCGTCAGCACCCGATCATCTTTCTCCCTGAAGTTGGCAATCTTCTCCCCTACTTAGCACAACACTTCCCCACGTATATTGTAACGAAAGGAGATCAGAACGACCAAATGGCAAAAGTTCACCGCAGCGGTTTACTGCCCTTCATACACGGCGCTGAGGTTGTTCCCCATAAGTACCAAGATAATTACAAAGGGCTTCTAGATAAACTTGGCATTCAGCCCCATGAAGCGGTGATGATCGGGAACTCCCCCGCCAGCGATATTAACAACCCCAAACGCCTTGGCATGCAGACGATTTTCATCCCCCATAAGAAAACGTGGACGATGGAGCAGGAGCCAATTCTTACCGGTTCCCCCGAGACAATTCACATCCATCATTTTGGCGCCTTAGCCGAATTATTTAAACTTCCCTTGTGACCGCAATCAGAGTAGCATACTCCCATGGATCGAACATTTCTTTGAGGTATTTCATGAGGGTAAACCATTACATTATTGCAAGTTTTATTGGAATTCTGCCAGTCCTTTCTTATTCGCAAGCACCATTCGAGTTGTTGGAGATTAACTCCAATCCGCAAATTGGAAGCTCACCCAGTTTTTTTGAACCCATGCAGAACGACATTGTTGTTTTCTTCGCCTTGGATGGACTTGATTCCTCCTTCGACGTTTACGGCACAGACGGCACAACCGGCGGAACAATCAAGCTGAAAGAAACGAACGTTGTTCCCGACGATGATTTTGTTTCGTTCCCTTTGGGGCGTTTTGGCGAGCGCATTCTTTTCACGGTTTCGGGAACGAACGGACTTGAAATTTGGTCCACGGACGGCACGCTGCAAAACACGGTGCGGTTGGCAGAAACAAATATCGCCGTGGGCTTCAGCGCGCCTGCAGGCCCGAATCAAATTTCCGCTGATCCCGAGGACTTCAAATTTACCATTACCTTTGAGTTCAATCAGCAATCAGGAAGCCCCCTTTTTTCAAAACTTGTTTTCACCGCCGGCACACCGCAAACAGGAGTAGAACTTTGGAGCACCGACGGCACGATTCAAGGTACGGGGCCGCTTGCTGACATTAATCCCGGCCCTGAAGGATCGTTTCCAATTTTTTCCGGAGTTTTTTCCGGCTTATCCACAACCAGTTCCTCCGTTTATTTCAATGCCACAACTCCAGCAACGGGGCGTGAGCTTTACATAACCGATACCAACACCGTAACATTTCTCGGCGATTTGGAACCCGGCTCCGTGGGCGCATTTGATCTTCCAGAAAACTCGAAAGAATCTCTTGAACTTGCGCCCCTTGGCATAGGGTTTTTGTTGAATCAAGACCCAGAATTTACCACGCTACCAGATATGTTTGCCCTATACACCACTGCCCACGGCTACGAGCCTTGGGCAACAGGCGGCACAGCTGAAACAACGTTCATGGTTGCCGATATCAACCCCGGGCCAGATTCTTCGTTAGTCAATACAGCCGGAGATTTTAATTTCAACTTCGGTTACTTTACCAACTTCACCAACAAGCGTACGATTCTGATTTTCTCTGCTGATGACGGATCAAACGGCGTGGAACTTTGGCGAAGCAACGGCAGCAGCGGCGGTACTTTTTTGCTGAAGGACTTTAACACAGCTCCCGGGGTAAGTGGTTTTGGCGATCAAGTGGTGGACATTAACCAAGTGAATAACTTCGGCGTGTTTCCGGCCTTTACTTCAGCTAACGGGTTGGAGCCTTGGGTTACAAACGGCAACCCCGCAGGCACCATGCTACTGAAGGACATTTTCCCCGGCCAAGGCCCTTCACTTGCACTCTCGGGATTTGACTTCAGCTTTTCCACAGTTCCCATATTAGACTCAACCACCTTACTCCCCTCGCGGCTCCTGTTCTTGGCTCGCACGCCGACCCAAGGGGTGGAGCTTTGGACAACAGACGGCACTGCCGCAAACACGCAGATTGTGTCGGATCTTACACCCGGCACGGGTTCCTCTTTCCCGGACTTCACCACGTTCGGTGAAATCGCTTCCGTTGAATTTGATTCAGGGAGCAAGCTTGCCTTTATTGCTGAAACACCGACCACAGGGCTGGAACTCTTCACCACAAACGGCCAACCAGGCAACGCCGCCCTTTTGAAGGACATAAACCCCGGCAGCGCAGGCGCCTTTTCTGATTGGGCCGAATTTGAATTTGTTAACTTTGAGCCAAACGCGCAACAACCCAGCAACTTGATTTTGTTTGCAGCAACCCAAGCAAGCACGGGCCGCGAGCTTTGGAAAACCGACGGCACCACCAACGGCACCGTGTTGGTGAAGGACATTAATCCCGGAAATGGCGACGGGTTGGATTTAGGCAGCGATTTTCTTGACGGGATTTCGAGTGATGATCGCTATGATTCCAACAACCGGTACTACTTTATTGGCCGCAACGCCGACGGCGTAGAACCTTGGTACACCGACGCTACAACGAACGGCACTCAACAGTTGAAGGATGTAAACCCTGGGCCAAATGGTTCTGACCCTGTGTATGCTTCAATCTATGGGAATAACAACGGCACTTTGACCAGAAGTTTCACGCAGAATAATCGGTTTCTCTTTACAGCAATAACACAATCAAGCGGTCGCGAACTCTGGGTTTCAGACGGAACCACAGCCAACACACAACTCACCGGGCAAATCGCCGCGAATGAATCTTCTGGTTTTGACCGCAGCCAAAACTTTTTCGAGGTTGTTGAAGCAGGTGAAGAAGTTGTATTCTCAGCTTCAGACTTTTCCATTATCTTTGGTGAAAACTCAGAATTCGCGTTGAATAAAGAACCCTGGGCTTACCTGATCGGTGGTTCAACTGAACCCGTTTGTACTTACCAAGTTTCCACAACAACCCTAAACGCCACAACTCCTTCAACTCAGTTTACCATCACAACCCAGCCCGGTTGCACTTGGGCCTTCACCAACTTACCGAATTGGATTACGGCAACGCCAACCTCTGGCACGGGAACGCAAACCGTGACACTGAACTTTGCGGAAAATACCACCGGTGCACCGCGCAACGCACAATTTACCGTTGCAGGTTTTCAAGTACAAGCTTCTCAAGCGGCTGCACTTGTTCCTGCGAAGGATTTGTATCTGTTCTATTGATGGGTTGAAAAGAGACGTAATGCATCACAAGAAATAAGCATTTCACCACAGGCTTTACGCTTTACCTGTGGTGAAATTATTTTTTGGGGAGCAGCCGTTATTTTGCGGGGGCGTAGAGTTCCAAAAAGTTTTTGAGGAGTTTTTTACCCTCAGTGGTGAGAATACT
The DNA here is from genome assembly GCA_036751885.1 of Candidatus Sumerlaeota bacterium. Taxonomy (GTDB): domain Bacteria; phylum Sumerlaeota; class Sumerlaeia; order SLMS01; family JAHLLQ01; genus JANRMB01. The sequence continues at coordinate 9,401 of DAIOTT010000069.1, forward strand.
TTCGGGGTGAAACTGAACGCCGTGAATGGGAAATTCGTTGTGGCTTAGGCCCATGATGAGCTGATCGTCCGTGGAGCGTGCTTCAATCGTAACACAAGAGGGAACGGATTTTTCATCCACAATCAGCGAGTGATAGCGTGTTGCGGTGAAGGGGTTTTCTAAGTCCTTGAAAATGCCTTTTCCGGTATGGGAAACTTGGCTTGTTTTGCCGTGCATTAGGCGGGGAGCACGAACAACCACGCCGCCAAAAACTTGGCCGATGCATTGGTGCCCAAGGCAAACGCCTAGCGTGGGGATTGTTCTGGAATAACGCTGAATCACATCCAACGAACAACCCGCTTCATCGGGGTTTCCAGGGCCGGGAGAAACGACTATATAACGAGGCTTTAGGCGCTGCATGGCAACGTCGTCTACTTTATCGTTTCGCAAAACATGTAAATCCGCCCCCAGTTCGCCCAAGTATTGCACAAGGTTGTAGGTAAAGGAATCGTAGTTATCAATTACGAGAATCATGATTGTTCATCCTCAGGGGTTGGCGGAAGGGAATTGTCTGTTACATCCGTTAAGGGTTTTGGGTTTAGGCCAAGAAGTTTTAGGCGTACTTCCCAGCGTTGAAATAGAGTTTGAATGACGGGATCTTCCGGCGATTTCTGAATTAACTCGGGAATGTATTCCTGCATTTCAGAAAGATCAATGGCATCGGGTTGTTCTAGTTGAAGCAAACAATCTGCAAGGAGAAACATGACAGAGCGAAGCCGTAGTTCAGCCAACGCAACGCGAAAGGCTGCAATTGCTTCCAGCAGGAATTGTTGATCCTGATGAAACTCTGCTAAGGAGCGTTTTACGATTCCTTTGTAGTAACAGAAAAAGTATTTTTCGCGGCCTGAATCGGGGCAGTCCAGTTTTTCAAACGCCTCATCAGCAGCTTCCCAATCGGGAATTTCCTGTGTAATTCTGGCAATCCCTGATTTTATAATGGCTAACTCGTGTTGGTAGTTTGCCGCCAATAATTCATCGGCTGAATCCGAGAGTTTTTCAGCCAACGCTTGGCTTTGCTTCAGGCGATTCAAATCATTTTTCTGCGTACCCAACACAAACAAACAGGTGTAAAGCCGTTCCGCGTGGAAGGGGAATTTTTCAGGATCAAGCTTCAAGGCGCGCTCAAAGTATTGAGCAGCTTTTTCATAGTACACAAGGGAAGGGGATTTACCCATGGCATTGAACTCTAGAAAGGCGCGCTCCCACACAACACCTGCAAGGTGTAGGGCAATGGGATCATCCATGAACTTTTCTTCCACTATACTAACCACTTCAATGGCAAGATCAAGCTCGCGGGCTTCAAGGTGGGCTTGGGCTCGCTGAGTTAATTCAAGAGTAGTGGTAATTTCACGGGGATCAGTCATTCAAGATTCGTCGCTTTTTTGTCGTCTGTTTTGTGGAAAACGTTGATCAATCAAAATGTACCCCAGCAAACTGGTCGTCTTTGAACCGGCGAAAGCTTTGGGTCAACTACAACAGGACTGCGGGGGTGCACATGAATCCACAGGATTAGTTCTGCCTTATTCAGGCTTGGGCTCATCATTCTCAGCTTCGGGTTCTTCTGCGACTGCTGATTCACCGACTTCAGGTTCTGCTGTTTCAATAGAATCAGCAGAGCGTTCAACATCTTCTAAGTCTGAAGAATCTGCTGAATCCTCGTACTGAAATTCTGAATCCGCATCAGGTTCATCCGCCGATTGGCGCATTTCGTTGAGTTGGCGAAGATAGTTTGCAGCTCCTTGAACAATTTGTTCTGCCATTTCCTGATCGTCGTTCGTGAAGGGAAGCAACTGGCTTGGTGAAGTGGTGGAAAGCCGCTCTACGCTGTTCAGTTCTTTTGAGGCGCCAAGAGCATCTTTAGAGAAGCCGGAAAGCCCTTCAATTTGGCTCAGGAAATCTGCCAGCATGTTGCGGTTTTCTTCGTCAAGGC
>DAIOTT010000069.1:11379-16942 GCA_036751885.1 Candidatus Sumerlaeota bacterium
AAGTTCTTCCTCAGTTTCCTGCTCCCGTACGTCGATCTTCCAGCCAGTAAGCTTGCCGGCAAGCTTGGCGTTTTGGCCCCGTTTGCCGATTGCCTTGGAGAGTGAATCGCCATCCACAATTACCAGAGCGTGCTTTTGGAGTTCGTTCAACTTCATGTTGATCACAACCGCTGGGTTCAGGGCCGACTCAATGAAGTGCTCTGGAATCGCAGAGTAGGGAACGATGTCTATTTTTTCGTTGTCGAGTTCGCGAACGATCGCCTGCACGCGTTGGCCTTTGGGCCCCACACAGGCGCCAACGGGATCCACATCGGGGTTCATGCTGTTGACAGCGATTTTCGTCCGTGTTCCGGGTTCCCGTGCAATTTCCACAATCCGCACGGTTCCGTCGCTAATTTCTGGAACCTCCGTGGCGAAAAGCTGCTTCACCAACTCAGAGCGCGTGCGGGAAAGAATTACCTGCGGGCCTTTTGGGGAACGGCGAACATCCACAATCAAACAGCGAAGGCGGTCGCCGTTTCGGTAGCGAATCCCCATGGGGATTTCATGGTGGGGCAACAAACACTCTGTTTTCCCGAGGGAAACAACGCAATCGCGGCGCTCGTACCGCTGAACTATACACGTTGTTACGCTCCCCACTTTGTCCTTGTAATCATCGTAAATACGATCTCGTTCTGCATCGCGCAAGCGTTGTAGAATCCCTTGGCGAACCGATTGCGCGGCAATACGCCCAAAGGATTCCGGATCAATCTCAACTTCAATTTCTTGGCCCATCATGTGTTCGGGGTTTCGCTCTTTCGCGCTCAGAATATCGATTTCTTTGTCCTCATCAAGAACAGATATCACGACCTTCTTCTTCGCGTAGATGCGCATTTCACCGGTGTTGATGTCAAGTTCTGGGCGTGGTTCGTTGAAATTGTGTTCGCGCTTGGATGCAGCGGACATAATTGCAGATTCCACGGCTTGCTTGATGATATCGGCATCAAGATCTTTCTCTGAGGCGATTGCCTTAATCAGCGGCTTAATGTTCAGGACTTTGTAAACGGGTTCTTTTTTCTTTTTCTTTGCCACAGTGATTCACCTCGGGATGTTTGTTGAAGGATAAAAAAAGTCGCCCGAAAAACTCGGGCGACCAAAATTTCGATTAGTCTGTTGTAAGTAGCTAGATTGAGGGGAGGTTTGACAAGAGTTTTATTTGTTTCCAGTAATATTCAACAACGAATACTTGTATAAATTGATGTAAAACCCTATTTACTCCGGCAATCGTTTTTCCAAAAGAGTCCATGCTTGGTTGATTTGTTTGGTTTTTTCCTCCGCTAAAATGCGGAATTCTTCGTCGTCGTGAAACTTATCGGGGTGGTAACGAGTAAGCAGTTTCTTGATGCTTTTACGTGCATCACTGCGGGTGGTATTTAGGGTAATGGAAAGCACTTCAAGGGCTGTTGCTTCATCCATTTTGCCGTTGTAGGCTTCGGCAGCATCGGGACGTTTTGTTGAATTGCTGCTGGCATGGGTGTGTTGTTCGGCTCGGCGGTTTGCTTTGGCCCGGGCTTCTTCCTCTTGCGCGTGGGAATCTAACTCCCAGGTGGAATCAATGCGGCGATTCAACCGGTTTTTCAAGTCGGACTTGCACAGCTCTTCCACCTCCATGGTTGAAACCCGCTGCCCAACAAGTTGTAAGTGTTCGGCAATTTGCTCGCTGGTGGGTGCTTCGTAGGAGCGGGCGATAAATTCCATGATGTTGTGGTTCAAAAACTGGCGAATCTGCGGATTGTCTAACACGCCTCGTTCGCTGGTAAGCACGCGTTTTGCGCCAAAATCCTCCACTTCGTCACCATCGCTTAGGTTTCGCACAAAACGCCCAACTGTTGCCTTCAGCTGCGTGTAGATCGCCATTAGTTGGAAATCAGTGTGGGCTTCAGGGGTCAAAATGTCTTGCTTTTGCCGCGTGGAGCCAAAGCCTACGGCATCGTTCAAGACTACGATTTTTCCGCTTTGGGGAGCGCCTACTCGGGCTTGTGCCTCCTTGCGGATTGCGTGGGTCATACACAGGATTATGTCGCTTTGGCGAACCAAGGGAAGATCAAAACCCGTGCTGAGGTGCTTGCGCAGGTCGAACTCCTTGCCGATCATGAATTCAACAACCTCCGGCGAGGGGCGAAGCGGTGCAACCACATGCAAACCGCAACTGCGGAATGTTGCGTGGGGAACGCCCAGTTTTTTTGCCATTTGTAAGGCAATTAGCCGGGCAATTGGGCCGCGACAAAGATCTTCATCAGAAACGAATAGAATATGCATGACTTGGGTTGAGCTGTTGAGATCCTAACGTATATGGTATCAGCAGAGTTATTGACTTCATGAAAAATGCCTTAGGGAACGTGTAAACGCAATGAAAGACGGCGCGGTTCGGAAAATACTAAAGCTTTGCGCGCGTCAAGTATTTAACATTGATTTAGCCGCTACGCGTTTCCTCAGAAAACGCCAAGGGGAACGGCCCTACAAGCTGGGCGGCAATTGTGCGCTTTGCGCAAAATGCTGCGAAAGCCCCATGGTTCAAACAAGTCGGTTGGTCTTTCATTCACCCCTCTTGCGGCGCGCGTTCCTTTTGTGGATGCAGCGGGTGAACGGCTTTGTCTATGTTCGGGAAGACCGCGTTAACCGGGTTTTTGTTTTTCAGTGCACCCACTTCAACCCACAAACGCGGGCTTGCGATTCCTACTCCTCACGACCGGGAATGTGCCGAGATTACCCGCGCCTGCTTCTGTGGGAGGCAAATCCTCCCTTCCTGCCCGGATGTGGGTATAAGGCAATTGATCCCAATGCCGAACGCCTGAAGGCGTTGTTAGAAGCAGAGCTTAAAAATCAAAATCTCCCCCCGGAAAAACGGGAGGAGATTGAGGAAAAACTGAAACTAAGGTAAGGCTGAAGGAGCAGCATGGGCCCTACTGTATTCAATTAGATTTTAGTAGCGGTATGAAACGCTCATCACGTTTGTTTCATTCTGAGAGCGGAACGAATCCACCGTTGTGTTTTCTTGAGGCGTGTACGTTGTGTTTACCTGCTCAGGCGCCGCAGAAGGAACATTTACAGAACCTGCTCGGTTTGAAACTGTTGTCACTTGGCGATTTTGCGCCGGGCGTACTTGGTGTTCTACAAAACTATTTGCTGCTGAATTGCTTGTTGAGCTGTTGCTTGTAGGGTCAACCTCTTGAATTGCAGGGGTGCCGCCAGGAGTTGATTGAGGCTGAGTTGTCCCCTCATTCGATGCAACAGGAGCAGCTGAACGGTTCGTGTTTGTTTGGTACATTTGGCGCATATTCTGTGCAAATTCCGTATTATTGATTGCCTGAGAACGATCCGGATTTACCACTGGAAGCTGAGGAATTACCTCGATCTCAGTTTTCTTATAAAACGGAAACGCTGATTTTTGGCGGTAGTTGATGTACGACCCCTGCTGCGCTGCAATCGGGGCTGGGGAATTATAATATACCGGCGCGGGCTGAACGTAACGAACGGGTGCAGGCTCGTAGTAAACTACGGGTGCAGGGTGGTGGTACGTGTAGCTGCTTCGGTAGGAAGAACGGTAGGGTGTTCTGCAAGTATATGAGCGGTAGTAAGAGGGGTGTGAAGAATAAGAATATGAAAAGGATGAGCCGGAACGGTGCGAATGGCCGGAGTTGTAACGATAATCATAACTTGATCGGCTGTGACTGCTGCGGTGATGATTATTGCTCAACGCATTACCAATAATAAGCCCTGCTACAACGCCGTAACCAACGTGAGCGCCTTTGGTCTCGTACCATTCTTCACGGGCTTGTACTTGATTAGGAGTGAATGATGTTGCAAGAACGCCCAATGCGATAACAACGGCAGTTGATTTTGTGAATAAAGAAAACATGATTTTGGAAACTCCTGTGAGTTTTATTTCCTTCGGGCTTAGTTTTGCCCCTTGGTGCAGAGTTTAACAATCAAGGCCTTGCCTTTGTTCCCGGGGCATTTCAATAATTTCTTTCAGTAATTATCATCAGCATCCGCAGGGTGCTTTTCAAGCTGAAAGAAGGTACACCATGCAAACAACGCCGCCGATTGTGGGAATCATCATGGGAAGCCGCTCGGATTGGCCAACCATGAAGGAAGCAGCATTAATGCTTGATGCCCTCAAGATTTCCTACGAAACCCGAGTTGTATCAGCCCACCGCACGCCAGATTTGCTTTTTGAGTACGCCAGCCAAGCAGAAGGGCGGGGCCTTGAAGTACTCATCGCCGGCGCCGGAGGTGCAGCGCACTTGCCCGGAATGGCAGCCGCAAAAACACTGCTTCCCGTTTTAGGCGTTCCGGTGGAAAGCCGCGTTCTAAAGGGAATTGATTCCCTGCTTTCAATTGTTCAAATGCCCAAAGGAATTCCCGTTGCCACGCTTGCGATTGGAACTTCCGGCGCAGCAAACGCTGGCTTGCTGACTGCGGCTATTCTTGCGAGAAAATACCCCGCCGTACGTGAAGCTTTAGCCGCCTTTCGTGAGCAGCAAACAAACCACGTTTTAGCAGATTTTGATCCCTCTGTGGAGCCCAGCGAATGACGCGTAAACCCAAACTCATCGGCATTCTTGGGGGCGGACAATTAGGCCAAATGCTGGCCCTGGCAGGGATTCCGTTGGGGCTGAAATTCCGTGTTTGGGACCCCGCAAAAGATTGCTGTGCGCGCCTTTGTGCAGAGCACATTTGCGCCCCCTACGATGATCCCACGGCGATAGAGCAATTTGCTGAGGGCCTGGATTTAATCACCTACGAGTTTGAAAACGTACCAACCCAAACCCTTGCAGCGTTGGAAAAACGGCTTCCCATACACCCAAGCAGAAAAGCGTTGGCCGTTTCACAGGATCGGTTGGCGGAGAAAGACTTCTTTTACAACGCAAACATCCCCGTTACTGAGTATTACGAGGTGAATTCAGCAGAGGATTTAGCCCTTGCCATGGGAGCTATGAAGGGCCCCAGCATCCTGAAATCGCGGCGTTTTGGGTACGACGGAAAAGGCCAACTGCGGATTTCCGGCGATGAAAATCCCGCGGATGCATGGGCAGCTTTTGGCAATCAAGCCGCTGTTTTGGAGCGCATGCTCACCTTTGAGCGGGAAGTCTCCTGCCTAGGGGCGGGTAATACCTTGCACGAGTTCGCATGCTATCCGCTCTTTGAAAATGTTCACCAACACGGCATTCTAAAACGAACCACAACCCCCGCTGCGGTTTCACCAAAATTGGAAAAACAAGCACAGGAAATTCTTGCCTACACGCTCAAGGAGTTGGATTATTTTGGCCTGCTAACAATTGAGTTTTTCGTGGTAGAGGGAAAACTTGTTGTAAACGAAATGGCACCCCGCGTGCACAACAGCGGGCACTTGACCCTTGAAGCCTTTCCCACAAGCCAGTTTGAGCAGCATTTGCGGGCAATTTGTGGCCTGCCTCTGGGCAACGTTGAACTGCGTTCCCCGGCGGTGATGATTAACTGCATTGGTAAACTGCCGCCGTTGAATGCCGTACTAAAAATTCCCCGGGCTGCCTACCACGAT
>DAIOTT010000070.1:0-16747 GCA_036751885.1 Candidatus Sumerlaeota bacterium
ACAACCATTGATCTCTAAGGCTGAGGCGCAGTTCACGGCTAACAGGTTTAAAGTGGGCCGTATTCACTCCCCAAGTGAAAAAGTGAAATTTGCTTTTGGGGATGGAAAGCCCTGCGGCCCATTTATCTTCCAATCCGTTGGCGTTCGTTACAATCGCATCCGCGCTTTTACACGCTTGAATAACCAAGCGGCCTTTGCTGGTGGTAGGGTGCTGAAGTGCATCTTCCACATCTGGGCCCCAAGGAGTTAAAACCTTGGGGATTGCCTTGGAAGTATATGCTAGAATTGGCCCGTAACCCAGAGCTTCATGAGCGTGAATAAGATCAGGATTGAACTGTTTAATGTAGGGCAAATACACCTTCCATTTATCGCGATTATTTGCCAGTTCACCGCCGCGTATTTTGTACGTCCATAAGTTTTGCAAAAAACTCCACTGCGGTTGAAGGATGTTCAGGGTTTGCCCTTCATGTTCAAAACTTGCGGGAAGGTTATCTGAAAGAATTTGCACCTGCACCCCTTGCTCCATCAGCCAAGCAGCCCAATCGCGAACGTGTTTTTTCTTTGCTTCCCCTAGAAATAAGACCTTCATGTTTTTGGGAACCTTAGGTGCGGACTTAGGAACTTGCTTTTGCTGACAACGCTTTCAATTTCTTCAAGGAAAAGTTTAACGCAGTGCTCCTCTAGGAAGTCTTGTCGAATTCTATCTTGTGCTTCTTGGCCTAAAAAATCCATCTGCTGATCGTCCTCTAAATGCTCAAAGGCGGCAGTAAGGGCTGCTTGATCTTCCACGGGGAATATATATCCGCCGCGGGCTTGCAGCGGCTGGGCGGGGGGGAGTACAGTGGGCAAAACCCCTTCCGGATCAAGGGCTTCACGGGCGCCGCTGACGTCTGTAATCAACAAGGGTTTACCATGGGCTAAAGATTCTAACATCACATTACTTAGGCCTTCACTGCGGGAGAACATCACAACCGCCCGGGCACGAACGTAGAAGGAGTCCGGATCGTCCGTCCATCCGTAACGCTTAATGCGGTGGTTCGCGGGGCTTTCTTGAATCGCCTTTAGAACAGCGGCTTTCTCATTTCCGTCCCCTACAATAGTCAGTTTCAGTTTACGATGATGTGTGGCGTAATTCTCAAAAGAGCGAATTAACCCCAGAACATTTTTTTGAGCGGTAAGGCGCCCTAAGTAAAGAACTTCATTGCTGGCAGAAGGCTTTGTTGTTGGAGTTGGGAGTTGCGGAACCATATAACGGAATCGGCGCAATTGACTTGGTTGAAACCCGTGAAGTAAGGCTTCATCGGTCGAGCGATTTGTCATCACAAACAACGCTGAGTGTTTGATTGTGGTGGACAGAATTCTTTGCCCGTTTCGTTCTTTTAGCAACTTAGTGAAATCACCAAAGGCGCTTGAGTTAACGATGAGCGAAGCGGCCGTTTTTCCCCGCTCATGGGCAACAAGCGCTGCTACATCAGAATGTAAGTATAACTGACTACAAAATACAACGTCCCATGTGTTTTGAAGGGAACGTAACGTTGCGGCAAGTTGCCTGCGGTAGGTAAATCCCCAAAGGGGGCCAAGCCTCAAAGGTTTTAGCGTACGGTAAATTGTAACCCCTGCAGCACTGGTTTCCGTTGGGGGCTCATTGGGTGTGTGCTGTATAGTCAAGACTGAGACTTGAAAACCGCGCCGTGCAAGGGCTTCCGCTAAACGCATGATTCCTTTTTCCGCGCCAGCATTTTTTGCGGGCGGGTAACCACAAGTTACAAATATAAAGCGGGGTTGTTGATTCAAGGAAAAACCTTTACTAAATGTTGAAGCCCGTCCCTTCGCGACCAAGCCGCATTTATATTCTATGGGTGACAGGCTTCTAATGATGGCGTAATTTCAGAGTGCACCCTTTGTGCTAGGAATGCCGTGCATATTGGCATCGGCGGAAACTGCACTTCGCAAAGCACGGGCAAAAGCCTTAAACAAACCTTCAACAATGTGGTGAGAATTGCGCCCTCTGCGGCATTCAAGGTGCATAGTTAAGCCTGCTTGATTGCAAAATGCGCGGAAGAAATCCTCTGTCACTTCCGTGGCATAATTTTCAAGCATTGGGCGTTCAAACGTTGCATTAAAATACAAGTAAGAACGGCCGCAAAAATCTAGGGTTGCTTCGCACAATGCTTCCTCCATGGGCACGCTTGCATGCCCGTAGCGTTGAATCCCTTTTTTGTTGCCCAAGGCTTCGGCCACAAGAGTGCCAAGTACAATACCTACGTCTTCAACTGTATGGTGACACTCTACATCTAAATCGCCTTTTGCTTCCACCGAAAGGGTAAGGGCTCCGTGTTTTGCAAGGGCAGTAAGCATGTGATCAAAAAATGCAACACCAGTGCCGCCTTTAAAGGTTCCATCACCATCTAAATTAACGGTTGCCTTAATGGTTGTTTCAGTAGTTGTTCGTTCCAGGGAAGCAATTCGTGTCATGGGTTTGTAGTTCCTATTAAGTGTTTCAATTATTTAATATCTATTGACCAAGTAGAAAGCCCGCTTCAACCTAAATAAGCAATTTCCCGAATTTCACATCGTTCCTAAAGAGGATTCGTTCATGACAGAAAAAACAACACCCCCTGCCACGCGTCAGCGCAGCGATCATGCTATGGAAAACGCAGAAGATTATGTAGAATTGATTGATGATTTACAGAAAGAAATCGGCGCCGCGCACAAAAGCGATATTGCGGTACGCTTGGGCGTAAGCCATGTAACGGTGCACAAAACAATTAAACGGTTAAAGTCCATGGGGCTTGTGCATGCGGAAGCGCACCGTGCGGTTTCCCTTACAGAGCAAGGCAAAGCCCTTGCGGATGAAGCACGGGAACGGCACCAATTGGTGCTCCGTTTTCTGGGGCATTTAGGCATTTCAAAAGATGCTGCGGAGTATGATGCGGAAGGTTTGGAGCATCATTTGGGCAAAGAAACGGAAAAAGCATTCCGCAAATTCTGTGAAACCATGGAAAAATCCGGGGCTTACACAAGGGCTTCAAGCGTTGCTAAAGTTCCTGCAAAATCCGCTGCAAAGCAGCCTGCAAAACACACCACCAAAAAGTAAGAGAACAGCCCACACCGAAACGTTGCGCCAATATTGGTATATTGATTCATGGTAGAATTACAACAGGTTGGTAAGGTTTACCGCGAACGATCAGTCTCGGTAAACGCCGTGCAGGATGTTTCATTCCTATGCAAACCGGGCCTTGTAACCGGAATTCTTGGCCCCAACGGTGCAGGTAAAACAACACTGCTGCGCATGATCTCTACGGTGATTAAACCCACCTCGGGAAAGATTCTTGTAAACGGACTTGATGTTGTTTCAAACCAAGAGAAAATCCGCTCGTGCATGGGGTTTATCTCTAATAACACAGGGCTTTACGGAAGGCTTACACCGCTAGAGGTTCTTCGGTATTTTGGGGATTTGAACGGCATTCCACGCAAAATCATCAACGAAAGAATCAACTACCTAAGCCGTCGTTTTGGCATGCAGGATTACCTGAATCGCCAAATCGATAAACTCTCCACCGGAATGAAGCAAAAGGTCAGCATTGCCCGCAGCGTGCTTCACCAGCCCGCCTTGATGGTGTTGGATGAACCCACCAGCGGGTTGGATGTATTAGCCTCCAATGCCATTACAAACTTCATCCGGGAAAGCCGTGCTGAGGGAAAAACCATTTTGCTCTCCACTCATATTATGCGCGAAGTGGAGCGCCTGTGCGATGAGGTGCGGGTGATTCATAAGGGCCGGCTTTTTTTTTCCGGTTCGATTGATGAATTCAAAAACCTAAAGCAAGGAAACGAGGAAATCGAGGATGCTTTTCTGCGGCTGATTAGTGAGGAACACACCAAATGAAACGTGTGGGAATCATCTACCGAAAAGAATTCCTTGAACTCTTACGAGATAGAAAAACCGTAATTTACGCCCTAATCGTCCCCACCGTTTTGATTCCCTTGCTGATGATGGGTTTTGGTCGGTTGATCCAAACATTACAGGCAATTGAACGGCAACGAATCGTGCAAATTGCTGCGCCGCCGCAGGTTCAGGAAGCCTATAAGGAAATGGTTTTCCAATGGTTTCAAGAAAGCAACGTTGGCATTGGGTTGCAAACAGCCGAAAGCCCCCTTGCAGCTGCCTACTTGCAGGGCGAAATGAAAGACTTCATTGAAAGTCTACCCAATGACATTACCACTAACAGCGAAGCGTTTCACCAATGGGCCCTAAGCCTTCGCAAGCCGAAGCAGGATCAAGCGTCGCAGGCTGAAAAGCTGCTGGAGGAAAAAGACTTCACCACCATTACACCTGAATTGCAGGAAGCTGCTGCGGAATTTGACGAAGTTATAATCAAAGGGTATGCGCTGATTGAATTTATTGATCCTGCCAAGCAAACGTGGGAGCTTGATGATGGGGCTGAATTGCCGGAGGGGGAAACACCCGAGCGGGCCAAAATTGCGAAAGCCATTCGCGACAGAAAACTGCAGGGAACTCTTAGTATACCTGAATCGTGGGAGGCTGACTTGCAAGATCCCATGCAGACTTTGGAAGTTACATTTCTTTATGATTCAACAATCAGCCTTTCCAATGAGGCATACGCCCGGGTTCAAGCGGTGGTTCGCAATGTGTCGGAATCAGCACAGGAGAAACGACTGCGGGAAACGGATTTGCCTTCCTCTTTTCTGCGGCCTATTCGCCTAGCTGCGGGGGGCAATTTAGCAACTGCATCGCGCATGAGTTTCGAGGTGTTCGGTACGTTCTTGCCTTACCTTGTGATAGTGTTTGCCTTTATTGGGGGGCTTTACCCCGCGGTGGATTTAGGCGCGGGGGAGAAGGAACGGTTAACGTTGGAAACATTGCTTCTTTCCACTGCGAGCCGGTTTGAAATTGCCTTTGCGAAATACCTCGTGATTTTTACAACCTCGTTGATCGCCGCCTCGTTGGGCGTTGCGTCCATGATTTTATCCTTCAAATTCGTCTTACCACAGGAGCTTAGCTCGCTGTTTGAGGTACAAATTACTTCAACGCAAATTTTCGCCTGTGCCTTGCTTGCGATTCCTCCTTCAGCAATGTTTGCGGGTATTTTCCTGGCTTTTTCAATTTATGCCCGAAGCTTCAAAGAAGCACAAAACTACATCGCACCGTTGCAGTTTTTGCTCATCATTCCCGGCTTAGCGCCTGCATTGCCTAATTTGCAAATGAATGCCTGGATTGCCCTAATCCCATTGGTAAATGTAAGTATGTTGGCGAAAGATTTTCTGAAAGGCGATATTCGCTGGGATTATTACGGCATCACCCTGCTTAGCTGCACGGTGCTTGCAGCCCTGTGTCTTTACTATTGTTTGCGTAAATTTCAAGATGAACGAGTGCTCTTCAGAAGCTGAGCAACCGGGTACCGAAACAAAGTCTACAAGACTGTTGTAAGCAAATCGCGGACGAGAATTTCACGGAATAAAAACATGAGGCTTTGAAGTTCCATTGAACTCCCAAGCCTCATGAGATGATTTCTATGTTAACTGGTTGAGTAGAATATTGAAAGGCCGAATGGTTTATGCAACAAACCCTTCGGAGAACCACAAACCAAGCTCACGCTCGGCGCTTTCCAAGCTGTCAGAACCGTGTACAACGTTCTCACCCACGGTAGTTGCAAGATCACCACGCATCGTGCCAGGAGCCGCTTCCGCTGGGTTTGTTTTGCCCATCATGTTACGAACTGAGGCAACAGCGTTTTCGCCGCGCACTGCAAGAGCAACAAGGGGGCTTCCGGTCATAAATGCCTTCAACTCAGGATAAAAGGACCGTGAAACATGCTCGGCGTAATGCTTATCGGCAAGTTCACCGCTCATGTTCATGAGCTTCATCCCAACGATTTCAAAGCCCTTGACTTCAAATCTACCAACGATTTCACCAATCAAACGACGGCTTACGGCGTCGGGCTTAATCAGAACAAGTGTTGTTTCTACTGCCATGTTATTACTCCCATGGAACCAAATATTTTTGCAGGCGCATGAGTGACTTGCCAGCCCCCTTAGGGCAAGGAATTTGTCCCTTGAAGAGTATTAATTTTCTGTTCAAGGCGAACCGCTTCCAATTCCAAGCCCGTTTCTTGGTAGGCTAAAAGTAATTGAGTGTGCCAACCAACGGTTCTCAGAGTTGCGTGGGTTTCGTCTTCCAGCAGCAAGGCAAGAGGTGCGTTCCCCGTGCTCTGTGCAATGTATAGCAAACTGTAAATGACTTCTTGGTTCGCTGCATTTGCCCTCAAGGAGCGGAGAAAAACAGCGTCAAACAGCAATTCCCGCTCTGCCTGTAAGGCGAATTCTGTGTAGTTCGGGAGCAACGAACCCAGGGCGGGAGAAAGTAACAAGGCTGATTCATAGCGGCTGAAGCACTCCAACGGTGAAAGGGGCTCAACACCGTTGCGGCGGTACAGGTGGTTCCATACATCCCCTTCAGCCTTAATGCCCTGCCAAACCCCCGCATAATCGGCAAACGGTTCGGTGTTCTTAGCAAATCGAACGGGCCTAGGGTACACATTGCCGGGAATGTTTGGCCCGTTGCCAAAGTGCTGCTCAAACGCTAAAATGTAATACGGTGCATCTTCCCCGTTCATCAACTGTGTAATGTACCGTTCTTCGTACTCTTCACGCAGCAAAGCTGGCGGGCGTATGTTTGGCGCAAAAGCCAAATGCTGATTTGTTAAGCCGTCCACATCAATCAACAAAACGTTTGGCATTACCCAACCGGGAAGGCCTATGTCACTCATCAATATTGAGGAACCATCAGGGATTTCCTGCGCCAACTGATTCGTAATCGGCCCTAGTGCAACAGCCCATCCTTGTTGGGTTTTTGCGTGCAATTGTTTGGGCGTGTACCAGCCCTCCGAGCGCGACAACCAAAATGGATCTTTAGCGAAGATATAAACTACATCAACTTTCTGCCCTTGGTAAGCGCAGGCAAGAAACAACGATGCTGAAAACAACGCAAACGCAAGCCGAGGAACGCCCCTGCGTATTAGCCCCGCAAGGTGTGAAAAGCCCAAGCAAACGCCCAGCCCAATGAAGGGTAAAATCACTTGGAAAAACCGAAGGCTTGGCATCCAATCGCCGTTGCTGATTAGGATGAATAACAACTGAAGTGCAAGGGGGGCTAACAGAAGGATTCGCCAACACCAAGTGCCCCACAGCGTAACGGAGCCCACGGCAACTAGGAGAACATTCATCCAAATTAATTGTCCCCACGCAACGCCTTCAGGGTTGGGAATGCCGTTATTGAAATAGAATACAGTAAGCTGTGCAAGGGAGCGTTCACCGGCGAACACCTCCGTTGTTTTTGCATAAACCGTGTTCGGCAATAGTTCCCCAAAAATCAGAACGCGTAACAAGGTTAACAACAATACACCACCTACAGCCGTTGCGAAGCTAATGGCAACACGCCTTCCCCATTCGCGCCGCAAGCCCCAATACGGAATCAACAGCAGGGGAATGCCCAGCATAAACCAAAGGGAATCCACGCGGGTGAAGAATGAACAGCAAACCAAAACAGGGAAATACCACCGCCTGTCCCCCTTGTTTTCAAGGAGTCGAAAAAACGCAATCCATGTAGCGAAAACCAAAATTGTATTCAGCGGTGTTTCCATTCCCTGAACACTCCAAAAGGCAAACGTAGGATTAGTGGTAAGCACGAAAGGCCCGGCACAATTCCACAAATCTTCCTTCTTACGCAACCAAGCCGATGCTCGGTTTAGCAGAATCAGCAACAATAGTGAACAACCGGAGCCAGCAATTTTTGTTGCGAGCATGGGATCAGTTTTAAGCAGAATGCTGAGGGCGCTAAGCAGCATCCAGCTTGGGTTTGTAAAGCCTTCAACAAATTCTCCGTTGGGATTAAATGCAAGCCCTTCGCCGGCAATTAGGTTTCGGGCAAACCGAAACGTAATGTAGGAATCATCCGTTGTGGTTGGCCAATAATATACGAATTGAACGATTAGCAAACCCGCGCAAAGTAAAATTGTTGCTGCCTGAAGCCAAAGTTGTAGTGAAGCAAAAGGCGAAGAAGGCGGATTATGTTGAGCAGGCGTTTGACTTATAGGTGAATCGTGTTCGCCTTCTTGCAGGTTCATTTAGTTTGTTGAAGCGGAAGTTTGCAGTTCAGGTAAAATTGCAAATCTAGCTCCTCGGGTACCATCGTTTACGATTGTAGTGTCACCCAGTGAGTCTTGACCCATGTATTTTACTTCGGTGGTTTTCAGGCCTTCACGGGGGGCAAAAAAGAATTTCATTTCCGTGCTGCTTGTGGGTTTTGTGGCAACGGCTCTTATTCTAGCAAGCGTACCAACAACGCCCACCAGTTCTTCCGGAAGGCTTGTTCCAGCTCGGTATTCAATCATGCCCCGCACATTAAAAACCATATTGGCAATGTGGTAATTGAACGGGAACTGATCACGAAATTCACCATCTTGAATGTTCACGCCGTGGGTAATCCAATTATCATAATCGTCGTCAAGAACGGTAATCACCTCCGGATTAAACTCAATCATCAAG
The DNA here is from genome assembly GCA_036751885.1 of Candidatus Sumerlaeota bacterium. Lineage (GTDB taxonomy): Bacteria > Sumerlaeota > Sumerlaeia > SLMS01 > JAHLLQ01 > JANRMB01. The sequence goes on from DAIOTT010000070.1 coordinate 8,569, forward strand.
CTTACCTTGTCAAAGTTGGAGTAAACAGAATTATCCAACACAACGTAAACGTAAAATTCTTCGCCAACTCTGGGGGGTGTTTTGGGTGGTATTAGCCGAAGCTCCACACCGCCAACACGCTCATCACTTCCCATATAAAGTTGGGGTTCTTCCTGCATCATAAGGGCTTCAGCGGGGTCTGAAGGGATGATCCTTACGGTGGATGAAACTACCCCGTCCCCCTCTTGTTGTGCTTCACCCAACATCGGCAAATCATCCAGAAATATCTCCGTGTAACCAAACGTCACATGGCGGCCAAATCTTAAGGAAGTCACAAGAACGGGTTTTACCGCTTCCCACTGAATAAAAACCAACGTCTCTGAAATTGTAATCGGTTCGGAAAGTTCAGCGCTGTAAATGATTTGCCCTAATTTGCGGTTAACCTGAATGATTGGTTCAGAATCTAAATAATTGAGTAAGTTTGAATCGTTAATGACTTGGGGCTGAACGAACGAGGGGTTGTAATCCAACACCAGCCGCACTTTGTTGAAGGCTTTAGATTCTTGATTCGTTAAGCTAATATCAGTGGTGAACTGTTCGCCGGCAACGACTTGGAATTCCGTATTTGTGTAGTCCCCTTCGGCATGAATTCGGAGCAATAAATTCGCGTTGTTTGCTTTCAACGTGAAGGATGTTGGGGCGGATTGCTTTGGTTCTTCTTTTCTTCTAGGGGGTTCTGGTGGGGGGGGCGTATTGCCGGTTTGCTCTCTTGTACTTGCATCAGCAGGGGGTTGATTATTTCCCCCCGATTGTGTATTGGTACCACCACTGGTGCTTGGGGTGTTTTCTGTGCTAGCAGGTTTTTCTTCGGTAGTGGTTGCAGGAGTATTACTTTCAGCGGACTCAGCAGGTCTCTGAACGTCGGTTCGTTCTCGTTCCTGATTTTCGCGTCGATCATTTCGCGCGGAATTTTCATCGTTCTGGGCAAAATTATTCGCAGGCAAAACCATTCCTAAGAAGAGCGCTGCCACGAATAGTGTTGAAAGTGCATGCAGGGGTTTTTTGTGTACGATTCGGAGCATGGTGCGCGGCCTTTAGGATGGTGTTTGATTAGTTGCAGCGAGAAAATGAATTCTTCGTTGAGGATTATTGCATTAACTCTGCAAGCTTACTTTGACTTTCTGCAAGGTTAGACTGAACAGATTTCCAATCAATCTCCTGCAGTTGAACCCCTTCAACGGAGGGGATTCCGTTTGGCGGCGTAAGATTACTCCGCACAGGGATTTGGGCCGAACGGGAATTTGCAAGGGCTTGTTCAACCTCTTCAGAAAGTAGGTAATCCAACAATTGATCTGCTGCTTCTGAATTTGGCCCGTTGGCAATTTTCATCAGCGTATTGGGGATCATCACGGTGCCATTCTCTCCGGGTTTGCTGTCGGGGTAAATGATTCGAACCGGTTTTCCATCTTCAATGGCGCCAAATGCATCGTCTGTATCCGTCAAACACCACGCAATTTCACCGTTAGCAACGGCGTCCCGGGCTTGGGCATTTCCGGAGTACAGTACGGCGTTTTCTTTTGCGGATTCAAAATAGTTTACCATGCCTTCTTCCCCTAACGTACTCCAAAGAACGGCGGCGTGGGTTGAAGTGGTGCCGAAAAGCGGATTCGCATAGCCCGCTTGGCCTTTCCACTTAGGATCAATTAAATCAAACACTGAGGTTGGTTGGTCTTCTTCGTTGGGAACTAAATTGGTGTTCACCATGATAACCCGCGCGCGGGTTGCAAAGCCCACCCAATGACCTTCAGGATCGATAAATTCACTGGGAATGGTTGAGCTGGAGTTTACGGAGAAGGGTTGTGTAAGGCCCTGCTCCTTTAACTCAAGGGTGCGCACAATTTCATTATTCCAAAAAATGTCCGCCGAGGGGCGGTTCCGTTCGGCAATCAGCCGGTTTACCAAGCCCACAGTTTTCACCGCTTCTGTATCGTACAAAGCCTGTACTTCAATGCCTGTTTTCTCTTCAAATGCTTCTAAGATTGGTTCTGAAAACTGGCGGTCTAACGCAGTGTAAATAACCACTTTACCAGTAGATTGACCCGAATTTGCCCCACTATCAGAATTACCAGGGCTTGTTTCACCACTGCAACCCACAAGGAATGCGGCAGTTGTTCCTGCTAGAAAGGCATTTTTGATTGAAAAAAAACGTGCTGCAATAATCGTGTTGTATCCTTAAGGTTAGAAAAAATGTTTTTCTATTAATAAATCTATTACTTGAGTGGCGCATCGTTCAAGTGAATTATTGGACGTATCAACAACCAAGGCCGGATTCAAGGGCTCTTCATAAGGATCATCAATCCCCGTAAAATGTTTGATCTCACCTGCTCGGGCTTTTTTGTATAACCCTTTTGGGTCCCGCGCCTCGCATGTTTCCAGATCGGCTTTTACGTAAACCTCTAAAAAGGAATCAGGCTGTAGGGCGGCTGCCAGCGCCCGATCCGCTCGGTAAGGGCTAACAAACGCCGCCAACGTAATCACGCCTGCATCTGTCATCAGCTTGGCAAGTTCGCCAATACGGCGGATGTTCTCCACTCGGTCCTCAGGCGTGAAACCTAAATCCCGACAAAGTCCGTGGCGCACGTTGTCGCCGTCGAGAACGTAGGCAAGCCTACCGCGCTGGTGAAGCAATGCTGCCACAGCATTTGCCACCGTACTTTTTCCAGAGCCGGAAAGCCCTGTAAACCAAAGCGTTCCGCCGCGTTGGCCTAGTAATTCTTCTCGATGTTGCCGCAGCACCGCTTCTGGGTGCCAAACAATGTTTTCTGCCATTAGATTAATGTTTCACATTCCTGTACAATCGGTAAGCCAAATTGCCGCTTATTCATTTTGCAAACAACCCTAGTGCCAACCCATCAGCGGGCAAGAAGAACCCGCCAAAATGAACTATTACGGCGGGCAGTAAAGGCATCCAAAATCCCTAAGCATCCGGGAGGTTAGAATAGGAATTAGTCGTTCAAGATCATCCAATCCTCGGCAGCGCTGCGGTCAATCCAGTCTACGTTGATTGAAGGTGGTGTGCCAACAATCATATTTCCCGCCGCATCACCCAGTTGGTTTGTCAGCAATGTTACAGAAACGGTTCCTGAATCCAGCATGCCGCTGACCTGAAAGGTGTAAACGTAGGGCTCGGTGCCGGTAGCGTTAATGTTCACAACGGAAAGCGGCCCAACGCCTAGCGGGGCAGAAAGGCTTACATCGCTCGCCGTAAAGCTGGCTAATTCCTCGTCGGCTTCAAACGTAAAGCTAAGGGGGGAAACAGAAGTTGGGTTCGCCCCCGCATAGGTCAGCGTTTGTGTTAGCACCGGAGCAATCGTATCAACTTGGAACAAGAACGGCGCAGAACCAGTGTTCAAGTTCCCCGCTGCATCACTCAATACATTTGGTAGCACTTCAATACTCACTAACCCATCTGCCACAGGGGTAAGGTTAAAGGTATATAGGTTGCCGATACGAGTGGCAGTTGAAACCGTTGCATTCTCTAGAAGTAGAACACCGGCAGCTTGGGGGTTGAACAGGGACGTGTTTGTTGCATCAACCACCTCAACTGTGAATACAATCGGTGTGGAAATATTTGTCAATTCATTCAACGTAACCTGAGAGCTGGAAATCAACACCTCAGGTCGGATTGTGTCGTAAACAAAACTGAAAACTTGGGATGCGGTATTGGGAACCAGCGCTGAATCGGTAATCGCACCCGGTTGCACCTGAACGGAAACGACTCCATCCATAATAGGTTGAATCTGGAACTCAAATTCATCGCTCGCGGGTAATTTCGTCAGGAGTGCATTGGTGGTTAACACATCATTTACATCCGTTGCAACAAATCCAGAGTACGGTGCAAGCCCACTGGTAAACGTCGTTGCAAAGTCAAGCGTGCTAAGGTTTGTCGCATCGCCGGAGTTGATCATGGTACTGCTTAAAAACGCGGCCGGAACGCCGGTGCTAACAACAAGGGTAAACATATTGCTGGCAACGTTTGTGTTCCCTGCTTGATCGCTCACGGCATTAGCCCGCACCCAAGCAGTGATTAGCCCGTCCCCAACAGGTGTAAGCATGAACGTATACTCATCGCCCACACGGGTGGCAGAAGAAACTACCGCATTTGTTACGGTGAACTGACTTGTGTTTTGCGGATCAAATGTTGAAAGGTTTGTTGTATCAGTAAATTGCACCGTAAATTCAATGGGGTCGAGGGTTGAAATAGCATCCCCAGAATTTACTGCAGAACTGGACAAACTTGCCACAGGGGCCGTTTGATCGCTTGTGAAGTTGAACACAGATGAAGCTGTATTTCCGGCAAGCACGGAATCAGAAATCGCCCCAGCAGGAATTTGAACACTCACGGGGCCGTCTGCTGTGGGCGTAATGGTAAACCCGAAAGCTCCGTCCCCCGCTTCAACTGTAACGGCGGCATTAGTGGCAACAACATCCGATGTCAGCAACGGGTTGAAACCACTGTAAGGCGGTAAGCCTTGAGTGAACACCGCCTCAAAGGCAAATGATGGTGAAGCCGAGAATGCGCCTGCTGTGACTGATGATGTATTCAATGCAGCGGTCGGAACGGTGGTGCTTGCAGTGAATGAATAGAGTGGCGAAGCAGCATTTGAATTGCCTGCAGGATCTGTAATCGCCCCAGCGGGAATTTGTGCTGTTACAACGCCATCAACACCTTGTGTTAGTGTAAACGTATACGTGCTGCCAACTTTATTGGCAGCTGAAGCGGTTGCATTCGTCAGCTGCAAATGAGCGGGATTCTGCGGGTTGAAGTCTGCAACGGGGCTTGATTCTGTCAGAGTGACAGTGAAGGTGTACGGCGGAGCAGTTGTAATCAGCCCGCCGTTTGCAACATCAGCGCTGCTCAGGGAAAGAACTGGCGCGGTTCGATCAATCGTAAAGCTGAACAAGTTTGAAGCCGTGCTTGTATTCGTCGCAACATCGGAAATTGCAGCCTCGGGAATTTGAACAGTGACAAGCCCTTCGCTCTGGGGTGTCACTGTAAAGCCGTAAGTTGTGTCCCCTGCTTCTTTACTGATTGTAGCGTTTGTTGCAGCCACACCGCTTGTAACCAACGGATTAAACGCAGAATACGGTGTTATTCCGCCGTTGAAGTTCACGATGAACGGGAAGCTTGTCCCTGTGTAATAACCCCCTTGTGCAACAGTAAATCCGCCGACCAACGCCGTGGGGCGTTCAGTGCTGACCGTATAGTTGAACGGCGCGGTTGCGGTGTTGATGTTGCTGGCATCATCAAACACAGCACCGGCGGGAATCGTGATGGAAACTACTCCGTCACCCTCAGGAATAACATTGAACGTGTAAACATCATTCAATACCGTGGCTGTTGTTGCCGTAGCATTCACTAACGTAATCTGTGCTGGGTTCAGCGGATCAAAAATTGAAGCCGAAGAAGTGCCATTCACTGTGGCAGTAAATTCAAAACCTGAAACGTTATTAGTAACGCCTCCGTCGGTAATCTCGGTAGTTGCTAAGGCAATCGTTGGCGGCGTTCTATCGCTGGTGTAGGTAAGCGTGTTTGAAGCAGTGTTGCCATTGCCTGCAGCGTCAGTAAATCGGCCCTCGGCAAACTGAACTGAAACTGGCCCATCAGCGGAAGGGGAAACGGAAATGATTCTATTGATTGTATCCACGAAATCAAACGTTGCATTGCTTAGCACTAGGCTTGCGGGGTCAGAAAAATCCAGCCCTATCAGCGGCGTATTTGCCTCTACAATTGAGTACTCAAAGGAGTACGTTGCAAAATTGTTCAAGCTCCCTAATGCGGGATCCACAGGTAAAAGCGTAATCGTTGGTTGCGTTGCATCTAGGGCTAACATTCTATTACTTGCTAGGGCCACGCCTGGCGTAATCGCCGTTGTCAGCGAATTGCCTGCTGCATCTATAATGCCCGCCGCATTCAACACCTGAGTAGAATTCAACAAAGGCGTGTCACTCCCCGCATTTACTGTAAATTCAAACAGCAATTCTGTTTGGCTAGTTTGGGTTGTGAATTGTGCAGTTCTACTATTGGAAAGCGCAATTGTAGGGTTGCCTGTCACTGTAACAGGTTCGCTTACCGTAAGAACAATCGGAATCGTTGTGCCCAACTTGTAAACGCCTGAGGCGAGCGTACTGCTAATTTCCGAAATCGTAGGGGCAACAGAATCGATTACAATATCACCACTGCCTGCCAAGGAGTCCGTCCCTGTTGGGAGCACCAAACCAGTAAACGGCAGATTCACCTGATCCTCAATCAACGCTCCATCATCATCAAATAATGTTACATCCAAATCCGGCGTATTTTGGTTTGCTCCAATCGTATAATGAAACCGAAGCGTGCTTGGTGTAGGCTGGGAATTATACAGCGCAATTCCGTTGTTGCTAAGTGTCAGAATCGGCGTGTTTCCGTTCAAGTTCACTGTCACTCCCTCGGTAAGCTCTACATCAATCACAATTAAGTCGTTCGCCTTGTAGAACCCACTTCCTGTTGGGGAAGTAATACGTGCGATTTCCGGCGCCTTAGTATCAACCTCAATCAATGCTGAGCCCGAGAGTATATCACCCGCCGCTGTTGGCAAAACCTTGTTCCAAACATTGCCGGCCTCATCCGTCAGATTAGGGGAGGCAACGGGAACCGATATTACCTCAAGGGGATTTGCCGATTCGTTTGATTCCACCTCATAGGAATATTGAATCGTTGAAGTGCCAAGGCCCGAATCAAAATAGGCAAAGTTGCCTGAGTTAACCCCCACTTGAACAAGGGCCGGAGTTGCTGAAAACATCGGCTCTGAAAATTCAAGTTGAATCAGGATTTCATCCGTTAAACCATAAAGCCCAGAGGGCGTGGTGGTCGTGATTCGGTTTGCCACTGGCGCAATGGTATCGATTTCAATATTGCTGGAACCGTTCAGCGAATTTACCCCAACGGGCAACGCAAGGGAAGCCGCATTGCCGCTGGCGTCCTGAATGGAAGCGCCGTTTAAATTCAAAGCTGAAATCGCTAAATCCGCCGCATTCTCTCCCGGTGCTACAATATAACTAAAGAACAACCGTGGCGTGCCGTTGCCGCTGGCATAGTTCGCTGTTCCCCCAGAGTTCAGTGTAAGAGTCGGAAGGCCGTCTGCTGAATCAAACAACACCGCCTCATCAAACTGCAATTGCACATCAACATAACTGCCCACGCCGTAAGGGGCGTTTGCCGTGTTTGAAAAAGTGCGCGTCAGCAAAGGGCCTGTAACATCAGGAACAGCGGGAACCCCCAACACGATGTAGCTTTGGCCAGACCGCACAAACCCACCATTCGCTTGCGGAGCGCTAATCAGGATTTCCGGTGCCCCATCCCCATTAAAATCTTGACCGCTCCCCACCGCTGTGCCGGCTTGATCGCCCCCCAGTAATTCATCCCCATTAATACCGTTGAAGAACATCCCCAGCCCCGGCGGAAAAAGGGCTAAGTTTATCGTCGATGCACCACCTAGGGGATCATTCGCCGAACCATCGCCGAAGTTGGCGGAACCGGGAATTAGCAATACCCGGCCTGCATCCGGCGCAGAGAAATCATTGTTCGGTATGCCAATCACAAAATCGTCAATCCCGTCCCCCGTAGTATCGCCAACCCCTGCTACGGAAGCGCCAAGGTTATCAACACTTGCCCCGCCCATAAATAAAAACACCTCATCCCCCAACCGGCTTGTCAGGTTCATCACCCCGGCAATAACAGGGTCCGCCGGAACATTAGTCGTGTAAACAGCACTCCCCAGAATCACAAAAGCATTTCCCTCGCGGTCGCCAATGACCGTATTATTGCCGCCATCCGGCGCACCAACCAGTAAATCCGCTAGGCCGTCAGCGTTAATATCACCCGCAGCGGCTACTTTTGTACCGAACTGGGTTCCGCTCGCAGTATTGTTAATGGAGAAACCAAAACTCTCCGGCATACTAGCAAGAAACAACGTCGAGCCCCCCGCCAACGGATCCAAGGCGGAGCCGGTGCCAAACTCATTCGTCCCAAAAATAATCTTCACCTGCCCCTCATTATCGCTCACCGCATCAAACAACGGAACGCCAATCGCCAAATCATTGCGAGAATCGCCGTTGAAGTCCCCAATCCCTGCCACGGAAAAGCCCGCCCGGTCCCCTGCGT
>DAIOTT010000071.1:0-16737 GCA_036751885.1 Candidatus Sumerlaeota bacterium
AATTGCACCTTCATGCTGGATGCTGAAGCTGCCAGCCAGTTGGGCTCCGCAGATTGAGCCTGATTTGCACCTTGAGTAGCAGGTGAAATCTAACTTCCAAGGATGATTATTCTTCAAAAAGTGTTGAAGGCGCATCGCGAAGGTTTTTCTGCGGAGGAAAGTGCAACCACTCCTTCAGCCCGGTGATTCGGGGGCGGGAATTGTGGTTGTGCACGGCAAGCTGTACCGCTTTTTTGCTCCCTAGCAGGAGCACCAGTTTTTTCCCCCTTGTTACACCCGTATAAAGCAAGTTCCGTTGTAGAAGCGTAAAGTGTTGCGTGTGCAATAGAATAATGCAAACCGGGTATTCACTCCCTTGGCTTTTGTGGATTGTAATGGCATAGGCAAGCTGCAATTGCTCTGCTTCACTCCACGCATACTCCACTGCTCGTTTACCAAACCGCACAGCAAACGTAAGTTGATCGTTGGAAATGCGCTCCACATAACCAATATCACCGTTGTAAACATCCAGATCATAGTTGTTGGCGGTTTGTATAACCTTGTCCCCCAAACGAAGGGAAAGATTGCCAATCGCCGTGGGTGGATTTGCGCTGTTCAAATGCCCTTGCAGCAGTAAATTGAGCGCCTCGGTCCCCAACGCGCCCCGGCGCATGGGGGACAGAATTTGCACGTCCTGAATGGGATCCAAGGAAAATTTATCGGGGATGCGTTTTGTTACAAGTTCCAACAACGATTCCTGAAGGGAACCGATGTCTTCCCGGGGGATGAAGAAGAAATCCTGGAGGTTTTTTTTATTGGGCTCCCCTAAATCTGGGAGGGCACCGCGGTTGATTTTGTGGGAATTTTGAATAATAGCCGATTGCGACGCCTGACGAAAAATTACGTCCAGCCGAGTAACGGTAGGGCGCTGGCTTTCAATCAAATCCAGCAATAAAGCCCCCGGCCCCACGCTGGGTAATTGATCTACATCGCCAACAAAAATCACCGTGGTAGTAGGCGTTACAGCCCGCAACAACTGAAAAGCCAACGGCACATCCAGCATGGAGGCTTCATCTACAATCAGCAAATTCACGGGAAGGGGCAAATCAGGCCCGTGGGTAAAGCCCCGTTCTTGGGGATTGTACTTCAGCAAGCGGTGAATCGTAAGCGCAAAGGAGTTGGTGGTTTCCGCCAATCGCTGCGCGGCTCGGCCGGTGGGGGAACACAGGGCGATTTGCGTTTTTGTATCTTTCAAGCACCAAAGCAACGCGCGAATCAGGGTGGTTTTTCCGGTGCCGGGGCCCCCGGTAATCACACCGACCCCTCCCCCGCTGAGCATGCGAATGATTGCCTCGCGCTGTTGGCCCGCAAGGGTGAAGCGGTAGGTTGCCTCAAACTGATTGAGCCGTTCGCCCACGGAATCTTTAATCACCGGCTGGGCGCTGTTCAGCAACTGCAACACCAACCGGGCAACACCTGTTTCTGCCAAATAAAGGGATTTCAATGCCACGCAGGATTGCCCGTTTTTAAGGGAAAAACTGTACAATCGGTCTTGAACAGCAGCAAGTTCGGTGAAGACATTTTCAACCAGCGGTGCATCCAGCCGCAGTAATTCCGTGGCACCGTGGATTAAGTCCTCCCGCGTTTGGTAGGTGTGCCCTTCACCGCTGGCTTTAAGCAGCAGGTGGTGAAAACCCGCTTTAATCCGCTCAGGGGAATCCCGCTCAATCCCAAATTTGCGGGCCATTTGATCGGCTTTTTCAAAGCCTATTCCGTGCACCTCAATGCTTGCGCGGTAGGGGTTGCTGCGAATAATTGCGGCAGCATCGCGACCAAACTGCTGGTACAACCGCCTTGCCAAGGCGGGGCTGATGCCCTCCTGTTGAAGTAAAAGCAGGGCATCGTTGGCATCTTGGTGTTTCTCCCAAGCGGCCGCAACATTGGCGGCGCGCTCCTTGCCCAAGCCGCGCACTTCGTTCAAGCGTTCTGGTTCATCGTTTAAAATTCTAAGCGTATCGTCCCCAAAGTGAGCGATGATTTTTTGGGCAAAACCGGGGCCGACTCCCTTTACCATTCCGCTGCCCAAGTAACTGGCCAACCCCTCACTTGTGGAGGGCAAAATCCGCGCATACCGTGAAACATGAAAGCCCCACCCAAAGCGCGTTTCGTTTTTCCATTCCCCCTCAATTTCCAACTCCTCTCCCGCTACAATTGCGGGAATTGTCCCTTTGATTGAAAAGGCCGAATCGCAATCTTCAGCAGAAAACAAGGCAATGGCGAACTGCGTCTCTTCGTTTGAAAAGTGAACCTTCACCACCCGCCCCCGAAACACAGTTTGCTTCAGAGGCAAATCCTGCGGGGAAGGGAGTGCATGGTTGAAGGAGTTGGCTCTACCGTTCGTCATAAAGCCAAATTTATCGCCGCTGCGGATGAAGCTCAACGGGAAACCGCCGTAACACCCCTCAAGTGTGGGTGTGTTTTCATCCGGTGGTTTTCTGGGGGGCTTGCAACGAATCGGCGTTCGTCGTTCTCAGGGGGTGTTCTAATAAGCCGGCGTTCTGGTAAACGGCGTTCCCGGGGGAGATTAGATTCCGGCGTCCTGCAGGGCGAAAACATCGTCCAGCCAAAGGGGGGCGTGGGCGAAGAATCCTTCCGCGTGGGGTTTATCAATGAGAGCGCCCAACGCGGCTGAAGCTAGCTCCATGGATCGCCAAGCCTCTGGGCTGCTGAGGTAGGTGTTGGCGCCCGCGTAATTGGGGTTTGAAACTTGGCTGCCGTAGGCTTTAATTGCCTGAACTTTTTCATCGAAGAATGGCGTTATATCCACAATAATATCAGGCCGCTGGTTCAAGCGTTTTCGGAAGTTTCCAAACGTGAAGAGTCGACCAATCTGGTGCCGCTCTTGGTCTGTTTCATAGCGCAATACGTTTGCTTGAAACACGGCGTATTTTACCGTTTCGGCCAAGGCATTGTGATCCGGATGGTGATCGCCGTGGGCGTGGGTAAACACAAATCGAGGCTTGGTTTGGCGGATGATTTGAACCACGGCCCGCACAAGCGCCTCCTGCTGAAAGATCAATCGGCCGTCCGGCTGGTGTAGGTTACACCGATCAGCCTGCAGAATTTCCGCAGCTTTGGCGGCTTCAACCATTCGCTCCTCCACGGTTCCCCGGCTCCCCATTTCCCCTTGAGTGGCATCGGCAATCATCACTCGTTTGCCGGAAGCCGTAAACGAGCGAACCGTTCCGCCACAAATAATTTCAATATCGTCGGGGTGGGCGCCAATAAACAGGGCATCGTAGGGTTGTGGTTTGGTCTCTGGGTGGGTCATGAAAGATGTGTGTTTCCCCAAGGTAATCATGGTGAATTGTTGGTAGTGCAACGTTCAGCCAATAAACCCCTTAGCGGCAAGTTGATTCATACGTTGCAAGCCTCAGGAATTTATCGCAACAATTCATTCCACAAACCGTTGGTGATTTCCCTCAACAGATTTGATTGGCAAAACGGTTGTTTGTGTATAGGTAATATCGTGAAGGATATTTCGAAATGTTGATTCAACAGCCTGTTGCAAAAGTAACCCTTAAAGTGGCAAATCCCGGTATGATGCTGGGTTTTCGGCGAAGCCGTGGCAGCAGAGGCGTTGCTATTTTATCCCTTGTAATGTCCCTGGCGATTATTGGGATTCTTTCCGGCATGTACTTGGGCGGCGGAACGTTAGGCCCGGGTGCGCCGGGGGCGAAGCCTTGGCCTCAGCAGCAGACCGACCGCGCGCGGAGCGCCGTTTGCGATGCTAACCGCAATGTTGCGATGCAAAAGGTGGTGATTATGCAGATTGATTCCAACAAAGGTTTCCTTAGCCCAGACGAGCTTCAGCTGCTTGCCCCTACCCTGCCGCGGTGCCCCGGAACGGGTAAGTTCTATGTTTTTGACAATAGAATATTTTGCACGGAGCACACGCCGCCAATAAAGTTTCGGGAAACGTTTGTAAAATAACCCTTTAGTATGGTTGTAGCCAGTTTGGTTGTAGCCAGTTTGGTTGTAGCGCGTTCAGCTTACTTCGCTTGATCTGCGTGGGTAATTGCCCCCCACTGGGCATCTGTTAGAGGTTCGGGGTTGATTCCAAATGTATAAGCCGCAATCTTTAGGTAAAGCTGTTTTACTTGACTCATACTTGGGCATTGCCCATCAGGCAAAAGGCGCTCCAAGGATGTAACACCGCGGTCGCGAATGCCGCAGGGTATGATTAAGCCAAAGTGGTTAAGATCCGTTGTAACGTTCAGCGCCAAGCCGTGAGTTGTCCACCAGCGGCGAACGTGAATGCCCATGGCACAAACCTTTTCTTTCCCCACCCAAACACCCGTTCGGCCTTCGCTGCGGTAGGGTTTCAAATCAAATTCTTGAAGCAACTGCAAAACAGATTCTTCCATTTGGCGAAGAAATTCGTGCAAGTCCTCTTTAAAGTTTTTGAGGTTAAACAAAAAATAAACAACCAACTGCCCCGGGCCGTGGTAGGTTACTTGCCCGCCCCGATCAGTTTTTTCCAGCACGATTCCCCGCTTTGCAAGTACCCGTTCCGGCGCAACAATATCCTCTATGTTGGAGCTTTTGCTTACAGTAATCACAGGATGGTGTTCTACAAAGAGCATTCCAGACCCTAGATTTCCTTGAAGTTGCTTCTCCTGAAGGGACTTTTGAAGTTGGTAGGCTTCTGCGTAGGGCACGGTACAAAGGTCGCGAAACCAAACGGATTGTTGCATGGGTGAACTCGCCATGGGTTGTGGGTACTTTCGTGGAATGAATCAAGACTTGGCGGAATCAAGACAACGCGATTCCGCCGAGTGCGCTAAGGAATGGAGCTCTGCGGTGAAGTGCTAGGAAGGATCTTTGAGTTTTGAGCCTAATAGATCTTTCAGCTTTTTGCGGCTTACCCCGCCTTCGCGCAGAATCTCAAATTGATCGCCCAACGCTGTAAGCACGGTTGATGCCCCAGCAGAACTGGCGCAATCGCCGCCGTCCAATATGCAATCAATCAGCGTGGAAAATGTTTCAATCATGGGCTCCGCACTATTAATGGGCTCAAGGGGATTTGTAGAGGCGTTGCGAACAACAATCGGCCGCCCAACTTTTTCAATGATTGAAAGGCACAACCGGTCGCTGGGAATCCGCACGCCGATGCGATCAAAACTTGTTACGTTTTTCAGCGTGGAAGGCTGCTTAGGAAGAATAATCGTTAATGCGCCTGGCCAGCATTCCTCGATAACTTTTTCCAAGGCGGGCGGTACTTCGGTTACCAAGCCGTCTAACATGTCGGGGTGGTGAATCATTACGCCTAAGGTTTTTTGGGATTCTTTACTGCGCAGATTGTAGAGTTTATCCACGGCAGATTCATTGGTTGCATCAGCCGCTAGGCCGTAAACAGTGTCTGTGGGTAAGCCTAGAATTCCCCCTTCCAGCAGAACCATCATGGCGTGATCCACTAAATCATCGTTGGGTTGCTCGCGGTTGACTTTGAAAATTTTGGTTTTAATTGTTCCGAAAGAGCTGGCGGGGACTTTTTTTTCTTCGGTAGCTTCATCATCCTCAGCAGGGTCTGGTTTTGCGGCTTTCGCTTTGGCGGTGCTTTTTTTTGAGCCTTGAGCGTTAGAGCTCCCCTTGATCTCGGGAATGGGGTGAAGATTTTTCTCTTCTTCCGTGGCAGAATGATGGCGAATGATCGTAGGAAGCGGGGCGATTTGCTCCAACGGGGTAATGCCTTGGGCGCTTTCATCGTCTGAAAGGGTTTCGTTTTCGCCGAAGTTAGGAACTTGGCCCGCTGGGCCAAAAGCCGATGATTGCAACGCCGCAGGCCGAATTGGTTCCACAGGCTTGTAGGATTCTTTTGCGCCCGGGCCTTTCAAAATCATGTCCACCGTAGGGGGCGGCGATTGAAAATTGCTGGGGTAGGAAATGCCGGGCTCTTGGGGTACGGGTGTTGAGACTAACGATTCCACGCGGTTGTTTGCGGGCCGATCCAGATACGTTGCGCCGGGGCGAATACGCTCATTGGGCTCCGGTGGATCCGGTGTTACAGACTCACTAACTTCGTCCCGGGCATCTGTATCCAGTGTGTCTTGGCCAACAACCAACGGGGCGGTACGATCCCGCATGCAGAGATCCGGGTATTCCGTGCACAAATCGTTCTGGATGGATTCAGCGCGCTGGGCGGAACTCATGCGGCGGTGGGCCAACACGGTTCTGAATTGGGCGTGCTTTAAGGCGAGAATTTGCGTGGCTAATATGGCGGCGTTTTCAGAATTGTTTATCCCCACGCAAGCAACGGGTAAACCTGGAGGAACCATGGAAAGGCTAAAGAGCGCATCCTGCCCCCGAAGCGGAGAAGCATCCAACGGAACGGCGATAATCGGCAGTGTGGTGTAGGTTGCCAAGTGTGTGGCAATCATGGAGCTGGCGCCTTCAGCCGTGATGATCACTTCAATGCCGTTTTCCCCCGCTGATTGAGCAAATTCCGCCAATTTGTGCGGGTTTCTGTGGGCAGGCAGAACCTCAAACATGTAGGGAACGCCCATGACACGAAGAGTCTCCAGCCCTCGACGCATGACGTTGAAATCGGCTCGACCGCCAATAATGACGGCAATTAGGGGTCGTTGCATAAGTTGAACTCGAATGAATTAGTCTTGTTTAGATTGAAGGTGAGAGGAAAAGATTGCAAACAAATCCTTACGTTTATCACCAAAATTATTGCGCGCCCGCGGGGAGCGTTAACCGATCAGTTCGCTGTGCAGCCACAGGCAGTTGGCCCATAAACTGATCAAACTTGTAGAGATCGTTGATTTTTTCTAAGCTAACCTCAAAGGTTTGGCCGGTACTAAGCAGGGTGAGCACGGCGTCATTTCCTTCCGTGGTTTTCCCCTGAACAGTTGCACCGCGCAAAGGGCCGAATCCAATCATGGTTTTCATGGCGTAACCCCGCCGAAGCCCCGATGTAATCTGAGGCCAAGGCTCAGCATCGTTTTGGTTCAACGTCAGATAATACAGATAAGCCAATTTATCTACATTCTCCTCAAAAAACTGGTTTGAATCAGCATCAAAATACGAGAGAAAAAACTCCACGTTAGCCGTATTAGGAACTGTGGTGCTCGGCGCTAAATAGGGCCGCACAAACTCCGTGTAGGATTCCAGGAACCCCTCAGGACTATTGGAATTCGTGCTTGGCCCTTTTGGCGATAACATGCTGTAGGCAAGAAAACCAAGAATCACGATGGATAGAAACCAAAATGCGGCATTGATTGCGGACTTCGCAGGAGTATTAGATTCTTTTCTTGCCATGAAATTTACGATCCTAATAAATTTTGTATGCACTACAATCGTTCTGGAGTTTGGGATAGAATAGTTTTGCACTTGTGGCAACAGTGGTTTGTTGGCTGAATGTAACTGAGTGGATTTTAATCGTTGAAGATTCATTCTAACACGCTACATTACTACCCAAAGGTTATAAGCCAAAGAAAATGAGGACGAACTCTTATGCTTGAAAACTTTAGCTTTGTTATACCGGGATTATTGGCTGGTGCTGCTAGGCCAGGCACCTCAGACCACCTTGCGGTTGATCTTCAGGAAATGACGAACGCCGGCGTTGGCGTGTTGGTGACGTTGACGGAAGCCAGCTTCAACCCTGCCATGATTCGTGAAGCAGGGATGGAGTACCACCATATTCCCGTGGTTGACTTTTCACCCCCAAGCGACGAACAATTTGCTCGTTTTGTGCACATTGTTGAGCAACAAAAAGCCGCACCCAAGGGCAAAAACCGTGCGGTGCTGGTGCACTGCGCCGCAGGAATTGGCCGCACAGGAAGCATGATTGCCGCATACCTAATCAGCCAAGGCCTTACAACAGATCAAGCCATTGCACAGGTTCGCCAAAAACGCCCCGGCAGTGTGGAAACAAATGCCCAAGTAAGAGCGCTGGAAAAATGGGCTAGTCGCTTTAGCAATGCATAATTCAATCACAGCATAGCCAAACCCTTTAACCCTAAAACTCCGCAGTTAGCTGTGCATGACATAATTTACCGACAATCCCCCAAAACAAGGTTCACATAAAAATCACCATGCATCTCGTTCAATTCACCTCGCTATTGATTGTAACTGCCTTTACAGCACAGGCTTCCGCTGCAACCTTAATCGTTACAACAACGAATGATGAAAACGATGGATCATCCATGATTGGGGATGGGCTTTCCCTGCGCGATGCAATCATGTTGGCCAATGCCAATCCCAATTTTGATACAATCGTTCTCCCCGGCGGAACGTACACGCTTACAATCCCAGAGGACAATTCCCCCACAGGTTCTGGCGGGAGTTTGGACATACAAACCGATTTGGAGATTATCTCCGAATCCTTGGATATTCCCGTCATCAACGGCAACGGTACGCACCGAATCTTCAATATTGAAAACCAACAAACACAAACGCGGGAAATTCAACTCATTGATTTGCGGCTAACAAATGGTTTCCACCCTAACCGGGGCGGGGCAATTTTCATGGGGCCAAGCGTTCGCCTTTCCATGACTGCGGTTGAAATTAGCGGCTCCGTGGTTGCTGCGGAGGGCGAATCAAAAGGGGGAGCGATTTACTTTACGGGAACGAATAATTCCCTCATTGACTTAGTGCAGTGCAGCTTTGTGGGCAACAGCGCCGGGCAAGGCTCTGTAATTTATTCCAGCGGAACCGATGAAGTATTCATGAATTACACACGGTTCGCTAAAGGTTCCTTAGAAGGCCCTAGGCCGGAGTTCTATTTTGAGAACGAACCGCTTTCTTATGATTTTGGCGATAATTGGTTTGGCAGCAACGCAGGGCCGGGAACCTCGTTCACTGGCATTCCCGCTCCGGGCTTTTGGGTGATTCTAACATTAAACGCCGTTCCCGCTACACCACCGGCCCCCGGAGGTTTTATTACGCTAACAGCCTCGGCTAACGAAACCGTTGATTTAGGCACAATCCTAACGCCCCTGCAATCCGGTATTCCCCTTACTTGGACTCCCGGAACAGCGGAGCCTAGAAATACAGAACCCGCATTATTTCAGGGATTTGCCACATCAACGATTGAAGTACAAACTGCCATTGGCACCGCAACAGAAAGCGTAACATTAGATGAAGAAACCGTGAGCGTGGAACTAGTGTATGGGCCAAACAAAGGCACGATTTTGAATGTGGATGAATCCCTTGAATTTGATGGCACAACCCTGAATTTATTTTCGGCCTTAACCATACAAGCAACGGGTGCAGCACAGCAATTTACCGGCGCACGGGTGCAAATTTCACCGCTGGCTAATCAGGGAAGTGAATTCCTAAGTGTAGATTCGGGAACCCTTACAAACCCTGCAAACGCAACCTATGATAGCAGCACCGGAACGCTTGAAATCTCCCAACTTGATGATGCAAAAACCTACGAAACAATACTGCAAAGCGTGAAATACTTCAACGGAGCGGGCTCAGCACTGAATCAAACACCCCGCACCATTACCATAACCTTGATTAATGATCCTGTTACAAGCATCAGCGAATCTGTATTGATAACGTTCTCCAATAATCCGGTTTCAGCTGAAAATCTTTGGGTGATTACGGGGCTTGAACCCTAATTATTTTACTGTCACAACAATACAGGCAACGTTTTGTGTTACCACGCGGGTTGCGTGGTAACACATTTACATAAACTTTACACCGTGGGCTTTTGGCGCCGTTGAAGGCTTTCCTGAACGTGAAGATTATTCAAGGCGTTCACGAACGACTTAATAGCAGCGAGCACTATATCGGTGCTGATTGCGCGGCCCTTCACCTGCCGACCGCCAGCGCGCTCAACCACAACGGTCACACGGCCTAGGGCGTCGCCGCCTTCTGTTACGGCATCAAGTGTAAAGGAATGCAGCTTCAAATCGTCCTCCGTAAGCTGATCAATCACCAAGAACACAGCATCCACGGGTCCGTCTCCCTCCGCGGTGCCAGTCATTTCTGCCCCTTCATGGCGCAGGGTAATGGTTGCCTTAGGTTTTTTATTAGTTGCAGTGCTAACATCCCAGGAAACAAGTTCCCAAGTGGCAGCGCCTTTGAACATAACTTCATCCACAAGGGCCACAAGATCATCCTCATAGACTTCTTTTTTCTTGTCGCAAACTTCTTTAAACCGATCAAAGGCTGCAATTAGCTCTTGTTCTGTCAGGGTGTAACCCATGGCTTCCACACGGGTTTTGAAGGCGTGGCTGCCAGAGTGCTTGCCCATAACCATTCCTTCGCCGCTCCAGCCCACGCTTTCTGGCGTCATAATCTCGTAAGTCAAGGCGTTCTTCAGCATGCCGTCCTGATGAATGCCCGCTTCGTGGGCAAAGGCGTTGGCCCCAACGATTGCTTTGTTGCTTTGCACCCGTTGGCTTGTCATTTCACTAACAAGGCGCGACGTGCGGTAAATTTCCTGAGAAACAATGCGTGTATCCAAGCCCTTGTAGAAGTCTGGGCGGGTGCGAAAGTTCATAGCAACCTCTTCAAGGGAGGTATTGCCCGCCCGCTCACCAAGGCCGTTGATTGTGCATTCAATTTGCCGAGCACCATTCAGCACACCCGCCAAGGAATTTGCCACCGCAAGGCCAAGATCGTTGTGGCAATGCACTGAAATGATCGCTTGGTTGATGTTTGGGCAGTGCTCCATTAAGTGGCGGATTTGCATGCCGTATTGCTCGGGCTGGCAATAGCCAACGGTATCAGGAATGTTGACCGTTGTTGCGCCTGCCTCAATCACCGCGGCTGTAACCTCCACCATGAAGCCCCAATCGGTGCGGCCGGCATCTTCAAGGGAGAACTCCACATCATGGGTCAAGCTTTTGGCCAGTGTAACCATTTCCACGGCAATCTCCAGCACACGCTCGGGTTTCATGCGCAGCTTGTGCTCCATATGGATGGGGGAAGTGGCAATGAAGGTGTGGATTCGCGGCCGCGCAGCAGCCTTTACGGCTTCATAGCAAACCTCGATGTCCTTTTGGCGGGCCCGTGCAAGGCCTGCAATAGTTGGTGCGCCGGGAAGTACGCCAATGACCTCGGCAATGGTTTTCACGGATTCAAAATCCCCGGGTGAGCTGATGGGGAAACCAGCCTCAATAATATCAACATTTAGCCGTGCAAGCTGGCGGGCAACCTCAAGCTTTTCACGGTTGTTCATGCTACAACCAGGGGCTTGCTCACCGTCACGAAGGGTTGTATCGAAGATGAAGACTCGATTTGAATCATGCTGCTGTTGGGATTGTGATGACGTCATAATAATAAACTCCAAAGAGAAAACGAAAGGGCAGTAATTAGGGGTATTTCAAGCTTCAGGAACAACTTAGGCCAGCAGCAAAATGAATTCAGCTAACTGCTGGCCCAAAAAGTCGGTCAAGGAGCAGTACAAGGGCAACAAGCAAGGCGTAAAAACCTAGCGGGCCAGCTTTCAGGGAGAAGGCGAATGAGTGATTTTGGGGTTTTTGGCTAAACAACATCCTGAAGTAACCTCCGTTTGAACAGTGAACCTAAACGTAAAAATAACAACACCCCCGGACGAGCATGTTCGGCGGCTCGCCGGGGGCGTGAGACTAATCTACGCGGTACCACCCCGTTTTGGGTACTTCATTCACTCCGCTCTCGGGGGAGGTCAACCCGGTGAAATTTACTTAGCCGCCCAAAAAAACAAATGAGAGGGCTTTTCTGTTCACTGCTCAAAGGTCAGTTCAGTAACTCAGGGGCGGAAACCTCACAGCCAAGGGCTTCTTCTCTCGGGCTCTCCTGAAAGGAACTTACTAGTCCTTTTCATCGCATTTGGATGATGTTTGGCAGAGCCAAACGATGTGGATGAAAGTGCTGCGTTCATTAGGCCTGTTTTGTCAAGGATGAATGTTGCTGCACATTTCAGTGAAAACCGCAGAGCCAGAGAACTACCGCTTCATGTTATCAAATTGCAATGGTACTTCAAAATCAGCTTCTCGAATAAGCTGCATCACTTCTTGAAGATCATCAATCTTCTTTCCTTCAACACGAACCTGATCCCCTTGGATGGAGGGCTTCACTTTCAGGCCGGAATCTTTGATGAGCTTGACAACTTTTTTGGCAATTTCCTGTTCAATGCCTTCTTGAATTTTACATTGAAGCCGAATTGCCCCAAGCGATGCGTCTTCTTCATCCCCGTATTTAATGATTTTGGGAGAAACTTTTTGATCAATCAAACAGCTTGTAATAATTTCCTTTACGGCCTTTAACTTCATGTTATCAGGGACAACAATTTTCAGCGTTTTGTCTTTCTTGTTCAGCTCGATTTCCGTTTCAACACCCCGAAAATCGTAGCGTGTTTCAATGGTACGCTTAACGGAGTTGATGGCGTTATCAACGAGTTGTAGATCGATCTTATTGACGATATCGACTGTGGGCATGGTGGGTTTTTCTCCTATTTTTTGGGGCGAATGAGAAATTCAGGGTTGTGCGATACTACAGTATTATCGGTGCGGGTTTACCCAACAACATCCTCAATGGTTTCCTTGATTTTGCTGAAGAAGCTTTTCTTTTTGTACTGCTTGAAGTCCTCTTTGCTAAGCTTTGAGAATTCAGCCAAAAGCTCTTTTTGTTTATCAGAAAGTTTTTTGGGTGTTACCACAATGGTGCGCACAAATAAATCGCCATAATTCCCGTTGCCCATGGGCATACCCAAACCTTTCAGGCGGAAAACCTGGTGGGTTTGGGTTCCGGGGGGAACGGGGAGGGGTTTATCGCCGTGCAAGGTGTGCAAATCAATCTCAGAACCTAGGGCTGCTTGGGTAAAGGAAAGCGGTTGTTCAAGGTAAATATCGTGGCCGTCACGCGTGAAGTGTTCGTGTTCCTTCAGCTCGAAGTTAATGTACAAATCACCCCGAAGGCTTTTGCTTTCGTTGCCGGGCATGGGTTCGCCTTCGCCGCTGATGCGCAAGCTCATACCGCTATCAACGCCCGCAGGGATTTCAAAGGGAACTTCGATTTTTTTCTTTTTGAATCCGCCCCCGTTGCAGGTAGTACAGGGGTTTTCGATGATGGTTCCTTGGCCGTTGCAAATTCTGCAGGTGGATTGCACCGCAAAAAAGCCACGGGAAAGATGTTCTACTCCTCTGCCCCCGCAATTCGGGCACATTTTGGGTTTTGTCCCAGGTTTGGAGCCGCTTCCGGTGCAGGTATCGCAAAGCTCGCGACGTTCAAAGGAGATTTTTGTTTTTACCCCTTTGAACGCTTCCTCAAGAGTTATTGGGTACCGAACCCGAATGTCTCGCCCCTTGGGTTGCCGTTGCGATTGACCGCCCCCGCCACCAAAAAAGGCGTTGAAAATGTTGCCAAAAACATCGTCCATTTCGCCGGCGTGGGAGAAATCGCTCCACTGAAATCCCCCTTGCCCAAACTGTGATGAAACCCCTTCGTGCCCGTACTTATCGTAACGAGCCCGCTTTTGCTCGTCGCCCAGCACCTCGTAAGCCTCCGCCGCCTCTTTAAACCGCTCTTCTGCGCCAGCGGGATCTTGGGGGTTTTTATCCGGGTGGTGTTTAACGGCGATTTTCCGGTAGGCTTTCTTGATTTCTTCCGGCGTTGCATCCTTGTGAATTTCAAGGATTTCGTAGTAATCGCGCTTAGCCATGGAGGAACCTTCAGAGTTGAATATTAAGACGAATGATCGTTTTAAAGAAGTCATGCACCCCTGTAAATTGACTCTAATTGACTCAATTTTTAGGGTAATCATTGGATTTGTTTATAAAATCGCAACCGTGGTGCCCATTTCATCTGGTGGTATATCATAAACCCCTCTTGTGTTAGCCAGCCGATTCAAGCCAATAATTTCCTCATTGAAAATAAACAGAACACAACGCTGAGAAGTACCAAATGAACGTGAATTTACCGGAGCCAGATTTTGTTTCAGCCGTAAACACTCCGGCTTGGCGGTTCAGCCAATTTGAAGCCTTATTTGAGGCAGCAACGCAAAACAAACTTGTTCCCGTAGGAGCGGAAGTTTGGATGGTTGTTGGTAATGGAACCTACGCGCAGATTTTTCCGAAGATTGTCACCGAAGGATTTGAGCAACGAAACTGGATGCCAACTCGCCCTTATGATTTTGCCGATGATGATTTTGCCCGCTACGCCCAAGAACAATTGCAAAATTTGGCTGAATGGTCGGCACAGTTTTCCTTTATAATTGAGCCAGTAGGGACATCTTTGAGCGGAGCGCCCTTTTTTCACCGTTTACACGTTGAATTTTTACAGGAATCAGACTTTTTTGAGACGCTTTAGTCTCTGTTGAAACGCCGTTTCAACCTAAGGAATAGGTAATATGTCGATCATTGGAAACGAAGACAGAAATTCAATGAACTTATGGCATTTGCAACAATGCCCGTTGTTCAAAAATTTAAGAGGTGACGATTTAGACGCTGTTTTTACTGCAGCGAAACTCACTTCATTTGGGCCGGGCGAGCCTGTTGTAAACCCTAAGGAAGTAAATGAGGGAAAACCCATTTGGCTGGTGAAACGGGGGCACGTGAAACTGGGCTTTGTGGACGACCAAGGCCGCGAGAGCACGGTGATGATTCTGAGTCCGGGTGATTTATTTGGGGCCTTTCCCCATGCAACCGTAGAAAATTACGGCGAACAGTCCCACACGCTTACCTCCGCATGTTTGTGCTCCTTCTCCCAAGCGGACTTTGATAAACTCCTTCGCAAGTTCCCCACCGTTTCTTACGAAGTGCATAAAGCAGCTTTTCGCCGAATTGAAAAACTGCAAGTGCGCATGGCAGATTTACTCATGAAGCCCATTGAAGAGCGGCTTGCCATTACCCTACTGCAATTGAACCGCCAAATCGGTGAAGACGATGGCAGCGGCGGCCGGTTGTTTAGCCTGCCACTTAGTCACCGTGATTTGGCTAACTTGGTAGGAAGCAGCCGTGAAATGGTGACACACGTTTTGCGGCGGTTCCGGGCAGACGGCTTGATTGAAAGCGGCCGCAAAGAGCTTAGATTGAAGAATCTCGATTTGCTGGAAAAACTTGCCCGAGGCGAGCAACTCAACTGAGCTTGCCAGATTCACCATCTGAATCGGGATTGAGTGCCGTACTTTTGCCGGCTGCGGTTGAGCCTGTTTCATCAGCCCAAAAGGCAGCGTTAGGAACTTTTAATAAAGGCCTAACAGCGGCTGTTTTAGGGTATTGCATTTGGGGTTTATTCCCCCTGTACTTCAAGCTGTTGAAATCTGTTCCAGCGTTGGAAGTTCTTGCGCACCGAGTTGTGTGGAGTTTTCTGCTGCTGCTGGTTATTGTAAGCTACAAGGGCATGCTTGCGGGATTTTTCAAGGCTCTTAGAACGCCGGCCAGCTTAGCCTCGTTAAGCCTTTCCACGGTGCTGATTACCCTGAACTGGGGGCTGTTTATTTATGCGGTGGAGATTGGCCAAACAAAATCTGCAAGCTTAGGTTATTATATAAACCCTTTCGTAAATGTAGCATTGGGTATGTTCTTCTTAGGGGAACGCTTAGCCGTGTTGCAAAAGATTGCCCTAGGGTTTGCGGCCTTCGGCGTCGGCTGGTTGGTGATGCACCAGAACGAGATTCCGTGGATTTCCCTGGCGCTGGCTTTCTCCTTCGGTTTTTACGGCTTGGTTCGGAAAAAATCTGCCGTGAAGCCCCTTCTTGGCCTTACGGTGGAAACTGCTTTAATGACGCCGTTGGCCTTAATTTACGCAATAACGCTAGCCTCTGCAGGGAACCTTGCCTTTGGGGCCGTTGGGCCCATGGAAACTTCGCTGCTGCTGTGCGCGGGTTTGCTGACAACGGTTCCTCTGCTGTTGTTTACCTTTGGGGCCCAAACAATCCCTTACTCCATGATGGGGTTTATTCAGTTCATCACTCCCACGCTGCATTTGGTGTGTGCGTTGGCTGTTTTTGGAGAAACAATCACGCACCACGAGCTCATCAGTTTCATCCTGATATGGGTGGGTCTTGGATTTTTTGTGGCCCAACTTTTTGTGAGCACCCGCAAACTACCCAATAAAAAGTCGCTGCAGAAAAGGTAATTCTACGGTGTGTTGATTTGCGGAAAACGATGTTTTTTGGCAAATGGCTAAACAGGCCAATTCGTATTGGTACAAGTACGTAAGAACCGGAACCAAAGGCTCGGCTTCTGTATCAGCCAAATGGGAAATGGCAAACTGCATTTTCTCCTGCGCCCGGCTGCAGTACTCGTTCAACAACACCTCTAGCTGAGTGGGAACGATGCGCTCCATAAACACTCGCGGATCAATCATGTGCGCTTCAAGTTCCGTTTCTGCAATCAACACCCGCCCTTCGTGTACGTTGTACCAAAACCGGCGAACCAATTCCGCGTACCCTAGGCCTTGACCATACTGCTGCATCAAGGTTTTGAGTTCCTTACTGGGCTTTTGCTTCAGGTGAATTTGTAGAATTAATGTGACAGGCAAACCAGCGAGTTGCGAAAAAATTGCCTCCCTCTGGCGTTCATCACGATAACGTTGGCGCACAAAGAAAATGTTCCACGCATCCATCAGCTGGGTGTAATCTGCAACGCCAAGGCTTGCCTGCTTTTTCAGCTTCAACAACGAGCGTTGAAGCCAAGATTGACTTCCCTCATTTGCGGAATCATCCTTGGGCAGTTCCCCCTTAATGGCGGCTAAATGGCGGGTAATGTATTCCACGGATTGCTGAATCGATACACCGCCCCCCGTGGATAA
>DAIOTT010000072.1:0-10240 GCA_036751885.1 Candidatus Sumerlaeota bacterium
CCAATAAACGCGCATTGAACGATCGCTCCCGGCCGCTTTTTGAGGTTCGAGTCACCATTGCCAAATCCCTAACCCAACAAGATTCCACTACCTTTCAACGGGTGGATCAAAAGCTTAGAGAAGGCATTACCGTTACTGAAATCAAACTCCGCGGCCGCCAAAAAGCAGATGCCCCCTACGACTTTGCCGGCCAAGAAAACGCCCGGGCCCTGCAAAATTCAATCAACACTTACTTTGCGCAACAACCCACCGCACCCACCACAAAAAGTGAATTCCGGAAAATCCTGCTCCAATCTCTTGATGCACCCAATACCACGATTGACGACCCCTAATCTTGCGGTCAATCTTGCCACTGTTTGTACCCATTAGCCCTACGTACAACAGAACCCAAACCTACAAAACAAACCCAAACGACCGCCGAATTCCCAAACAGCCCAATGCCCAACAAAAAACCCCTTCTTTCAATCGTTATACCCTGCTACAACGAGGAAAACCGCCTTCCCCACACCATGGAGCAGATTCTGCACTACCTGCAGGGTTTCCCCTACCGCTATGAAATCATCATCGCGGACGACGGCTCGAAGGACCGCACGGTAGAACTTGGGCAACAATGGAACCAAGCCAACCACCGGATTAAAGTCATTAAAGCGCCCCAAAACATGGGCAAAGGGGCAGCAACCAAACGCGGCATGCTGGCAGCACAGGGCAAATATAGGCTCTTTACCGATGCCGACAACTCAACCCCGATTGAAGAGCTGGAAAAGGTAATGGCTCACCTAAAGGGCAAACGCGCACAAGTTGCCATTGGCTCCCGCGCTTTGGCAGAATCAAACTTGGAACAACGGCAACCCTGGCACCGCGAACTCATGGGCCGCGTGTTCAACAAAGTAGTGCAAAGCCTCGCGGTTCCCGGCATTCAAGATACACAATGCGGCTTTAAGCTCTTCACCGAAGAGGCGGCCCAAAAACTTTTTAACCAGCAAAAACTCAACGGCTTTTCCTTCGATGTAGAGCTCCTCTTTCTAGCCCGAAAAAACCACTTCAAAATCGCAGAAGTCCCCATCCGCTGGATCAACAACGAAGAATCAAAAGTCTCCCCAATAAAAGATTCCATCCGCGTCTTCCGCGACGTAATGACCATCCGCAGCTTACACCGCTAGCCGTTCTTGTTGATTTACAGCCCCGGAAAACATGCTGATTCCACTACGCGCATGCCTGCCTCCTGTGGTAAACCGTGGTTGGGCTCATTGAAAGGGGGATTGGGGTGTATTCCTCGCTCCCACAAGGAGTAAAATCATCAGGCCAATCAATCTCCAATGTGCTAAGAAGTTTATTTTGAAAAGGGGCTTCGTGATTGTTCTTCCAAACAACACATTCAAACTCGGTCTTATTCAATAAGGTTAAAAGCTGCCGAAAATCTCTGGCCAAATATCGTGGAACAAAACCAAGCTTCTGATTCTGCGCAAAAACCGCAACAGCCTGTTCGTCGTGGGGGTTCTTGTGCTCCGGCACAAGCCGAAGTTTAGCCCCTGCGGTAAGCTCTTTGAAATCTTGTTTCATTTCTTCAAGATGATAACGCAACACGTGAACAAAAAATCGGGATTCAAATTTTCCTGCTCCGTTCTTTTCAGGCTTCTTAAAAACCTCAAACTGATCCGTCTCTCTGATGCCCTCGGAAACACCTAGCAACGCTAATGGATCTGGTGAACCTTCACCTGCATCAAACCCACACCATTCCAAAAATTCCCCATAATCTTTTCGGGATTTGCTCATCAACCGATTATGAAAAATTGGGAACAGCAATGTAGATTCATAGGATTACTCTAAATTATGCATTCCGGGAAGCGGTTGAAACCCCTCCAAACTCTCTGCCCCACGCGTATAGCTAAACCGATAGGTGCACTCAAGCTTCTCCAACATCCCAAATACCCCCCACTTTGGATGGGAACCAGAGAAACCGCGCAAAGCAATATAAATGGTTCTACTCATCATTTCACCCATTACAAATCCGTTGTTTGTTGAACAATAAAAATTTCAAGGTAAATTCCTTGCAGACTTAACTTATACGAGCACTTGGAACGGCTTTTAACAAGGCCAATAATTCAACTTCAGAGATTTTGGCAAGTTGTTCTACCCAGATCTTGCCCGCTTTTGGAGAATGAACGATAAATTCTTTCCAACCTTCATAAGTCGTTAATCGCCTACCGTTGTCAATTCCCCCATAAAAGGCCGATCTTGCTCGCTTACAATAAAAAGGAATTTGCTGCTTAATATCTTTGGTATTCAAACGGTGGTACCGATCAGCATCCGTCAATTGCCTGGCTTAACAAGCACCGTGATCAAAAGTCGGTGCCAAGAATAAGTATTGTTCATCTGCCAAAACTCCCCAATTTTCATGGTGCCTATCGCAATTCCCAATGAGGGCATCCAACATGATATAACCAATAAAGACATCTAATGTACTCGCAATTCCCTCTGGTAAGTTATCCCACCAATCAATTGGTAAATCATCACACTGAGTCAGAACATTTTGAACGCAATCTACTGAGTATTCCTTCACGTCACGAGGTTTCAACAGAACATTTTTATCCGGATAATTGTCTCCTAGGTTATACAGCAACTCGTTACCATGGATCAGTATTTGTTTTTCACGTACAATACTTTCACAAACAACACCAAAAGATTGGCTTCCGATGATGCATGCCATCTCATAATGGGCATGCGGAATGCCTAGTAAACGGCAAATCTCACAGGCAATTTTCTCCGACCAATCTTCACCAATATCAAGATCATCTCCCTTAAACAGCATCAACTTACCATTTTCCTCAAACCAAAACTTTGATTTGGTACCGAGTTGCTCTTTACTTTATTGAAAAGATTTATCCACCCAAACGGTTTTATACAATGTTTCCACCAATCCGAATAATTGATTTATAAACTGGTAAAACCAAAACTGTTCATCTGCCGACAATCCCAAAACCAATCTCAACACCACCATGCATTCCTTGCTTGCTCTCCTCAGGCAAAACCCTTCAATGATAAATCGAAAGATTCTTCCATCGCGCACGAGGCTCGTTCATGAATATCCGTTTGCCCTACGGCACAAAAGACATTCCCATCGATGTTCCCGACAACTGGATAAACGGTCGTTGTTACCGGCCTTTTCAACTTGAAAAGGCCGAAAGCGAGGAGCAAGCCCTTGAGGAAGCCCTTAGCTCACCCGTTGGTTCCGTGAACTTTAGGGATGTGCTGAAAGGCAAAACCAGTGTTTGTGTGGTTATCAGCTCCCTATGCCCCCAGTTATTCAAACGGGTTCTCCCCTCAATCCTGGCGCGTATTGAAGAATATAGTAAACTAGACGAAGACAAAATCACCGTTCTGTTTACCAATTCCATTTGGAAGCCCAAAAACCAAGAATTCCTCAATCGAAACGTCCCATCAGCCCTGCTGGGCCGCTACAAAATGATTCTGCACCAACCCGGCAACACCAATGATTGCGTGGAAATTGGCAAAGTAGGCGATCAAGAAATCCCCATTCGGCTAAACAAAGCCTACGTAGAGGCCGATGCTAAAATCATTATAGGCCCCGTGCTGCCGGATTTGATTGAAGGTTTCGTGGGCGGTCGTTCGCTCATCCTGCCAGGCATTGCCGATGAAACGACCCTGCGGGCCCTTTTCACCTACGAAAATGTAACAAACCCCGCCGTAAGTTACGGCATTACCCGGGACAACCCCTTCCATATGGCGGGCATGCAAGCTCTACAACTGGCGGGTTGCGACTTCGGATTCTGCATTCTTATGACTCGCGAAGGGCACCTTTCCAGCTACATTTGCGGCGATCCCGGGCAAGCCACCATGGCAAGTATTGATCAAATGCGCGAAAAGCTCGGCATGTTCCTAAAAGAACATATGGACATCGTGGTAACTTCCGGCGGTGGCGCCCCCTTTGATGGTTCCCTCTACCAACTCATCAACGCGTTATCCGCCGTGCTCCCCATCATCAAAGAGAACGGCACAATCCTCTGCACGGCAGCCCTAGATAAAGGCTTTGGGCCGGATCCCCTGCGCGAACTACTACTAAAAGCACGTTCCCCAGAACACTTTGCCCAACAACACGCCAACAACGCCCACTGGATTCCCGGCCAATGGGTTATTCAACACTTCTTCGCCATTCTACAACGCCATGAAGTAATCATCTACTCTGATGGTATCAGCGAATCCGAGCTTTGGGAATCAGGCCTAACCCCTGCCAAGGATTTCCAAGAAGCCATTGAAGTTGCCATGCAAGGGCACGGTCAGCGCTGCAAAATCTGCGCATTGCCCGAAGGCCCCTTCTCCCTTCCCGTCATGAAACCCGTTACCCGCTAACACCTGGCGGCACACAACGCAATTCCCCAGAATACTCTAATCCTGACAAAAAAGAGCCCTGCAATCTGCGGGGCTCTAAGTTTATGGGGCAATTTAATGTAAGGTTAGAATACCATACCGGTTGAAGTGAGATTAGATTCCTGATGCTTCCCAGTTTGTAATATCATCACCTTCAGTGCCTACGGCGTTGCCGGAGAAATCCGTTGTTCCGTTAGGGCCAAAGGAAATGAGTTGGAAGGTTGAGGCGTTGTAATAAGTCTCCGTTGCGGCATAGGGGCTTGTTGAGGGCAAGAATGTTCCTTCAAGAGCAGCGTAATCATTACTTTGAATGAAGTAGAACGGGTTGCCCCAGGCATCAAGAAACTGCAGCTCCGCCGGAGAAGTGGAGCCCGTAATGGGTGAATTACCAATCGTGCCAAGGCGGTTCTCATCAAAGTCAAAGTAGGGGCCAATCCAGCGAGAGCTCAGGGGCGCGCTTTGATTCCCGTTGATGCTTGCACGCAGGGCAACTTGCATGTACCCAGAACCAGCGTAAGGGCTGGCAGTGTTCAGCAAGGCATTAGGAGCAAGGTTTACCCCGGTACCAGTAGGAGGAAACTGGCCAACATCGATTTGGTAGCGGTTGATTGCCAACTCAAGGGAGCGAATTTCAGCCCGAGTTTTTGCAATTCTAGCCCGCTGAATTTCTTGCGTGTAAACTCCTACGGCGATGGTAGAAAGAATAGAAATAATCAGCAGTACCACGATGAGCTCAAGAAGCGTGACGCCTTTTTTCAGAGTGTTCATGGTTTGGATTCCTTTATTAGGGTCGTATCAAAAAAAGTGCTCGGGTGGTATAAGCATTCGCAGTACAATTGATTGCCGCTCAAGCATTCGGTACTGAGCACTGATTGGAAAAAGCAACGAACTTATTCCAATCTGTGCAAAACTCATTAGAACAGGTTGAAGGCAGATTCGTTAGCCACGAAGCCGAATTCGTAATACACATCGTTGATGAAGGTAGTACCTACGGATGTATCAAGAATACCATCTGGGCCAAAGGAGACGATCGCGAAGCGATCGAAGGGATCATTCCCGCCGGAAGCGTTTTGGATTTGACCATTATCAATTTCATAGCGTGTGGAAGGTTGACCTAAATCAACGCCCGCAAAATCTGTTACGTTGAGTGTTTGTGCAAGAGGCCCTTCAGGAGAGAAGAACACGTAAGGATTGCCCCAAGGATCTAGGATGATATCGCTGGAAATATCGTTCGCATCATTGAACTCTTCCGTGCGAGTAACCCGAGCTGGGTTCAGGAAGGGGCCAGTCCAGAAGTTAACCAACGCTTGTGCGCGTGTTTCGCCTGAGGAGTTGTTCAATGCATCATTCAAGCTGGGCTGATTGCCTTGCTGAGAGAGAATATTGCGGAACGGATCAATAAAGAACTTATTGCTGGAGTTTGTATCATTCTCAAAATCGTCTTCAGCCTCAGAATCGCCGTCGTTTGCAAGGTTATCAAGCAAATGCATGGGTACATAAAAGCCGTGGGTTGCAGAAACAAGCTCTTGAGCTTGAGCGATATTGCGCACTTCAGTACGAGCGGTAGCGCGGCGGGCTTGTTCTGTTTTTTGAACATACACCGGAACAGCAATCGTCGCCAGCAGGGAAATAATAGCCAACACAACCAGTAGTTCGGTAAGGGTTACAGCGCGTTGGGCGTTTTGAAAAAATCGTGACGTCATTTTGGAAAATCCTCCAGGGGGGTTCGTCTAAAGAGGGAAGTACTTAGTCTTTGGTCAATGGTTCAAGTTTGGGTCATTCAGTTAAGGTCGTCAACTAACGGCGAAAAAGGGGAAAGAGAAATTCCAAAAAAACGCTGAATTAGGGTCCGTATTGGCGAAAAATATCATCACCCGTCCCAAGAGGAGTTGTACCGCCGCTTCCAGGTGAGCCGTCCGGCCCAAGAGAAAGAATCGTGGTACGGTCAAACACAAGGCAGTTTGTGCCCCCTGTGCTGTTATTGTTGCTCAAGGGAAAATTCGCTGAACCCACAATGATTCCTTCCGGCTCAAGCACAAGTCCTTCCCGTGTGAACAACAAATAGTTGTTCCCCCAGGGATCATCCGGAAGCCCATCGGGAGCAGCTGTTCCCCAGGCAGGGTAGGCATTGAAGTCTTTTTGCCAGTTGATGTAAGGGCCGTTATAATTGAATTCCGTTTCATTCAAAATCAATCGATCGATAAGAATGCTGTTGGTTGGGTTGCCAACAAACTCGCCACTTGTATCGCCGGTGGTGCTAATGAAAAGGTTGTTATCGATGTTCTCAAAATAATATCCAGCAGTCAGAAGCGACTGCGTACTATCGTAAATTTGGCCGTCTGGATTAGATTTAATAACCCCTCGGGCGGGGCCTGGTACGTCGTTCAATAAAAACAACCGCGGGTAATAGCCTGTATCGATTGCGAATTGATCCAGTGCGGACCCAATACGATCTAAGTCAGATTCCGCAGAAGCAATCCGCGCCGCTTGTGTACGCGAGGCGATCAGGGGAATCAAAATGGCCGCAAGAATGCCAATGATGATAACAGCGATCAGCAATTCAAGAATCGAGAAACCGCGCTTGCGAGTTGAAAGGGTTATTAGCCGGTTCATGGTAGATTACTCCAGAGGTAAACTTATCAGATTATAAACTTAGGTACTCGTGTGGTTCGACGCTGAATCATGTTCATTCAACTTAGAACCGGTAAACAAAATCACCGTTTTCATCAACGCTTTGGGCGTCAAACTGCGGATCGCCAATCACACCCGTGCCAACGGCATCGAAACGGCGATAGGCGTTTGGGTTGGAGTTAATATCACCGGCATTGCCTGTAACACCATCGGGGCCGAAGGAGACGATAATGCTGGTATTGAAGTTTGTTTCGCCCGGTTGTGAAATGTTCAAGTTCCCTTCACCGAAGAACACATAAGGGTTCCCCCACGGATCAATCGGGTAAAGGTCTTCAAAAATATTGTCTTCAGCTTCAGTGGGCCCTGCATTGCGAGCCGCTAAGGGATCAGAATTAATCACATAAATGAAACCGTTGCCATCTGATGGATTATACCAAAACGTTGAAAGATCGGCCACAGGAACAGAATTCCGTGTGGAAATCCCGAGGTAAGGCCCCTTCCAATTATTCAGAAGCGTTTGCGTATTAATCACTTCGCCGTCCCAAGTTTTGATCGTAATATTCGCCAAAGAAGGATCAATCTCAGGCTTCAGCAAATCCTGCAAACGCACTTGAAAACCAATATCCGCCTCTGAAAGAAGTTGCATTTTGGCAAGGCTGGAAAGCTCATCATATACTGCTGCTTCACGGGCTTCTTCCGCACGTTTACGGAACAAGGGTAAGGCTAACAACGCAATAATGGCGATGACCGTGGCAACCATTGCCACTTCAACCGCTGTAAAACCGCGGTAACGGTGGTGCCCAGCAAATACGGCGGGGAAAATACGGGAAATACGTGAACTCTTCATGAGGGTCATTCCTTAGAAGCTAAATACAATATCATCAGAGCCAGGATCAATAATGCCGACGGCTGCTGAGTTGTCATTGCTGAGTGATAAATCGCCAACGTTGTAGCCAGCATTGGAGTAGAATTCTGCAGTCCAAGCATTCGCCCGGCGGCGGCCAGCGTCCCCGCGAAGAGGGTTCCCAGGGGTAAACGCTGTATAAAGATTAAGCACGGCTGTCAAGTTGTCTTGGTTGCCGCTGTAAAGGCGCAACCCGTAGGGCGAATCCGCTGTAACACCATCAATATCGCCGAAGGGAACAAATAAATCACCCCCGCCGGGAACATTATTGCGCCCATAGCTAACAATCGCGTTCACGTAATTACCATCCACCGAGCCATCCGAAGTGTTTGCAACATTGGAATCAGCTTCTGTTTCAGTCACAAAATACAAGAAAGGGCTTGCAGGGTTTGTGCGGTCAATATGCAAGGAGTAAAACATCCACGGGTTGTTATACCCATCAAGAGGCCATTCAATCGGGGGTGAGTTGGGAGAAATGCCTTGGTATACATTCATCGCCCGCGTGCCACCTTGCCCTGAAGAAACCGGGCTGCGGGTTTGTGCTGAGGAAATATACGCCCCTGCCCAATCACGCTTGGAACGCTCAATACTGGAACTACGATTACTGGTGCCAACAAAGGGCGCAGTGGGAAGAACGTAGGGGTGCAACGCACCAAACAGGGTTTCATCGCTGCCGCTGAATAGGCGTTCGCTCTCAAGCTCTAAAGATGTTACTGTGCGGTCTAATAAGGCAATAGACGGGAAAAAACCTAAATCCGTGTAAGCTAATTCCATCGCTGTACCAATTTGGCGGCTTTCACCGATAATTGCTTTGCGCCGATTATTCTCCAGTTGGGTTTGAATGTTAATAACCGCCAACGCAGAGAAAAGGGAAATCAATGCCGCAACAATCAGCATTTCAATCAGGGTAAAGGCCCGCTGAACCCGAAGGCCCGATGAACGGCCCAATGCGCCCAAGCCAGAGCGGCGAAAACCATTTTGAGGGGAAGAACTAGAGTGAATCATGGTGCGCATTTCCTCATCTTATAGAACACGTAAAGGGTGGTGCAGGAGAGAACTTGTGTCAACTTGGCTTCTCCCCTTCTTAACATCAAATCAAAAAACATTTTATGGCTGCACCGTTGTCATGCGAAGAATTTCTGGCAATTGGCGATCCGTGGCAACAAGAGCCTGAACCCGGTTTGCAACCCGCTGACCATCTGTAACTTCGGCATCGTCGCTTCTTGGCTGGCTGACAACCCGGAATGAACGACTATTGAACGCTACATGGGGCAGAAGACGGCGCAACCGATCTAGCCGCTGTTGATAGGATAACTCACGGGGAAATAGAATATCGTCAACGAGAAGCTCACTTTCACTTGAAAACAAGTGAGGCGAAACTGATTTATCGCCAAGGCGAAACGCCTCTTGCTGCTCAATACGTTTCTCGGAAAGAGCTTCCGCTTGGGAAAACGTGATTCCAGGGATTGAGGCTAATACCAGCATCGGCGCCGTGTTTAAATTGACTCGATGATGAGAAATGCCCACCCGCGGTTGAACGGATTCATTACCCATGAAAGCTTCATAATCTTCAGGAGAAAGCAAGCTTGCGGCCGCCTGCTGAAAACGCGGGCCCTGAATACGCCGTTCAAAATCCTGAAGGCCCGCTTCCAAGGATTGAAGCTCCTTGGTTGAGGTTTGCCCGCCAGACTCACGGCGTTCCGTTGTGCGCTCCCTGGTATTTCGCTCCCTGGTATTTTGCTCATCGGTATTTTGCCTAATGCGCTCAGAAAACTCTCCCTCTTCGGAAGAACTTTGACCCAAGTTGCTGTTCACCATTCGGCCGTTGCGATTGGTAGAGCGTTCTTTTGCAATGGTTTGATCCCGGCCGAGAAGGGCAAAAACATCCAGAATGCGGGCATCAATTTGCCCGCGGTCAGAAGCGGCACTTGCCACCGCAGAATCTAACGAGGCCGGCGTTCCCAAAACCGGAAAAGCCCAAAGCGAACGATTTACTGATGCGCTTTGATCGTTCCCGCGCCGGGATTGCGACGGTTCAGAATACCCTGAAAATACCGTGAGTACGTCCGCCTCATTTACAAACGGGCCGTTCATCGGTGAAGCAGCAAGGCGGGCAACAATCTCCGTGCTGGGCTGTGCACCACGAAGAAGCTCAAAGGGTGTTGCAGTTTGGCGAGTAGCCGTGCGAATCACCGGATTTTCCCGCTGGTAGGAGTAAAGGGAGTCTTCATCCTCCGGCAAGCCGGTGTAGGTAAATGCATCTACTAAATCCGATTGATCATTGAACAATTGAACCGTAAGCCCACTTCCCCTATTTGT
>DAIOTT010000072.1:10250-16590 GCA_036751885.1 Candidatus Sumerlaeota bacterium
AAGAGAGAAAAGCGGATTTTGAATCACCCGGCGGTTGCTGCCGTTGGGAATTACCCCAAAGATTTGATACAAGCTCCCCGTACCCGGAAGATCCGCCGAAGAATTAGGATCATCCTCGCCGTTGGCATCGTCCGTGACGATTAAAAACCCATTAGGCGGAAGAGAACCGGTGAGCATTATATCCACAGAAGCCCCGCGCAAACGCCAACCTTGTATGGAAATTGTTTCATTCCAAGGATTGTAAATCTCAACAAACTGCCCATCATCACCACCCTCTTCCGGGGTGCGGGCATCGGCGTAAACTTCCGTGATAAAGGGCGTACGCTCCAACCCTAGGATTGCCGTGCTGCCAGATGTTCCCGGGTAAACCGTGGGAACAGAATCTGTATCGCGGGCATCAATAATGTTCACCGCAAATTGCTTCAGTAACGTTTCGCTTTTGCTGGAACCGTAAAGTTCGCTCAACGCGGCAAAAATCTGTTCCGCTGAGGCACGATTCAAATCAACAATTTCCCCAAGTTCATTGGAACTGAGTAGAAATTGATCTTCCGTAGCACTGAAAAATGTTAGGTAAGGGGCTAAAATGGGGAGGGATTTTTCATCCAGCCCCGCAGAACGAAGAGTAGGAAAAGAAATTAATTCATCCAACGATGAAAACCGAAAGTCATCACCGTAGGGTACAAGCCTGAAATCACCAATGTACTCATCGGGTTCATCAATCCCCGTTGAAATAGCAAGCCGAAGGGCGGCACGGGCGTCAAGCTCACCTACTTGGTAATTACCGAAGGGATCAACGGTGTTTTGTAGCTGCTGTTCCACATCACTTTGCCGAGATTGCGCTAAAGCCTCGTAGTATTCCAAATCAGAAGTGCCTGTGTTGGCAAGCAACCCACGGGAATTCAGGTCGGCGCGCAATAGAGCATCTTCCTCCGTTGAGGGAGAAACCCCCTCCGGAGCATCAAAATCATCGTCCACCCCAGCAGCACCCGGTGCACCATCAGGCCCTAAACGCACGGCAATAATTGCCTTTGCAAGGGCTGAAGGTGAAAGGCTTAACCCAAGCTCTTGGTTTGCGGCGGCAAAAAAATTCTCCAGCATTTCAGCGTTCGCGGTATTGATATTCACTAAACCCGCAACATCCTGAATTCCAACCTGAGCAGTTGATGTCATCACAATCGGGTAGAGATCCGGGTTGCCGACAACTAGTTGGCCCGCCGTGCTGTAGGGTTGTGAGTTAAACCCCGCTTGTGCAGCTGAATTGCCCGTTGATTGCAGGGGCGAACGAGGGAAACCAGCGTTTGTTGCAGCACTGCCGGATTGATTTACACCACTGGTTGAATTCACGTTGCTTGAAATTGCCGGGTTGAAGGCAAGATCAATGGTGCTGACCGGGCCCGGGGCCAAGTTTGAAAGCAACGCCAACGAAACCGGCGGAGCACCCGTGCGGCTGGCAATGCGGTTTTGAGTCCCAAAAGCTGCATTATTGGAAGAACTCATTTCAATGCGGCTGGTAAACGTCAGCAGTATTGCCAACAAAACCAGCATGGAAAGAATGGCAATCACCAATAGGATTGTAGAACCACGACGCGAGTTGCGCGGAGAGGAGAATGGTAAGCAATTGATTCTTCTTCGTTTCATCGTCTTCTCCTCCTTACAGGAATGGTCGAATAATCACATCGTAAGTGGGATCGTTAATCACCGGATCTAAGGCAATCACTGTGTAAAGTTCATAGACTTGCAAAGTGCCGCTGCCAGCGGGCCAGCCGGGGACTTCGTTGAGGGGGAAATCACTGGCATTTACCCCGATTTTAATTAGCAAGGCTGAAGGAAATTCATAGGGTGCCAGCAAACCGGGAGCGCCAATGGGCTGCTGAATGAACAAGGAGTAGTTTGCGGCATCATACTCACTTTGCCAGTAAGGGCGTTGTATTGGGCCGGGGCTTACAACGTCATCGTTTGCATTCATGGCAAGCACATCAAAGCTAACGACTTCAAACGCCAAAGGCTCTACAGTCGTAACGGGTGCAACCCCATCGGGATCAACCGTGCGGGAACGCAGTAGAACGTTGTCTTCCCCATCAAACGATCCCAATTCAAACGTAATCACCTCCGCAGGGCGAAGGGTGAATAAATCCCCGGGGATTCTAAAGCTTAGAACGTCGTTTCCAAATAAACAATCTTCATCAACATTCAAATCGCCAAAATCAGGAAACCCAAAGTAATCCCGGCGCTCGGTGTAAGGGCCAATAACCGCGTGACGATCCGAGGCAAGCACCCAATCGCCATCGTCATCAAAACCATCAAAAACCTCTTCATCCACCAAACCGTCACCGTCGTTATCAATGCCGTCGCCGTAAGGGAAAGTCCTATTTGTCAGAATAAAATACTGGTTTGCAAGCAAGGCCGGATCGCGATCAATGCGCAAAACATCGCGCACGATTGAATCCAAGGCATTACGGGCGGTTGCATGAGCCTGAATTCTGTTTTGAGATGCATCGGCAGAGCGCGCTATGTTGATGTAAGCCGTTGTAACGCTCCCCATAAAGACGAGGGAGATCGCCATTGCCACTAGAAGCTCTGTTAGGGAGAGCCCTTTGGCAAAGGGTGGGCGATTAGGGGCAAAACAACGGTTATGCAGCATCAGGTTCATCTTAGTTGCAACCCCTGCGATTTACACAAAGACTGCGGGGTAGGTATTCATACATAGCGTAGAACGCCGCCAGGGTATTGCCACTCTTTAATCGTAAAGCGCGGTTCAACACAGGAAAGAAAAAGCTGCGCACAAGCATGCTAGATTGTCCCAAAGCGGAGCTCATAAATCACGCGCTGCTCTGGATCGTAATCGGCGGCCAACCGAACGATAATCCGAGCAACAAAGGGATCATCGCGAGGATCGCCGGGATCGTTGTCGGGGTCGATCAACGACATACCCGAATAGCTGTAAGTCAGGCGCGGATCTAACGGCCATGAAATCGGGACCGTAGGGGTGTTCAAAGCCTGAACCTGATTCACAATCATGTTCAACGCGTCGCCATCGCGCCGCAGTTCCTCAACCTTTTGTTGCGCCAACATAATGGCAGCACCCCGCAATTCAGCCTCTTGGTTGGCTTTTAACGACTGGGGAAAGAGCTGTACAATTCCGATGATTCCCGTGAGCAAAATCACGAGGCCCACCAAGACCTCGATCAACGTAAAGCCTTTGCGGCCAATGCAGCGGTTGTTAGCCGGGTTGAGAGAACCAGCAAAGAATCTCATTTTTTCTGATCCTCGTAAATCTTTGGCTCGCTGGAAGAAGGGTACAATCGGATTGAAGTGAAATTAGAATCTAAAGAAGGATCCGCATTTCCTTTGCGCACCAGAACAGTGATCAACGGGTTGGAGCCATCGGGCTCAAAGCGAACGGTTTGAACCCCCGAAAGAAAGGGCGTTCCGTTGATTTTAATGGAATCAATCACAACGTCTTCAACCATTGCCTCGTTAGGGATTACACGGGGTTTGCGCTCTGTTCCGGAGGCATTCACCTGATCTACCCAAAGCACATTAGCATCCAAATCAATCAGCACTTCATGGGGTAAAGCGGTGTTGATTGCCCGGTTTTTAGCTAAAATCAGCATACGCCGTACAATTTGCGAGGAAGTATCCACGCCGATTGAATTCCGGAAGGCCGTGTATTGGTAAAGCGCAATGGAGGAACCAATGGAGATTAACGCCACAACTACCAGAACCTCAACAAGGGAATACCCCCGGAGGCACTTGCGGTTTCGCTGAAGAAAGCGGTGAAAGGCGTTATTGTTCACAGTATATGCATCGATTCATCGTACGTTCGTATGACTATTAGTTAGGACGCTCCTTGAAGGTCGTCAACGAAACTTGGTAACCGGGAGAACTAAATGTCATTCGCACCTCACCCGCTAAACCAGCAAGCTTCTTCTGCCGCCGCCCACAAGAAAATCGTGGTAAGCAAGGGAAATCCCTTCTTTGAGCGGGGTTTTGGCCTTCCATCCAAGGCTGTTCAGCAGGCTAACATCCAACAATTTGCGCGGCGTACCATCGGGCTTTTCGGGATCGAAGGAAACCGACCCCTCGTAGCCGACGGCCTCTGCAACGGTTTGGGCAAGCTCTGCAATGGAGGTTTCCTGCCCAGAGCCGATATTAACAATCTGGTTGCCGTTATGAACCGCCATCAAGTGTAAGCAGGCATCGGCAAGGTCGTCCACATAAAGGAATTCCCGCAAGGGTCTCCCCGTTCCCCACACCACAACTTCCGGGGCGCAAGCTTCTTTTGCCTCATGGAAACGGCGAATCAGGGCCGGCAAAACGTGGGAATTCATGGGATCGTAATTATCGTGGGGGCCGTAAAGATTCGTGGGCATTACACTGATGAAGTTCGTGCCGTATTGATCGTTGTAGGCTTGGCACATTTTAATCCCGGCGATTTTTGCAATCGCATAGGGTTCGTTGGTAGGCTCCAATAGGCCCGTTAAAAGAGCATCCTCCCGCATGGGCTGAGGTGCATGCTTGGGGTAGATGCAAGAACTCCCCAAAAACAACAGTTTTTTCACCTCGCTTTTCCAAGCTTGATGAATCAAGTTCGTTTGAATCTTCAGATTACTGTAAATGAATTCTGCTCGGTAGGTGTTATTGGCGTAAATACCTCCAACTTTTGCCGCGGCGATAAAAACATAATCGGGAGAATGAGCCTCAAAAAACTGCGTCACGGCAGGGCCGCTTTCTAAGTTTAGCTCCTGAGAGGAGGGCTCCAAGATTGATTCAAAGCCTTGCTGTTTAAGGGCTCGAACTAACGCCGAGCCTACCATGCCCTTGCCTCCAGCAACGAAAATGCGTGCTGTTTTTTCCATATCCATACCCATCCTAAACAACGGTTTTTTAAAGGAAACTATTCAATATACAGTGTTCAAATTAGGGTGAACGGGGCACTCGGTGCAATGGCTTTGTGAAGCTTTGTCTTCGTTGCAGACTAAAACGAGGCCTCAATAAATTTAGCAAAATCAAACCACAATAAACTACAACAAATCCATAAAACTCAAACATTGCCGTGGATTGCAACCAAACGAACGTCTTACAAGACCTCTGGTAAAAGAAATCGGCTGTATCTGTTATTTTCCGATGACAAATTCTAAACTTGAACTATCGTATATGAATTACGATCATATTCAGGAGAACTCCCGATGAAAGTTGATTTCTTTTCGGCGCTGTTGTGCTTTACGGTATCGCTTGGGCTTACAATTCCCGCTTTGGCCTTACCGATTGTAGAGGCTGATTCGGTAGTTCCGCTTACCTTTGGCCCCACTAATTCAGATACAATAACATTCAATGTTGAATTCAACCTTCCCGTTGTAAATTTCAATGATGCGGCGGATCTTATTATTACCCACTCAGGTACGGCCAATACGGGCGTTACAATCACGAACGTAGGGCTGGGTGCAACATACATTGTTGAAATTACTGGAATTACAGGAGACGGCTCGTTCACGCTCGCGGTCAATACAGCTAGCGACGTTGCAACTGCGGGGCTAATCCCCCTTTCATCATCCGTTACAAGCGCCGCTGTTACCATTGACAATACCCCCCCCACCGTATTTGACCCCACGGATACAGGGTTATTCACGCCCACATCTACAGCTGCTTTCAGTTGGACTGCACCAACGGATGTTCTATCTGGCATTAACTCCGTATTTCTGGAATTAGGCTCGGCCCCCGGCTTGACCAATGTTGCATCAATTGATGTTACTGGCCTGACTAATTACGACTTCACCGGCCTTTCCCACAACGATGTTGTATATGCTCAACTTAGAGTGGAAGACAATGCCGGCAATACTACCACATCCGGAAGTAGCGACGGCATTATTGCGGACTTGGTTCTTCCTACGGTTACCACCCCAACAGATGCTGGCCTATTCACCAATTCCACCACGGTAACCCTAAACTGGGCAGCCCCAACGGATGCGGACTCTGGCATAAATAACTCGTTTCTAGAAATCGGTTCCACTTCCGGCGCTAGTGACCTTGGCACCCCGGTTGTGACTGGCCTGACAACCTATGATGTTCTAGGCCTTTCGGATGGCGACTCAGTTTTTGCCCGGCTTAACGCCCGTGACAATGCCGGCGGTTTAGCCTCCTCGGCTTATTCCGACGGGATTACAGTTGATCTTGTTGCCCCCACCGTAACGGCGCCCACAGATTCCGGCGCGTTTACGAATCTTACGCTTGTACCCTTCAACTGGTCAGCACCAACGGATGCGAACTCCGGCATTGCAAGCTTGGTACTGCAATTGGGTTCTGCCGTTGGCTTGAACGACCTCGGCAACATTGATGTAAC
>DAIOTT010000073.1:0-15161 GCA_036751885.1 Candidatus Sumerlaeota bacterium
TTGTCATTCAAAATAAGCAACGCTAACGGGATTATGCCCTCTGCATCACTAATAGAATCAAGTATATACAATCAAGAGTAATCTTTCTTTATCGCCAATATTGCCTTTTACTATAGACAATCAAACTAATTTCATTTTTAGGATTATACTTTAATATTTAGGTTTGCATCCAATCACGTTGCATGTTTTGAACATCTTGATTTTTCAAACATTATAAAGAAAATAAATTATGAACTTTTTCGGTTCTGGAAAAAACTTGTTGCTTACGGGGGTGCTGCTTGCATCGGTTTCGTTGGCTTCCGCTCAAGGTACTAGTGCAAGAATATTGATGTTCCACGACGTGAGTTTTACGGACGGGCGTGTTGGAGCGAACGACGATGTTTACCCCGACAACTTCCGTGATATGATGGAGTTTTTGGATCGTCGGTACAATGTGATCAGCAT
Organism: Candidatus Sumerlaeota bacterium; assembly: GCA_036751885.1. Lineage (GTDB taxonomy): Bacteria > Sumerlaeota > Sumerlaeia > SLMS01 > JAHLLQ01 > JANRMB01. The sequence continues at coordinate 445 of DAIOTT010000073.1, forward strand.
GGATCAGTTGATTGCTTGGCGCCAAGGTTCAGGCTCGATTCCCACGAATGCGGTAGTCATAACATTCGATGATAATTACAAGGGGACGCACGATTTTGCTCTTCCGATTATGGCAGAACTTGGGCAAAAAGGAATTAATTTTGCCCACACAGGATTCGTCGGCATTCTAACCTCTAAAGACCACGCTGATTGGAATGAATTGCGGGCTCAGGAAGCAGGCGGGGTGCTTAAGGTTGAATCCCATACGGTTTCCCACCCAAACTTGACAACGCTTTCAAATCAAGCCCCTGAACTTCAAAACTCAAAGTCAGCCATTCAAGCTCAAATTCCTGGCAAAACCGTTCGTTATTTAGCCTACCCATTTGGTGCCTACAACAGCACAACCATCAGCTTGGCACAAAGCTCCGGGTACACCGCGGCTGTATCAACGATTGGCGGCTTGAATACACTTTCAACGCCGATCTACGAACTTCGCCGGAATGGGATTGGCTTGGATATTCGCTTGAAGGACTTCAAATCAATCATGGGGTACACGGGAAGTGATTCCGGTGGGCCAATAATTGTGGACAATCAGGATTCACAATTCACAACGACAGGAACTTGGTCTACAAACGGTTCAAAATCCGTAAACTATGGTCATTACGGTACTAATTACCGCCGTGCAGCACGCTCAACTTCTCAAACAGCAACGGCCCGTTTCACGCCTTCACTAGCAAGCGGTTTGCACGATGTATACAGCTGGCACTCCAGCGAGGCAGATCCCTACCAAACCACAGCGGATGCAACTTACCGTGTTCGCCATGCTGGCGGCACAACAACTAAAACGGTGAATCAGCGCATTGATAAGGCGGGTTGGTACTATTTGGGTCGTTATACGTTCAACAGCGGAACCGGTGGTTATGCGGAAATCTCCAATGCTGGCAGCACGGGAACTTATGTTTCAGCAGATGCCATTAAATTCCAGCCAGTAAACGCTTCTACCCCACAGCCTGTTGCTTCACTTTATGTTGATAATTCCTCATCAGGCTTCAGCAAAAAAGGTTCCTGGATAGTAAGCTCCTCTGGGTTCCCTTACGGAGTCAACAGCCACATTGCCTTGGGCGGTAACAACAACGCAACAGCCACAGCAACATGGAGCGGCACAGTTCCGAAGAACGGCTTCTATGATGTTGGTGTTTGGTATACAACTTCCAATTCTACGTTCCGCAACACGTCCGTACCGTACACTGTTTCACACGCGGACGGAATGGAAACCGTTTTGGTGAATCAACAATCAAGCGTTGCTAATGACAAACGCTTCAGATCCTTGGGAACCTTCCGCTTTACGGCGGGAACAAAGCCATTGGTTGTGATGAGTAATGCCATTTCAAGCAGCACGCAGTATGTTTCCGCTGATGCCGTTCGTTTGGAATTTGTAGCCGATGCTGCAAGTTCAATTGAAGTAGTTGTAGACAACACTGACAGCGGCTTCAACGCCTCAAGCAACTGGTTCCTCAGTACGTCAACGCCCGGTTATTTCGGGGCAAATTACAGAGCACGGGCAACAGCCAGCACCAGCGATGCTGCAACTTGGAACGTTGCATTACCAAGTTCCGGAAGTTATGAGGTGTATGCCCGCTGGGCTGCTGGCAGCAACAGAGCAACCGCTGCACCTTACATCGTCTATCATAACGGCGGAACAACATCGGTTCCAACGAATCAGCAAATCAACGGCGGAACATGGAACTCCTTGGGTACATTCAACTTCAACTCAGGCTCTGCAACTCGGGTTGCACTCTCATGCTGGACGAGCAGTGGTGCCTATGTAATTGCTGATAGCGTACGGTTTGTAAAACGCTAATCCAGTTGTATAATTGTTCCACACGTCTACAATTCTTAAGCTGAAACTTACGTTGAACTCCCCCACCATATTGGGGGAGTTTTTTTGCATTCGGTAATTCATAAGTACAGGAAAATGCTTGCCGCAACCAATCAGAAAATGTTTTGTTAACGACTGGATCTAGAATATAACCTTATTATAAATTAGGCTTCGTTTTCTTATAAAATGACTCTACCGATTATTTCGATCATTATCCCTGTTTATAATCGAAGTGAATATGCAGAGGATTTGCTTAATTCAATCTTGAATCAATCGGTGTGCGATTGGGAGGTTCTACTAATTGATGATGGAAGCAAACCTGAAGAATTTTCCCATTGGCAGGGGCAGGCATGTGTAGACGAAAGATTTCAACTTTACACGAGAAACCGATTACCAAAAGGCGCTCCCACTTGTAGAAATATTGGTATAGAAAAAAGCCGTGGTAAGTATGTGATGTTTATCGATAGCGATGATCTATTATGCACGAATGAATGCTTGAAAGAACGCCTTGATGGGTGCAGTCGATTTCCTGATGTAGATTTCTGGGTTTTTGCAACTGAAGTGTTTCGTGATAAACCGGGGGACAAAAGAATTGTTTGGAATATTGCGAAACCCGAGAACGATTTAGATCGATTTCTGAATCGCGATAATCCTTGGAGTATTTCCGGGCCTTTGTGGCGCCGTGAGGCATTTGAACGACTTGGGCCTCATGACGAAACGCTGCCGGGTTGCCAGGATTGGGAGTTGCATGTGCGGGCCTTATGCTTAGGCTTAAAATACCGACGCGTTTCAGGCGGACTTTCCTACTGGCGAGAAACCCAAATGGGTTCAATCAGTAGCAAACTACAGCAATCAGAAATGCTTGAAAAAGTTCCCTATTTATACATGAAAATTGCCAATCTGCTAAGAAATAATAAGATGATGGATAAAAATCGGAATCGTTCTTTAGCGAAACTCTACTTGATTCAAGGGGTAAGCTGGAGCCGATTGAATCGCTATGATAAAGTAGTACAAGTACTGAATACCGCGGTTAAACAACAGCACTTATCAATCTACCTTTGGTTCATTTTCTTTCTTTACATTCTCTCTGGTAAAGTTCCCAAAGCGATGATGATCAGCGTGTGGATTCTTTCAAGATTTCTTCATGAAGGGTATTTCCCAAGCCGTAAATCAACGTACTTGACTTCAAGCATTGATGAACTTAAAGATTGGGAATTATATAATTCGTAAATAATTTCTACCATTACTAGTGAATCAATCTGTTCGTTCATAAATCATCAATCAGATTCTAATTGAATCGCCGACCCCTCGGAATTATAGATTCATTCCCAAACACAATCGAGAACAACGGACGAAGTAACAAACCGACAATCGGGATGTGGTAAGATCTAACATGCAACATCATAATCTTAGCTTTTAAATGAGAAGATTTCTTTATTTTTTGCCATTTATGCAAAGATTTCTCTGCCCTTATTAGATTTTGAGCCCGGTAATAATTTGCGGCAAGATACGCATAATTACGAGCTAATATTTGTTTTCGTTTTGGAGTAAGCTGATCATGCTGCTTCAACAGCAGATATATTTTTGGCAGGAGTAATTCCAAAGATTGTAGATGTTTTTTTTCTCGCATTTGATTTGTTATACTATTCGTAGATATTCGCCAGAATGATAAACCACCCGTAATTCTACGATATTTTAGACCCAACACTAATGCACGTATATGGTAATCCCAATCCTGACAACTTGGTAATCCCTCTTTCCATTTACCAATTTTATCGATTGATTCCCTACACCAAGTTGCACTTGTTGTTTGCCATACAATATCAAAACCCAAAAGTCGGTCAAGATCATCTTCTTCCGTTTCCACATTATGAAATGCATTGCTGTCGTTAGGCAATTTATAAAATACTTTTGTTGGCGAAATGATATAATCTAGATTTGGATTTTTCTCTAAAGCTGTTCTACGCTCGTGCAAAGAACAAGGGAATGATAATGCATCATCTGAATCAAGGAATATAATATACTTTCCGGAAGAATTCAATACACCAATATTCCGACAAGTCGGCGCACCTTTTGGATTTCGATTTCTTTTGATAAAACGAAATCGTGAATCTTTTTCCGTATACGTATTCCATACAGCAAGGGATTCAACACTGCTGCCGTCATCAACCAATAACACTTCCCAATTTGTTTCTGACTGCTGTTGCAATGAACGTACTAATGTTTCCGCATATTCGCCGCGATTGAATAAAGGAACAATAATTGAGAAATCAGGAAAAATGTTATTCAAAACTTTGGTACTCCAAATATTTTGGAATATAATCTTCCCCAAATTTTTACTCTTACACATAAATATTTCATCGCATAGGATTTCCAATGAGGAAATTGCTGACGATCCCTGAACGGCAACAAAATAGAATAGAATATTAAACGGTAAGCTTCAACTGCTAGCCATTTTACAGTAAGGGGTTTGCCTTTCTCCAATATAAGCTCATCTTGTCGACCGTGAACCCATGATCGATGAATCCAATAAGGAAGTGATAATTTATAATCCGCAACAAGATGCATCATTAGCATATTTGGTAGAAATACTCCTTTTGATTTTGGATGAACAACTCTTACCTTTCGTTGAAGATAAGTTTCTTCACCAAGGCCAACAGTATTGCCAATCATTCCTAAATCTACAGGAAAACCGCCCAGTTCTTTGAGTAAATTAACTTTCCAGCCCATATTACCGCCTGAAACAAATTCTTCATCTTTAAGAAATCCTTCCCGCCTTTTAATGTATGCACTACCGTATAGATCATCAAACCATTGGGGTTTATTTGATAAATAAAACGGTTTGTAGGGCCCACCGAAAAAGCATGGATTATACTTATTTATTCCTTCAACAATTGATGCGTACCAATTCTCGGTTATTTTTGCATCATCATCTAAGTATACAATATACTCTGTACTAGTATGCATAATCGCTTTGTTTCTCGCTCTACTAAGCCCGGCTTCTGTTTCTGATAATATTTGTAAATTGAGTTGTCCCATGTACTCTTGAGCAATATTTTGTGTATGATCAGTAGATGCGTTATCAACAAGAATTACAGGAATACTTTCTTTCTTTGGTAAGTACTGAATAAGTGATTCCAAACATAAACGTAACACTTCGCCTCTGTTATAGGTGCAAATAGCAATTGTAACTTGAGTCTTATTCATCGAATCACAGCCCTTATGATTAAATCACGGAATTGATCAATAAATTGAAAGACTAATGCTTTTGATTTTTCTCCCTTCACCCTACGCTTTATTTCTCGGTGGATTTTTGATAATACTAAGTGTTTATTTGAGCCAATATTTCTCATGGTCTCAATCAGTTCATTATAAGCATCAACTGCCTTCTCACGAGAAAATTTCGAAAAGTATGTTTCGGGTAATTCAGATGCTAAGGGATTTGCTGCAAGCCATATTAGCATAATCTTTTCTTTGGATAATTGGGGGAATAATTTAGATGAATAATTCTCCCATAATTCATATTGTAGCGGCGCCCATTTATGCCGATTATTCACACCAATCGAGTTTTCATGTACTCGGTATTTTAATACTATTTTATTTGATATTATAATCTGACTTTGCATTGTTACTCTATACCATAAGTCTAAATCCTGCCCCATTCCTAATGAAGCGTAATTCCCAGCTTCAAGAACAACGGAACGCTTGGCTAATATTGAAGGGTGCACAATCGGATTTCCCAGTAGAAATGCATAGGGAACTTCTTCAGCTTCACAAGCTCGGCCAAGTATACCAGAAACCTGTTTGCCATTAGAATCAATTCGCTTTGCCCTTCCAGCAACAAGACCTATATTAGGGTTTGAGTGAAACATGCTGAGCTGACTTTGCAATCGATTGGGCAAGGCAATATCATCGGCATCAATCCGTGCAATGTACTCTGTATCTGCTGCTTCAACCAAAGCTGCTAAACAATCCCCCAAAAGGTTGAACGGTTGAGTATGTACAACTCGGCCCGGGATTTTAGATGGGATCCATTTCAATAATAGTTCCACGGTTGAATCTGAAGAGCCGTTGTCCCAAGCAATAATCTGGTGGTTCTTATATGTTTGCGTTGCAACAGAAGTTAATGTTTCCGCTAAATATTTTTCAGCATTTAAAGTTGGAAGCAACCACGTAACTTTTTCATTCATCATAGTGCTCCAATTCAAACAAAAAGATTACACACATCATACTTTTCATTTTGCTTTACTCGTTTGTACCGATGTAAATCTGTGAGACTTTGTTTGCGTTGGTAGAATACGAGCTTGAATCCGCTTAAGTTTTACATAGATGTTTAGCATCTGATGTTTGGGAACTGCAATAAGTAGTAATGGAATCCAACGTTTGAAAGTAAAGCCATTCCAATAGAGTGCTTTGATAATCTCAAGTTTAGCATTTCCGGCTATCTTTTCTTCTAAGATGAACTCCATACGCCGTGTATGATAAATCGAACGAAATGCGTTTCCGCCATTTTTATTGAGCAGTTTATGTTGATGCAAATAATTTAATAGGCGTTCATGCCCAGTAAAGTTATTGCTCATGGAATGAGTCATATTTTGTTGATGTAATCTATACGCTGCAAGAACTCCTTTTGTGCGTTTGATCTTAAAAAGATTTACGGCGCGTGAAACAAACTCAAAATCCTCTAAACCAGCAAGGTCTGTTTTGAAACCGCCAATTGTTTCAGCAACATTTTTCCGAATAAACAGCGTTGAAGGTGAAGCGGGATTTCCTTTTGTGAGCAGGGCAGAAAGGGCATTGTACCTTAGTTCATGACGGGGCCAAATTTTTGGTGGAGGATTCTTCTCAAGCGCTTCAATGGACCAAAATTCTTTCATCCACGAATAGGTTATATGAACATGTGGATTTGATTCCAACAGTGACACTTGCTTCTCTAATTTCAACGGGTGCCAAAGATCGTCCGCATCTAGAAATGCCCAATATTTTCCGGCGGCAACTGCCATACATTTGTTTCTACCCGCCCCTGCATTTTTTGTGCGTTCTCCCCGCAGAACTTTTATCCGTGAATCAGTGTTTGCCAAGGCTTGCAACCATTCCGCGCTGCCGTCCTTCGAGCCGTCCTCCCAAATGATCCATTCCCAATCGGAAAAAGTTTGCCGCTTGATTGAACGCCAAGTCGCGGGCAAATAGGGCCGAGCATTGTAGCAAGGGGTGATGATTGAAACAAGGGGTGCGGCGTTCAAGTGAGTCCTCGTTTTAGGAATTCAGCCAAAGCCGTTGCATGCTTTTCACGGGTAAATTGTTCTGCATGTGCAAGGCCTTTCGCGGCTAATTCTTGTCGGTATGAAGCATCATTGTTGAGTCGAATAATCCCTTTCAAAATACTCTTTGTATTATGGGGATCAACCAAATGCGCCGCGCCGTCCGCAGTTTCCTCCGTCGCAACACCCCTTGAAGTCAGCACCGGTAATCCGATGGACATAGATTCCATAATTGGCAAACCGTACCCTTCAATCAACGAGGGAAATGCCAAATACTTTGCATGATGCTTCAACCAGTTTAGTTCTTCATCAGTCAAATACCCAAAATGTTTGATGATCCCTTTCGCTTCTAAATCATCAAGCAAGGGTTGAAGATCATCAACCTCGGGGCGGGATCGACCGACAATATACAGGGGGATGAATTCATCTGGACATTTAGATTTACACGCAGCGAACGCTTTAAGCAAACGGCGTATATTTTTATGAGGCAGCAAATTGCCGATGAACAAAGCATAGGGCACAACCGATTCCAAGATTTCAGGGCGCTTTTCTCGGCTCATCTGTGGAGTATGTAAATAAATCGGCACAACCTCGGATTTTCTTTTAAACTCATGAAGCAGCGCCGCCGTTTGATTGCGGACAAACTCAGAATCAACACCAACTCGATTGGCACGGCGAAGCGTTGAAATTAAAAAAACTCGATACAAAAACCGAATATGTCGACTTACCGTTTTCGGACTTTGACGCGCAATTAGATCGTAGTGCATAATAACAAGATTACTTGCAAATTGTAACCCAGGATAAATTGGTTCGGGGATGTAAAGTAAGTCCGGTTTGTTTTTCCAAACCCACCAACTCACTTTAGTTAGGCGATAAACATACATGCTTGCGCAAGGCAGTACGATAAGCTTAACACCAAATCGTTGAAGGTTTGCAATCAACACTTCCGGCAACCTAAAGGGCCAGGCGCTCAGCAAAGTAAGATTTCCGAACGGCCAACGATTTTGCTGAAACAACCAACAAATCGAATTAAGCTGTTCCTCCACAACGCGGCCAATACCGGTGCGTTTGGGATCGTTTGCCTGAGTAACATCAAAGGCCATCGTTTTGCTTGAAAGCTTAGTCAACATCACCACTTCGGGAAAAAAATCTAGATTGAATGGAAACCACTTATAAATTGAGTTAGATTCCATCAGCTGAGAGTGCCAACAAAAACATGGATTTTGAATCATGATTTCTGAATCGGTGTTTGAGGTAATTTTCGGCATCGTCAGTCAATCAGCATTGCGGCAAAATAGTCCTTCGATAAACTCAAACTGAATAAGCCAGAAGTGATAGGAATTTCCATGAATATAAACCAACAAAATCCAGAGCAAACCAGGATGGATCAACAGCATACAGGGCAAGCCTATTGGGATAAATGGGGGCCTTATGTTAGCGAACGCCAATGGGGTACGGTTCGCGAAGATTACTCTGTAAGCGGTAATGCTTGGGAATATTTCCCCCACGAACACGCTCGCAGCAGGGCCTACCGCTGGGGTGAAGACGGAATCGCAGGCTTTAGCGACAGCGAACAATTTCTTTGCCTTGGCCTTGCACTGTGGAATCATCAAGACCCCATTTTAAAAGAACGGTTATTTGGCCTTACAAACGCCGAAGGAAACCATGGGGAAGATGTTAAAGAATATTATTACTATTTGGATGCAACACCCTCTCACAGTTACTTGAAGATGCTGTATAAATACCCTCAAAAAAAATTCCCCTACGATCAGCTTCTCAATGAAAACAAGAGACGAAATAAATCTGAACCTGAGCTTGAGTTAATCGATACAGGAGTTTTTTCGGACAATCGTTATTTTGATGTATTCGTGGAATATGCAAAGAATGCTCCCGAAGAGATTGTCATGCAAATCACCGTGTTCAATCGAGGGCCTGAAAATGCAGAGCTCACTATTGTTCCGCAATTATGGTTTAGAAATAATTGGTCTTGGCACCATGGTGTAAAAAAACCGCAGATGAGAACATCGGATGCAAACTCCCTTAGCATTACTCATCCAAAGTTGGGGGAATATGAAGTTTTTGCTGAGAACAATTCTGAAATATTATTTACTGAAAATGAGACAAACCATTTCAAAATTTTTGGCGTTGGAAAACCAAATGCCTATTCAAAAGATGCGTTTCATCGATATATAATTGACGGAGAAACAACTGCCGTAAATCCTAAGGGACAGGGCACCAAAGCGGGGTTTGTGCATCGTTTATTTATTGAATCTAGTGCAAACAAAACAGTTACACTTCGGCTCAAAAAAAAGGGGACGGAGAAGAGTACAATAACATCAAATGAAATCATGGAGCTTAGGCGAAAAGAGGCGGATCTGTTTTACAGTACGCTTCAATGCGATCTTAGTTGCGAAGATTCTAAACTCATTCAACGGCAAGCATTTGCGGGAATGATTTGGTCCAAGCAGTTTTATTCGTTTGATGTTGAACAATGGTTGCAGGGCGATGAAAACCAACCTCCTCCACCGGCAAGCCGGAAAAAGGGACGAAACAAAGATTGGAAACACTTGAATAACGGCGACATAATTTCCATGCCAGACAAGTGGGAGTACCCCTGGTACGCCGCATGGGATTTAGCCTTTCACTGCCTTCCACTAGCATTGCTGGATGCAGAGTTTGCCAAGCACCAGTTGGATTTACTAACCCGCGAATGGTACATGCACCCGAACGGTCAGCTCCCCGCCTATGAATGGGCATTTGGGGACGTAAACCCACCGGTTCATGCGTGGGCAACTTGGCGGGTTTTTCAAATAGACCGAGCTCAAAAACGGGAACGCGGGGATCAAGATTACCCCGGGGATATTAAATTTTTAGAACGCGTTTTCCATAAGATGTTACTCAACTTTACTTGGTGGGTTAACCGTAAGGATGCAGAGGGGAGAAACATTTTCCAAGGCGGTTTTCTAGGTTTGGACAACATCGGCGTATTTGATAGAAGTGCTCCTCTACCAACAGGCGGTTACATTAATCAATCCGACGGCACCAGCTGGATGGCAATGTACTCCTTAAATTTGTTGCGCATTTCCATGGAATTATCACTGCACAATTCTGTTTATGAAGATATTGCGACAAAGTTTTTTGAACACTTTTTACACATTGCCGAAGCAATGACGAATATTGCCGGGGAAGGTATTGGCTTGTGGGATGATGATGATAAATTCTACTATGATGTTTTGAATTTACCGAACGAGGACGGCGGGTTTCACCGAATTCCCCTGCGGTTAAGAAGCCTTGTTGGGTTGATTCCACTTTTTGCTGTAGAAACCCTTGAACCCGAATGCATCAAAAAAATGCCTGGTTTTGAAAATCGACTCCGGTGGATTTTGGAAAATAAACCCAAGTTAGCAAACCTTGTTTCACACTGGGAAGTAGAGGGCAGAGGTAAGCGCCGATTGCTTTCGCTGCTGCGCGGCCATAGAATGAAAAAACTCTTTGCGCGGATGCTGGATGAATCGGAGTTTCTTTCTGATTACGGAATTCGCGGCCTTTCAAAGCATCATGAAGAAACGCCCTACGTATTTGAGCACAACGGCCAACTATTTGAAGTGAAATATACACCGGCTGAAAGCAATACAACGCTGTTCGGCGGAAATAGTAACTGGCGGGGACCAATTTGGTTTCCCGTGAACTACTTGTTGATTGAAAGCATGCAGAAGTTTCACCATTATTACGGCGATGATTTTAAAATTGAATGCCCCACAGGCTCGGGAAATTTCATGACAATCCTTGAAGCCTCTGAAGAACTAAGCAGACGCCTTTGCAGAATCTTCCTTAAAGACGAAACCGGCAACAGACCCGTTTTCTCCCATCATCCGCAATTCAAGGATGATCCAAACTTTCAAGATAATCTTGCTTTCTACGAATACTTTCACGGCGATTCCGGGCGCGGAGTTGGAGCAAGTCATCAAACAGGTTGGACGGGATTGATTGCCAAGCTTCTTCAACCGAGGCGCGAAAAACACCACGGAAAACACCACGATGATGTAGATTGACAAAATTGACCAACAATTCACGAAATTCGCTTGTAGATCAAGATTGTCCAGCCATTCTTAAAATGTAGATATTGAATAAATTAATGTATAATATGCAACAAGGATTTACAGATGAAATCAAAGATAAAGCTCGGTCTACAGGTAATCATACTTATTCTATTCATAGGATTCCTTGCGAACTTCTTCATCCCTAAACCCGAAACCCAATGGGACGTTGTTAATCTTGAGCCCCTAAAATCTGGGCCGATTGTTGCCTTTGGCGATAGTTTAACAGTGGGCGTTGCTGTTGGGGAAGAGGAGAATTACCCTTGGCATTTCTCTGAAGCTTTTGGTGAACCCGTATACAATTCGGGAGTTTCCGGTGATACAACAGCTAACGGATTATCAAGGCTTGAGGCCGATGTTTTAGCCTATAATCCAAGGCTTGTGTTTGTTGCGCTTGGGGGAAATGACATCAAAGCAAAAGTCCCTGTGGAAGTTGCGTTCGGGAATTTACGCACGATTATAGAGCGCATTCAAGCAGGCGGAGCCGTTGTTGTTTTGATGGGAATAGACGGTAAATTCGTATACGGGCCCGAGTATGATCTTGCTTACAAAGCACTTGCAGAAGAAACAGGATGTATTTTAGTAAGCGATATTCTTGAAGATATTATTGGTAATCGTAGTTTATTACTAGATCAGGTTCACCCAAATGCCGCTGGGTATGTAGTATTGAAAGATAAAGTCCTTAAAGAACTTAGGTTTTTCCAAGAGGAATTACAATTTCCTGAGTTTTGAATTCGGAATTACCAAACATATTTATTGGTTCGATATTTGTAAGATCATCCTTGAGGGCGTAACAAAGGCCGAGGAACTCGTTGTTTGCGCTTTGCTGTATTCAATTGGGAAATATAAGTTAGCACGCCAACCCACATGGATCCGCCCACACCAAGTAGAATTGTTGAGAGAACTTCTTCGCTCATCGGAACAAATCGAAGGCTGATACCGAAGGTTGCCATAATTAGAATTACAATCCAAGAGGCCTTGCTAAACATCATTTTCACCGGGGAAGGTTGAGGAATTCTGCTGAGGCGAAGAAGATTCTTTTTGGCCAACTTTGCGAATACTGCTCGACCCTTTAGGAACATAATCAAGGCGGAGAAAAGCAGAACCCAAAACACAGAAAACGATGAATCGATTTGGTTGGCCAATGAAGCACCGCGAACAGTTAGAAAGCTTGCAACAATTGCCCAAAACCCAGCGGCATAAAGGGCAAGCGTTGTTCCGTTGAATGAAAACCGCCCGGGCTCCCCTACTGTTGCGGGTAATTCTGGGCGCTCGTAAATCACATTGCCTTTGCCGATTGTTTCCCAATCTTCACGGCCGTTGGGATCGTTCAACGCTTCAACACCCATTTGTGCCATAACACCAAGAACTTGCTCGTTGTCGTTCGGGCAAGGAAGATAAAGTAAATCGTCCCATTCGTCCCCAAGTTGATCCCGACCTTCCAGCATTGATTCGCCGTTGTCACCAATGAAACCAAAAGGGAAATAAACAACGTTTTTAATGCCGCGTTTATGAACTTCTTCACCGGTAACTTCGCAGCTGGGGCAAGTCCACATGCCACCAAGTTCGTGATTTAACCACCCAATGCGAACCCATTCAAACCGGTTTTTCATGCGATTGCGAATCAGGCGAAACAGATTTTGTGTTTCCTGAGCACCAGAATTATAACCCGGCGGAATGGTTACAACAGTTCCGTGAGCGCCTAACACAAGGGCGCTATTCTGGCATTTTTCTTCGCTCCAACCATTTTGCTTACAGTAATTCCAAATAAACTCTTCGTAGGCTGCGGCAAAACGCTCATCAAAGCCAAAACCTTTAATGTACCGTGGTGCAGGCAATCCGTGCATCCCTTGGGTTTTCTTGTGAAAAGTCTCAAAATCTGTTCGCGAAATACCGGTGGTAAAGTCTGATTCCGCAACATAAAGCGGAAGCACGAGAATTTCATCCGGGGGGTTTTTTTGTAGTTTCTTGAGATAATGATCTAACAGGGGTAGTCGAAACTCGCAAACCAACTCAACGGTGTAGTGTGTTTCTGGATCGATTCGATCAAAGATTTTTTGAAGAACCTGAACTTGCTTTTTGCTGATTTCCTCAAGGGGTGAATTCCACCCAAGGTCATTGAACGTTTTTGTTCGGATAAGCCCTCTGCGGGCTGCAAGCAGTGGAGTAATAAACTTAGGAATTGGCGCAACACGGCGAGTCAAGCGATTTAGAATCAGCCAACTGTATTGAAACTGCGGGTACCATTTGTTTTCCGGCGGTTCACCATAAGTAAGGCAGAAAACATGTACGCGTTTTTTTTCCGTTGAGTTGCTCATGATGGTTACTTTTCCCGTGTTTATTATTGATTGATTGATGTTTAGCGCTTGGGTGTGTTGCAAGCAACACGCCACACTTATGATTTCGCGGTGAATGAGGAGTTGGTTTTTTCTGCCTCAAGAATTTGATCTGCTGCTGCCCAACCAGCTTTAATTCTATCAGGAAGGGCGGGTTTACCCAAATAACCCGCAACAAGTTGAATCCCGGCGGGTAATGAACGCATTACGGCGTGAACTTGGTCCGAATGACCAAGCGGGTAGGCCGCGAGCGCTGGGCGCCAACGTGTTACTTGAAACAACTCAAACGCTTTTTTAGGATTCACGGAGGAATCTAATCCCATTGTGCGCTGCAAATCGGCGAACAACATTTTTTTGAGTGCTTGATCCGAAAGGGAATTTCCCGCGGCGTCTAATTGTCCGCCGTAAAAACATGTTAGCAGGGTTTTGCTTTCTGGTGCTCTTCCACTAAATATTCTACTACTCCAAATTGATCCCAACATGCGCACGTTCTCGTTCCGGCGTGTTAAAAAGCCGAAGCCTTGGCGTTTTTCCTTAATATATCGGCTTTTAATTCCCACGTGAACAACATTGAGGGGAACGGATTGAAAGGTTGATAACCTTCTGGCCGGTTCCGGTGCAATGTGTTGCAGAATTCTTCCAGATGCAGCTGCGGGCGTTGCTAGAATCAATTGATCCGTGTAGGCGAAGCAGGGTGTATTCTCCTGCCAGGAAACTTTGAACCGATGCGGCGTTTCCGGGTTAGATTTTTCAACAACAGCTTCAACCCCTAAACGTATTTCGGCGCCAAGCTGATGCAATGATTTATGAACAGCCGTTGGAAGTTCACTCAAACCATTTGGGAAGCTTGTAAGCGATTTTGGCAACTTAAGCGCGATGGAATTTTTGCGTTGAGCTTTCATCGTTGCCGGAACTTTTGAGAGCGAATCGCACTTCAACACCGCATCATACAACGCAGGAGCACAATCGGCAAAGCTTGCAAAGTCGGCATCGGCGGCATAAATTCCACCGAAGAACGGTTTGAGAAGTGTATCAACGGCTTCATCGCCAATAAGGTTTCGCATCCAATTCCCCTCCCAGCTTGACCGGCTTGATCCTGACAGCTCTGAAAAAACTCAACTTTGCCAAGCTTAATCACATCTCCAAGCTCAATTTGATATCCTTC
>DAIOTT010000073.1:15171-16570 GCA_036751885.1 Candidatus Sumerlaeota bacterium
ATTTCTTGAATATTGCCCGAAAAATTTTCAATTTTGCCTCAAAGGAAAGCAAACTAGAAACAGCAAAACCTGCTGGGCCTGTGGGAACACGATGAAGAAATCCAGAATGCCAAATGTATCGATCAGTCGTTTTTAGGGGTCGGCGTAATACCCGCTCGGAAAGCCCAATTTCTCGTAGGAATTTATCCTCTTCAGCACCAAATGAAGTATAACTATTGGGCCCGTGTTCAATTAAAAATCCATTCAACTGTTCACTTTTAATCACGCCGCCAACATGGTGGGATTTTTCCAGCAGGAGTACCCGTTTATCCTGTTTTGCAAGCTTCCAAGCAGCGCACAAACCGCCGATTCCGGCACCGATGACAACGGCATCGTACGCTGTGGATTGAACCTTACTTTTGGAACGTTGTTTTGGTGCTTTTGTTTTTGCACTCATAGAGTATTTAGTTCTCTTGTAGGGAAATGTGATTGCTTAAACTGCGCGGGAAAACATGGGTTTTCCGTTCTTAGGGGATTGAAGGTAGGAATCGAACACAACGGCAATGTTTCTGAGAAAAACACGCCCTTTCAGTGTTACGCGCAACGCCGTTGAGGTTAATTCCAGCAAGCCTTCCTGTTCTAAACGCTGTAAATTTGCCTGCGCTTGCTGTTGAATTGCTTTAAGTTCAGGCGTGTTGAACTCCAAATATCCATTACACATAACAGATTCCACGCAGAACCGACGAATCAAATCATTTTGGTTAAGCCTGAGCCCGCGTTCCACGGGTAATTCGCCGGCCTCGACCATTGATTTGTAGGTGGAAAGCTTCTTCACGTTTTGAGCAAACGCCCCTTGAAAATCACTGATGGATGAAACACCAAAACTCAATAAGTCCGTACCGTTGAGGGTTGTGTACCCCATGAAATTGCGCCGCAAGGATGCATTTTGCAGGGCAACAGCAAGACCATCGGAGGCAAGGGCGTAGTGGTCCATTCCGATGAACGTCCACCCGTTGGCGGCGAATGCATCGTGAGCGTTCATGAACATTGCAACCTTTAAATCTCGATCCGGAAGTTGGTCTTCCTCAAGTTTTTGATGGTGTGGAAGCCGCTCTGGCAAATAGGCAAAATTGTAAAGTGCAATACGATCCGGACGAAGCTCTAAAACCCCTTCCAAGGTTTTTGCCCAAGAGGCTTCCGTTTGCATTGGCAGACCGTAAATTAGATCAATATTTACCGATGTGAACCCTGCATCTCGAGCGGCTTTCACATTACGGAACGTAATTTCGCAAGCCTGCTCACGGCCAATTGCAGCTTGTGTTTCATCGTGTAAATCTTGAACACCGTAGGAAATTCGATTGAACTTTTGCGCGGTGAATAAATGGTGCACATCTTCCGGGGATGCAACACGGGGATCAAT
>DAIOTT010000074.1:0-13573 GCA_036751885.1 Candidatus Sumerlaeota bacterium
GATTTATTTTGGATGTTAGATGCGAATTAGTAAATCATCCAACTCTGTATGTTGGATTCAATGGAGAGCAAAATTTCCACATCGGCACCGCTAACCGGCGCCGATTCTTGGTTCCCCAGCGAATCAACTCCAATAGTATAAAGCCTATAAGTTCCCGGCCCAGCGGCTAATGCCACATCAAATTCCAACGAACCCGTGGGGAGGAAGCTGGTGGGGTATTCAAAATAATTTGTAAAATCAGTGCTGTAAAACACTTTTATTGTTGCCGTGCCTTCGCCTTCTCCATCGGAGAAGGAATATGTTATTGGGAATATTCCAGAAGCGTTTGTTTGTGCCGTGGTCGGCGAAAGGATCATCGTGGTTGGTGCGTCAACGTCAACCCTCCACCCTTCAATAGCACCCATCGTAAGGGGATTGCCCACTAAATCCACAACGGAACCTGGTGTAAGGTTCAATAAATAATCCCCTGAAGTTCCCGTAATCCCCTCAAGATTACCCAGAGTATACGTGATTGAATCTGCCGATGTAAGCGTTGCTGAAGAAAGATCCTGAGGTGTAGAATTGCGGCTTAATGTTAGGTTTGCTTTGCCCATATTTTGAACCGCTTCAGAAAACACAATGCTGATGCTTGAAACCGGCGTGTTGCGGGGGTCTGGTGTAATAGCTGCAATGGAAACCGTTGGGGCCGTAACATCACCGGTGCAGCCGTTTGCAAAAGTTTGCCCTGTATTGAAGGCGCCTTTTGTGGCCGGCTGAGGGGGTTGCCATGTAAAGCTGTTTGCATCTTGACCGTTTACGCCGCTAAGTTGCAGGGATTCACCAATAGCCGTTGTGGCGTTGGATTCTTCCACGCCAATCACTGGGGCTTGAGTTCCTGCTGCTGGCCCGTTGTTCACCGTAAACGGGCTTCCTTCATACGCAATGAAGTCAATCACCCTTCCTGTATCATCCACCAAAGCAATCGCATCGTTGCCGTTTTGTATGCCGTTTGTAGGGTAATCCACGTAAACAACACCGTAACAATTACCCAAATCTGGAATGGTGGAGGAGGGCAGCGCACTTACAAGGTTTACCGTAGAGTACAAATTCCCGTCTGCACCGTTGTACAGCACAATCGTCCAGCCCGATAAATCTAGGCCCGCCGAACCAGCAATCTCAATAAACTCTCCAACATCGATCCCAATATTATCATAGTGGAATTCGTTGATCCAAGCAACATTAGTTACCGTGGTGGAAGGTGTGGCAAACTGCTGAACGCTAAAGGGTGATTCATTGCCCGCGGAGTCCTGAGCGGTAATCACATAGTAGTAGGTTGTATCGTTCACCACGGTTGAATCCACCGTCGATGTACCCGCGATCAATGCACCACTTAGTTTGGTGAATGGGCCTGAAGCGCTCACCGAGCGGTAAACGAAATACCCCGCAAGATCAGGCTCCGTATTGGCAGACCACGCTAGCGTAACCGTGGAATCGCCGGGGGTTGCTGAAAAACCAGTCGGGGCGGCGGGAGCAACAAAATCTGCCCCACTAGCCGTGGGTGTTGCGCTTTGCTCCGCGCTTGGGGCGCTCTCATTAAAGGCATCCAAAGCGGTTATGTGGTAATAATAGGTGGTACCATTTGTAACAGTAGCATCTACATAAGCACTATCCGTTAGCTGAGTCGCAACGGGGGCAAAACCAGCGCCGGAATTCACACTGCGGTAAACCGTGTAGGAAGAAAAATCCGTCTCGGTGTTATCAGCCCAATCCAAGGAAACAGCCCCGTTTCCAGGGGTTGCAGTTAGGCCGGTAGGCGCGTTTGGGGCAATAGTATCCGCGCAAAGCCCTTGATTGTATATTAAGCAAACCCACTCCGGGTGATCAACAAAGGGGTTCCTGTTCTCTTGAAAACCAAACACAACATGATTACGTCGGCGCTCAAATTCATCAACGGGGTCTTCAAAATGCCACGTAATTAAATCGCTCAATAAACCCATGTAAGCATTTCCGCCGTTGCTGGCGTTAGTGATTTGGATCAAGTTGGGATTATCTGTAAGAATGAGATTAGGTTCGCCAGAGCCGCCCTCGTAACGGATGTCTAGGTAGAACATTGCCCGTGCAACATCACCTCGTCGGGCAATCCAAACATCCCAAATACCAGCAGAAAGGTAATTGGCGTTCTCTGGGAAAGTGCTCGTGTTGCCCCCAATTCCGTTGTTTAGTTGTGTGGGGTAAGCGCTTGGATTACAGCCGGATTTACAATCACCATAAGGCCTATTACCTCGCGCGCTGTTGTAACTGTCGTTAGATAGCGAAAGCCCGTGGCAATCTGTGTAGGGAGTAGAATTATCACTGGGGAAACCTAGCGAAGTAGGCCAGCGGTGTTCCCGGTTGTAGTTACTGTTTCCACCACCCGCTTTGGGGTATGAGGCGTTTAGGTAAATATCAATAATATTGGCGGGATTTCCTGGGTCTTGCTCAGCTAACTCTAAAATGTTCCAAGTATCGGTGCTAGAAGCCGTATAGGGGAAAACAACATGATCATCAATGATCTCGTGCAAAGTAGTTCTCAGCGTGCTTGCCGAAGCGGTATTAACACTAGAATAATAGCTGGCAGGCGGGTTATAAGCTGGTGAGCCGGCAAAGGCTAACCCCAGCGTGAAAACCAACCCCACTAAAGTGGAGAAGCTGAAAAACGAGTTTCTGATAAGGAGCATAACGGCAGTGTAACTTTCTGATTTTTGGTGAAGATTTAGTTGAGTTGCACGCACTCAATCAAACCAGCGATGCAAAGAAAAGCACAGCCGGTGTGATTATGTCATTTCAAATTTCCGTGATTAATTGGTTATTAAATCCAAACTTTACTTCCATCACAACCGCTGAAAACGGCGAACCACACCACTGATGCACACAAGTGACTCGGCGCTTTAAAACCGCGAAAGAGTTCACTGGTAAACCTAGGTCATACAAAACACCTTGAATGCTGCTTGCATAAGTACCAAAATATAATTCCCCAAGGGCGAGCTAAACCGGCAGCAAATCATTTCTCTACTTCATAACAGGTCTTACTCATGACACGCAAAATAAACGCAACAGTTGTAATTAGCCCAAATGCCTTCACGCTGATTGAACTACTCATCACCGTGGCAATCATCGCCATACTAGCCGCAATTGCCGTCCCCAATTTTTTGGAAGCCCAAACCCGCAGCAAAGTCGCCCGCGCAAAGGCTGATCTAAGAACTCTGTCCCTTGTGATTGAAACCTACAGCGTTGATTTCGGTCGCCCGCCGTTCGATGGCAACCCCGGCTCCGCGCACTATGGCTGGGTTGAAGCGTTCAAGCAACTTACAACACCTGTTGCTTACATCACAACTATCCCCACCGATGTTTTTCAGGATGGGCAAGCCCCGGAAACTCTTCGACTAGGGCATACAAATTTTCTCGGCAACCGCCATAGTTACGACTACGCCACACGCTTCTGGGAAGATGTTGATAACGGTGGTTCGCAAGCCGCAAACTGGGAGCGCAACATGCGAAACAGCACCTACAAATTAACCAGCAGCGGCCCCGACACGGATTTCATCAACGACGGCAGCTTCTTCGGCTTCCGTGATTTATACGACCCCACCAACGGCACAGTGTCCCTCGGTGATATTGTCCGCTCTCAAGCCAATATCAACAGTACCTTGTAAACTATGCTGCCCTCTACTTTACCGCTACATTTCAATGAAAGCCTGAGTACGCCTGCCCATGAATTACATTCTCGCCCTTGACCAAGGAACCACCAGTTCTCGCGCAATACTATTCAATCGCAACGGGGCGGTTGTGGGCGTTGCTCAAAAAGAACTTGTGCAAATTTTTCCAAAGCCTGGTTGGGTGGAACATGATCCAAATGAAATATGGTCCTCACAACTTAGCGTCGCTACGGAAGTGCTAAGCCGCACGGGGGTTTCCACCAAAGAAATTTCGGGCATTGGCATTACAAACCAACGCGAAACCACCGTGCTATGGAACCGCACAACCGGCCAACCCCTTTGCAACGCAATCGTATGGCAAGACCGCCGAACCGCCTCCCGGTGCGACGACTTAAAATCCCAAGGCTTTGGTGAACTCATTCGCCAAAAAACGGGGCTCTTGGTGGATTCCTACTTCTCTGCCACCAAACTGGAGTGGATGCTTGCGCACGTTGAAGGGGCCCGCCAAGCCGCACAAAGTGGCGCTCTTGCATTTGGAACCGTTGATTCCTGGCTGGTGTGGAAGCTAACCGGGGGAAAAGTGCATGCCACCGACGTAACCAATGCCAGCCGAACGATGTTGTATAACATCCACACACAACGGTGGGACGATGACTTACTGTCACTCTTCAACATCCCCACCAGTATACTGCCCGAAGTTTATCCCTCCATTCACAACTATGGCCAAACGGGGTTCGATGTATTCGCGCACCCGGTCGCGGTAGGCGGTGTTGCCGGCGATCAACAAGCAGCGTTGTTTGGTCAATTGTGTACCCAAGCTGGAATGGTTAAAAACACCTACGGCACAGGGTGCTTTATGCTGATGAATACCGGTGGTGCGCCCATTGAATCATCCCACAAATTATTGACAACCGTGGCGTGGGATTTAGGTGAGAAAACAGATTACGCCTTAGAGGGAAGCATCTTTATGGGGGGTGCGGTGGTGCAATGGCTGAGGGACGGGCTTGGCCTAATTCGCGAGTCCCAAGATTGCTCTGCGCTTGCTGCAAGCGTTCCTGATGCAGAGGGAGTTTACCTTGTTCCCGCGTTTGCTGGCCTTGGAGCACCCCATTGGGATCCTTACGCTAGGGGATCTCTATTCGGGCTTACTCGCGGAACTACCGCTGCTCACCTTGTGCGCGCTGCCCTTGAAGCCATTGCCTACCAAGTGGCCGATGTATTGGATTGCATGGTGCAGGATTCAACTTTCCCTGTCCCTGAGTTGCGTGTGGATGGCGGCGCTTGCAAAAATGATTTGCTGCTTCAGTTTCAGGCGGACTTACTCCGCGTGCCTGTTGTTAGGCCAACAGTGACGGAAACAACCGCCCTGGGTGCTGCGTACATGGCGGGCCTTTGCACTGGTTTTTGGAGCACACAAGCCCAGCTTGAAAGCCTATGGAAAGTTGAACGAATCTTTGAACCCCTGTTGCCTTTAGAGGTTGTGCAACAAAAACGCCACGGCTGGAATAAAGCCGTGGCGCGTTCTAAAGATTGGGCTGATCATGCCTAAGGGTTTTTGTTAGTACATAAACCAAAGGGCGTTGGTGGAGAAGGCAGCGTTGGAATTTGCCGCCCCAGGCGTTGGCAGGGTTGCATCGGCGCCGCTAGTGTTGTCCCAATCGCTGGCATTATCGGTATCGGTGCTAACGGCGTTTCGGCCTAAGCTTTGTCCCTGAGCGCGGCTTGCTGGGCCTGAAATCGTTCCTTCAAAATTGGTGCCGTAGGGTAAAACACCGGCTGCTGTTGTAGCGTCGCCCGTGGCGTTTAGCCAAGCAACATAATCCGCACCAACGCCCACAGGGTTAATCAGGGCAAGGGCCCCGCCGCGCTCTTCATCAAAAATAAAGTTGAACCCCGCAACAGCATCTGCGTAAGCACTAATTGCCGGTGGGTTCGCTTTCCCCTCGTCGCTCACAACATAATAGCCATTGGCTTCAATCACAGCCCCTTGGGGGAAAGTGTATTCAAAAACCAAATCCTCAGAATCGTAAAGGCGCATCGTCCAATCACTCAAAGCAAAACGATTGCTTGAGGGGTTGTACAGTTCAAACCAATCATCATCCCCAATAAAGACTTCATTGATAACGGGTGTTAGGCCGAACCCATTGAAGCCCGCTAATTCTTCCAGTGTTTGCGCATTAGGATTAGGGCCAAACGCGTTGCTGCTATTTTCAGGAAGCGTGTTGGGGCTTGCATAACCCAAATCGCTTGATGTCACGGCTGCTAAGCGAATGTTTTCGGGAACTGGATTGCCTAAGTCTGCCAACGGTATGGCAATCTCAATTACATTGGGTGCGGCGATTGTAGCGCCCGGGGCTGGGGGAATCTCGGTAGCATTTTCATCGTATGCCACAGCAATTCCCGGTACAAATTCAAAGTTTGCGGTGGAACCACCAAGCCCGCCGCTGCCGAAGGTATAGCCGAAAGCAATTGTGGGCGAAGTAATACCCACGACTGCATCAAACCCAAATCCTTGGCTAACAAGGCTGGGTGAAAGAGCGAAATTTGTATTGCTGATGTTGCTCCGTAAGCCGTCGCTGGAATCAGCTAAGCTTGCGGTGTTGGTAACACCCGTACCCTGTCCCCCATCAACATCAATAAATAGGTAAGTGCCATTATCAAAATTCGGGGTGTCACTGCCAAACATGTCCCCGCGAATGGCAACGTATAATGTGTTGCCTTGTATTTTAGCGAAAAGCTCAGTAAGAGTACCATCAGCGCCAAAGTCAGCGGGTAACCCATCGCCGGCGCCGCCATCTGCTGCGCTTGCGGCCAGCAATAGGCCGTTGGTCAGCAAATCAGTGCCATCGCCATCCACCGCAAGATTCACGGGAACGGGGAGCGCGCTTAGCCCTTCCACGGTGAAGTTGGCCGAAAGTTCCGTTGCGATGCCTGAACCATTGGCCCCGGTTGTTGCCAGCACCCGAACGGGGAACACGCCGTCTTGAACTTTAATACTAGCGGTGGGAACGCGGTCTGCCGTTACATAACTCCCCACGGGGCGAGTAATGGTTTGAACACCTGAGCTCAAATTATTGAACTCCTGCAGCAGGGTTTGTTCTTCATTGTCACCAAAGAAAACTTGAGCGTATGTGGCAAGGTTATCATTGAAGGAAATTACAACCTCCACTTCATCGGGATTAGTAAGGGTTTCACCAGCGGCTGCCGGGCGCAAAAGAGTAACCAGCGGGCCGGGAGTTGATTGCTCCACAAAAACCTGAGCAAGGGCTTGGTTTGCAGGCTCCGATTGATCAAGCAGTTCAACTTCTGCAACAAAACTGTGAGCGCCGCGGCTGTAGCCCCGCCACAAGAACCTGAATTCATCAAACTCATCACCAAGCGCCTGATCATTCTGTACAAGCCGCCCTACCGGTGGAAGCAACGCCGCGTTGAAGGGTACAGCCTCAATCGGTGCATCGCCATCAACTGTAAGTGAAACACGGTAATCCGCAGGGAAATTAATGTTTCTCCCTTCACCATCAATGTTTGCTGTGCGCACGCGAATCACAATATCTTCTTGCAGGGCGGCGGTGTTAATTTGATTTGGAAGCGGAGAAAACGTAGTTGCTGTGTTCAGCAGATTTGTATCGCGACCAATAAACACATCGGGCACGGGAACATCCACCCCGATGCCCGTGTACCGTTTGATTGAGTAGTTCCCTGTTTGCTCGAAACCAACCACGGCTAAGTTCAGTGTCCCTGCCAGTAAATCAGTGAGCAGGTAACGGTATTCCAAGCGATCAAATTTGCGGGCGGCGTTCTCACCGGAGACAAGGGCCAAAATTTGCTCATCTGTTTCTGTTCCGTTGATGCCGCGAATAACGTGAACACTATTCACCGTAGGGTCCACGCGAACAACCGCTTCATAATCCCGACTAGTGATATCGTCTGTCCCAGTCACTGATGGGAAAAGCAAATCATGCTCTGGTGGCAGGCGATCCAAATAAACCACTCGGCGCTCCACATTATACAAAGGGGGTGAACCAGCCGCTCGGCTTCTGAATGAAACAGTTTCAAAGTAATTGTAGCCGTCTGCCAATTGCGACGCATCAATGACTGCCGAATAGGTGTTCGTAGCAGAATCGTTTGTAACGCTTGGGAAGGATTCAAAGCCTGCAAACTCTCCTGTGGGGGTAATTACGGAGTCTCCATCCACATCAACTTGGCCAAAGTTCACCTTTACCAAGGCATTATCATTGCCGGCGGCGGGGGAATTTTCCACAACAAGATTCAGATTGATTGTGTCAGATGTCACAATATCAATGGTGGAAAGGCGGCGAACTGCTTGCGGCCTGCCGTCGTCTGGGTCGGGCAAAATTACGCCCGAGGCATTTGCAATCGTAAACGTTGCATCAGGAACTTTCGGGCCGTATACCACGTAGCCCTTGGCATGGAAGCCAGAGCTTGAACTCATACGCGGAACGCGGATCGTCACTTGGCCAACATCGTTCACGGTAACAGAGTCAAAAATATCGTCGTTCGGATCCACAAAAGCATCCGTTGCATTGCCTGTCACTTCAACAAGCACGGTACCGGGGGCAAAAGCCGTTTGCACAGTTCGGGAATCAAAGCCCACATCTGCGCGGTCATTCAACGCAATCAGGGCAGCGTTTTGGCGCTCGTAAACGTAGGTGTCTGCATCAATCCAACGGGTGGCATGGGGGCCGCGAATGTACTCATCATTCACTCGTAAAAGGTTGATGAGTGTGTCCCCAAAATTCCCGAGGGCATCGCCGCGGCCATCCTTGGGGAAATCCCGACCCTCACCAAATTCTTTGGCGTTGTAGTAGACCAAGGGGAAGCCAGTTCGCGTAAGAATGTGGGCTTGGGCTAAATTGTTATAGCCGTTAAATGCGCCGGCGCCGTTTGAATCATGCGAGCCAGCAAACATTACCCCGCGGCTGCCGTCATTTGCGTTTCCGTCCGATGAATCATAGCTGGCAAATTCAAGGCCTCGCATGTCCCCAAAGCCACCAGCCCCGAAGATGGAATCCATGGCAAAGAAAAGGGGGAAATCCAGCGTGTCCCGATTGCCGAACCCATCCTTCCTAACGTAGGCATTCAGGGAATCAAAATTCCCGGTAAAGTTCTCCCCAAAACTGAAGGGGGTGAACGGGGAATTATCAATGGGGTTTCGCCCTAAGTTGAAGAGCGCTGCATCGTAAAAATCGTTGAAGAAAAACGTGGGAATATGCTTGGTGGCATCAAGCCTGAAACCATCCACCCCGTGCACTTCAACCATGTATTGCATGTAGCGCAGAAGCAGGCCCACGGAGTTTTCCTGAATGGGATCCCCAGCCAAAGGATCATTCAAATTGAACGGGTGCCGACCAAACTCCTGGGGCAAATCCCGGTCAGGGTAGAACTGCCTGTTTGATTCCAAGGGAGTTTCATTGGGAATATTGTTCGGCTCACCGGGCACCGGGTGGCGGGTGAAAACGTAGTTTTTCGATTGATTGATATCAATCAAGCCGGCAAGGCGTTCGCGCAAATCCCCGCCCTCAAAAATGCCATGAAAATCGCCGTCTACATCAAAATCCGCCGTTGTTACAAAGCCCGGGTAGCCGCCTGAGGCTTCAAATCCCGGCGTTGAACCATCGCGGAAGCCGTTGTGATTCAAAACAGCATCAATATACAGTGAAATCCCGGCGGTATCAAACTCGTCAGAAAGGCGGGTAAACCCTTGCTCCGTGCCGTAAAGGGTTCGGGAGTTGCCGTTTCCGAACTCGAACCGATTGAAAACGTCGTACCCAACGGAGAACCCACCGCTATCAGCCCGGCCGGGAGGGGGAACCCAAATGGCATCATACCCAGCCATAAATACATCCGGCATACGCCGTTCAATTGTTTCCCAACTGCTTTCAAAATACTGAAGTAAAACCTCGCCGGCCGTTGCTTTTCCGGCAGAAAGGCCCAACGCACACGCGGCAAGGCAAATGGATAGTCTAGTAGAACGCATCAGCAAAAACTCCCTAGGGTAACGTACCTTTTTTGAGTGGCTGGAGGTGTAAATTCCAACTGAAAGGTAAATTTACGGAGCACCATTCAAGCCATTGGAGCCAGTTGCAAGGTTTTTTCCGCCTGTGCTGAACGCACCTTATCAGCGAACGTGATTTAGTTGCTCGGAAAATTGAGTAAAGCTGGTTGAGATGATGACAATTTTTGGTGCCCGGGGCGGGACTTGAACCCGCACGTCCTAAGGACCCAGGATTTTAAGTCCTGTGCGTCTGCCGATTTCGCCACCCGGGCGGGGGAATCACGCTTATCCACCGCAACGCAGCCAAAGCCAAGAGGTTTTTTCTGAAATTTAGGGAACCAAATCGCAAATACGATTAACGCGTAAGATTCAACCTTGCATCATAATCGGGGTTGAATAAAATTCGCAGGATAAACGTAAACGTTAGCAGTTACACCCAAAACTCTTTCACCACGGCCTTTGCATAATGTTCAACGATGATGCAGATTTTCACTCAAGCAACCGCCGACTTCGCATCAATCCGCTTGAAATTAAGCAAATGGCGGATTTTGATTCCTCGTTGGGGAATGTAGATTTTGACGAGCGAAAATCTAAGAGAATACTCTACTTCAAACAAGCACTGATTGGTCAGCGAACGCTCCGCAACATTTTCACGGCGTTCACAATTGTCAGTTTGATCTTTGCAATCATCCCATGCTTTTGGCCGGTGCTACTTTACTTCTTCTATCTAAAGAAAACACTCCTAAAAGCGAATGCTTCGATAACACTATTGGCCTTGGAGTATTGGAATCTTCATCCGGAAGATGTGGGTTTAGAGCCTGCCGATGTTGCAGGCGTGCAAAAAGCCAGATAACATTCCGTTATGCTTAGCTCATTTTGTCACGGTAATTTTGCTCGTAATACTCCATGTATTTTCCGTCGCGGCAGGCGTTTACCCAGTTGGGTTGTGCTAAATACCACTGCACAGTTTCGCGCAAGCCGCGCTCAAACGTGTAGCGGGGTTGCCAACCAAGTTCTGCTTGAATCTTGGAGTGGTCTATTGCGTAGCGCATATCGTGGCCGGGGCGGTCTTTTACAAAGGGGATCAGTTTCTCCCTGGGGCCGCTTTCAAGTGGGGTGCAAAGTTCATCCACCGTTGCGCAAAGCAGCCTCACTAAATCTAGGTTTTTCCACTCATTGTCGCCGCCAATATTGTACACTTCACCGTTACGGCCGCGCCTGAATACGGCATCCAGCGCCTCGCAATGATCTTGCACGTAAAGCCAATCGCGAACGTTTTGCCCGTTGCCATAAACTGGCAGTGGTTCACCCGCTTGGGCTTTTAGTATCATCACGGGGATCAGTTTCTCTGGGAACTGGTAGGGGCCGTAGTTGTTGCTGCAGTTGGTAACAACCGTGTTCATTTTATATGTGTGGTGGTAAGCTCGAACAAGGTGGTCGCTGGCGGCTTTGCTGGCGCTGTAGGGGGAGTTTGGGGCGTAGGGGGTGGATTCCACAAACTTGCCTGTTTCCCCTAAGGAGCCGTAAACCTCATCAGTAGAAACATGGTGAAAACGCCCCTCGGTGTTGCTGTTGCTCCAGTAGCGTTTGGCTTCTTGCAAAAGAGTAAAGGTGCCGTTGATATTGGTTTTGATGAACGCATCAGGCCCGAGGATGGATCGATCCACGTGGCTTTCCGCTGCAAGGTGAATAATCCCGGCGATTTGGTGCTCGTTCAGGGCCTGGGCAACGTGTTCAGCGTTGCAAATATCGCCCTTTACAAAGGCGT
Source organism: Candidatus Sumerlaeota bacterium (assembly GCA_036751885.1). GTDB lineage: Bacteria > Sumerlaeota > Sumerlaeia > SLMS01 > JAHLLQ01 > JANRMB01. The sequence continues at coordinate 11,459 of DAIOTT010000074.1, forward strand.
AGTTCGGGGCTGATTCTACATCCCGCAGGGAGGCAAGGTTGCCGGCGTAGGTAAGCGAATCAAAGTTTACAATCTTGTCTTCTGGGTAGGCGTTCACAAGGTGGCGAACAAGGTTTCCGCCGATGAATCCCGCGCCCCCGGTAACGAGAATGTTCATGGGTTTGCCCCTGATTTTTCGCAAAGTAGCACCATTTGGGGGGAATCAGCGGGATCAAATGCCGTTCCCACAAAATCCTCTGTACAATCTACCACCACAAGACCCACCTTATTCATGGCTCGTTCAAGCTCTGCGCGGGTGTACATGCGCAACTTAAAGCTCCAAACTTGTTCCTCGTTTTTGAACTTCCAGATGCCGGAACCCGTCATGGATTTATCCGCCGAATCGTAGCCATAACTTTCAATCATCGTGAAGTCGTGCTGCATCATCTGGCTGGGGGCGAAATCCCGGGCAACTTTTGCCATCACCGGCCTGTTCGGAATTTGCAATACCAACCTGCCGCCGGGCTTTAAGGCGCTCGCCCATTCCAGAAGGCTGGCCATATTATCCTCGTGCGGGTAATAGCCAAAGCTGTTGAACAAACAATACAGCCCACCCAAGGAACCCGGTAGAAAGGGGAACAACCGCATATCACCGCAAACCAGCACTCTGCCTCGCTTGGGATGATCGGCCAATAAATGGCGAAATCTGTCCAGCCCAACGATCGGCCATTTTTTTTTCTTAAGGGCCTTTACATGCCGGCCAAAGGCGCACCCTACATCAATAATCGGCTCGGGCAGAACGCTTTGAAAGGCTCTTTCAAGGTAGGCAACTTCGTCCTCGGTATTCGCCTCGCTCATCAGCGGGCCGGAGTACACGCGGTTATAGATGGGCGAAAAATATTGATCCGTCCAATGGGAGGGTTGTTCTTTCATCGTTGCTTAGGCCTTTTCCGGCGTAGAGGGACCAAAGCGCTGGGCAAGCAGGGCTTCCGCTTCCTCAACATTAGCGGGTGCATCCACCCCGATTGAATCGTAGGGAGTTTCTGGGCATACAATTGTAGCGCCAACCTCCAGAAAACGCAATTGCTCTAGTTTTTCAGTAAGCTCTAGGGGTGTTTGGTGCAACTTTACATAGGCTTCTAGTGCTTCGCGGCGGTAAACGTAAACGCCCAGGTGCTTGTAGCCAATGGTGGTACCCGGGGGAGTAGGCCCGTCCACCCGAACGCGAGAAGGAATCGCCTCGCGGCTGAAGTAAAGAGCAACGTCGGATTCCGACCGTACAACCTTCACGCAATACGGGTTGTTGAATACGGCTTCATCAGTAATCGGCATACACACGGTAGAAACATCGGCTTTCGGTGAATCTAGCAGTGCTTGCACAGCTACGCGGATGCTTTCCGGGTGCATGCCGGGTTCATCGCCCTGCACATTCACCAAAATATCACCCTTCCGGCCCACCATCGCCGCGGCGATTCTGTCGCTCCCGGAGGGAATATCCGGCGAAGTCATCACTACCTTGCCGCCAAACCCCTCAACACAAGCTTGAATTCGCTCATCATCCGTTGCCACAAAAATCTCATCAATCAACTCAACTCCTTGCACCGCCTCGTGCACCCATTGAATCATTGGTTTACCACTCAGGTGTACAAGGGGCTTACCTGGGAAACGCTGGGCGCCGTAGCGCGCGGGAATGACGCATACAACATGTGGTTTTGGACTCATGGAAAACTCCGAACTCTGATTTTTGCCATCATCACGGTGGCGGGGGTGGGGGCAACAGCAAGTTGTCGCTTACCAGAAAACAGGGGGCAGCAAATGGCGCTTACTCCAGAACTGCAAAACCGCCGTGCGTACAGCGTGAAAACCGGCCTGTTGAACTTAGGGACCGCGGAAGAGCCCGTTGCCGGTTTTCTTGCAACGCCAGCAACGCCCTACCCAGCGCCGGGAATTCTTTACATTCCCCACAACAGGGAGATTTCTGAAGCCGTTGATAATCAACGATTTGATAATCAACTCTCAACTAATCTAGTTGGGGAAAATCAAGCCGCTGATATTCAAGCCTTAGAAATTCAAGCCTTAGAAAATGAAGCCGCTCAAAATGAAGCCCAGCGCCTTGCCTCGGGCGGTTACGTGGTG
>DAIOTT010000074.1:13583-16532 GCA_036751885.1 Candidatus Sumerlaeota bacterium
ATTCCACCGCCAGAGGCGACTGATCCTCAAGAGCGCACCAATGCTTGGAGCAGGCGCTTGCAGAAAGCGGTTTCCATTCTAGTGGGCGCCCAGGAAACCCGCGACCGCTCCCTTACGGTGATTGGTTTTGGTGAAGGCGCAGCCCGGGCCCTTCAGCTAAGCCTTATTGAGCCCTCAATCACCAGCGCCGTTGCTTGGAACCCGCCGCAAATTAGCGGCGGTGCAAGGTTGAATCTCCCGAAAACATCTTGGCTTGTCATCAATCCGCCGCAGAGTTTTCAAGACCCCGCTTTTTCGGATTGGGCAGCACTTAACGGCATCAATATAACCCTCATGAATATCAGGGATTATACCGGGCATTCATCCACTTCAGATTCAGCGCCTACCGCAGAAACACCCTTTACTGCCCCGGCAACATTTGGTGCCCCCGGGGAACCCAGTTACTTTACCCCTCAGGCAGATGAAGCCCGTTTACGCCAACAATTGTTTCTAATTGAGCATGTTGGCAGTGTAGATGCCCCGGCCCTGAGTGAACTTGAAAAAAGTGCCAACACCATTAAAATGCGTTCTGAAGATTCAGATTTTTCTGCAGAATAATTTGATGCTTGTCTCTCTAGTTTATTCCGATAAATCCAAATAGATTGAGTCAATCAACGCTTCTTGGCCTGGGTAGGGGGTGGACGAAAACTCAAACCGAATTCCCGTAAGCCAATCGTTTGCTAAGGCTTCATGGAAGGGGGCAAAATCAAACTTCACCCAGTGGAGTTCATCATCAGGGGGAATGATTGCCGTAATACTTTTGTACTCCGAGTAGTTGGGTTGGCGTTCGGTTGTGAAGTAGATTTTTGTGAACTGATAATCCGAGCCAAAGCTGGTGAGCGACATTTTCATCATCAGCGCATTGATGCGTGGAATCTGAATACTGTAGATCGGCACAGCGCCTGCATTCGCCGCCAAGCTTGTGGAGTTGTAGAATAACTTCTGCGGACCCCCTAAATCAATTGGGAAGCTGTAAGGGCTTTTTACCAAATCCTTTTCTGCAACAACGTCAAACTGGGGGAATTCTGTAATCCCTTCCAAAAAAGTGTTCGCCGCTTGCACACGTTCGGGGGAAATTAGATCGGCGTTTAACTTGAATAATCCGAACGGTGCATCCGGATCCCGGCTCAGGGGTTCCAACTCGGGCATTTCAAGGGCAAGCGCAAGGTTTTCCTTCCCCGTTACAAAAATCCCTTCCACACCCAGCGCCGCATGAATCGCCGTTGCTCTGCCCGAGGCGAATTGATTCAGCGCTGGCTCAATTTCCTCGTAATGATTGTTGTAAACTCCCCCTTTGTAGCCTGAGGGTGTTTCGGCGAATGTTGCGGTGCTTTGTACCAAAAATTGGGTTGAATTTGCGGGAATGGAACCAATTCGTTTGATCTCCGGGTGCTGAGCAAGAAGCGCGTAGGCGCGCATGTCCGGCGTCGCTAACTTAGCGGAAGCAACCGGGCGAAATTCTATGCTGAGCACAATCAGCATAAAGGCCAATAATCCCAACCGAACGGGGAGGGCTTTTTGGTTGATCCAACTCCACTGGCTAACGACTAACGCCAGCAAAAAACTTAGGCCCGCAACCACCAGCACGGCAAAGCGGGAAACTTCTCGCAGAAACCGAAGCGGCTCAATATACTCGTAAACATACCACATGGGGAGCTTGAATTGTGTCATTTGGTTTTTCCACCAAAACAGCGGCCCAAACGAAAACAAAAATCCCATCAAAATAATCAGCAGAAAAAACAACGTAAACCCCGGAATCAGCAGTTTGCGTTTGGCAATACTTAATCCCAACATTATCAGAAGGTGAATTGTCACCGTTGCATAAACAGTAAGGCCAAAATACTGGGAATTCACCGCGCGGTTGAACGGTGTTTTTTCGCCTAATAGAGAACCCAAAAATGATTCATTACGGTTTTCATGAAACGCTGGCAACAAGTAACCAAGGGTAAGTTCGGCGGAATTGTTAATCATCTCGTGAATGGATCTGCCGTTGCCTAGGCGGTCGCTTACCTCGCGGAAGGGCCCCGTTAGAAGGAAGATCATAATCAGCGCAAGCACGCCGCAACCAACCAGAAGTCCCATTTGCTTAGGGAAATTGCGCGTTCTTGCTGCAAGAATAATCAGCATGACGGGTGTAATCCCAATCAGGATGATAAAGCCCAAGTAGAAACTGCAGAGAAATTGACAATACAAAAATACTGAGAACAGCACCGCCTGTTGCCAGCGGGGTTCGCGATAGAGTTCAAGCGCCAAGTAAATCAGCGGCGGAATAAAGATGGGGGAAATAATATTCGGATGACCAAAAAAATGCCAAATCATGTCAGAATTGCAGCAAAATAAAACTCCCGCCACTAAAGAAGCTTTACGGTTTTGAAAGAGTAAAAACGTGCAGCAATACATGCTCATGCCCGACAAAAAAACCGCTAAGTAAATGGCGAAATTGTAAGCAAATACGGGGTTTCCCGCTAATTGCACGGGGCCTGTAAGAAACGAGATAAACAAATTGATGGAGGAAAACGCGCCGGCCGTTTCCTGAGGGTAAAAAATTGGTGCATCGAACGCGTTGAAAGGTGAAACCCACAGGCTATATTGAAACCAATTAATTAAATAGCAGTTAATCAATGCATCGCCGAAGTGCAATTGATTGAAAATGGCTGTTGCTGGCAATACGGGCCAATAGATGAACAGCACCATGGCAATCAGCATCATCAACGGCGCAGCATGGTGTTTCGCTTGACGTAACGCGCCAGCTTTCCATTGGTTGATATTTTTGGGGAAGTTCATTTATACGGTCTTTACACTTGGTTGAGAAACTATTTCCTTGAATATCAAAATCAACGTTGCCAACTGAAGCTTTCAAGGCAAGAGCACTTTATTTAATTACCGCAAAAAAATTGAGAGGTGGATTTT
>DAIOTT010000075.1:0-11152 GCA_036751885.1 Candidatus Sumerlaeota bacterium
AAAGGCAGCAACGGGAAGAAGAACCCGGAAGCGAAGCGCGACAGCGAAAACCTGTCCTCAGAGGAGTCCGCCTGACCCCTTCACTCCCCATTTTTCCCCGACCAATCCACGACCAAAGAGAAAGGGCCTCGATTGGGGCCCTTTCTTACTTCAGCGTAGAGTGCTGATTCTTCTAAGCTTGAATGGAGCGGGACACGAGGCTCGAACTCGCGACCTCCACCTTGGCAAGGTGGCGCTCTAGCCAACTGAGCTAGTCTCGCTCACGAGTGAGGAACGAAAGAAAGCCAGAAACAGGCTGGCTGGTCAAGGAAAAGATTGCAGATTTTTGTTTTTTGTTATCTTAGTTTTCCGTTATGCAGAGAACAGGTACTCCGCACGAGTTTTACCTCTTCTCTTTTTTCTGTTTGCTGCTGGTATTGACTAATTCAGTGGATGGAGATAAGGGTTTAGTCTTCTTCTAGGCGTAGTACGGCCATGAAGGCGTCCTGCGGGATTTCAACGCTGCCGATTTGTTTCATGCGTTTTTTGCCGGCTTTTTGTTTGTCCAGCAGTTTGCGTTTCCGGCTGATGTCGCCGCCGTAGCATTTGGCGGTGACGTCTTTGCGGACGGCGCTGACGGTTTCGCGGGCGACGACTTTTCCGCCGACGGCGGCTTGGATGGCGACTTGGAACATTTGCCTTGGGACGATTGATTTGAGTTTAGCGCAGAGAAGGCGGCCACGGGGGGAGGCGTCGTCGCGGTGGACGATGACGCTGAGGGCATCCACGGGGTCTCCGTTGATGAGGATGTCCATTTTCACGAGCTTGGCTTGGTGGTAGTCGCCGATTTCGTAATCGAAGCTGGCGTATCCTGAGGTGACGGCCTTTAGGCGGTCGTGGAAATCGTTCACGACTTCTGCTAGGGGGAAGGTATAGGTGAGTTTAACGCGGTCTTTTGAGACGAAGACCATTTCTTTTTGTTGGCCTTTTTTATCCTGCGCTAGCTTCATAACGGCGCCCATGAAGGCGGAGGGGAAGTAGATGTTGGCGACGATGTGGGGCTCTTCGATGTAGTCGATTTCCTGTGGTTCGGGGAGTTTGGCGGGGTTTTCCACGAAAACGATTTCGCCGTTGGTTTTGGTGACGCGGAAGTTTACGGAAGGGGCGGTGAAGATGAGATCGAGATCGTATTCGCGTTCTAGGCGTTCTTGGATGATTTCCATGTGGAGGAGGCCGAGGAAGCCGACGCGGAAGCCGAAGCCGAGGGCTGTGCTGACTTCGGGCTCGATGTGGATGGAGGCGTCGTTGAGTTTTAGCTTTTCAATGGCATCTTGAAGCTCTTTGTAGTCGTCCGCTGAGACGGGGAACATGCCGGCAAAGACTACGGGGCGAGCTTCTTTGTAGCCGGGGAGGGCTTTTTCAGCGGGTTTACGGGCATCGGTAATGGTATCACCCACGCGCACATCTTGAATGGTTTTGATGCCGCAGATCACGTAGCCTACTTCGCCGCAGTTGAGTTTTTCCATGGCGGCGCGGGCGGGGGTTAGCACGCCAACTTCTAGGACTTCGTAATCCATGCCGGCGGTCATGAAGCGGATTTTTTGGCCTTTTTTAATATCGCCGTCTACAATGCGTACGTAGCAAATTGCGCCACGGAAGGAATCGTAAGTGGAATCGAAGATGAGGGCGCGTAGCTGGCCTGCGGGGTTGCCTTTGGGCGAGGGGATGACTTTGACAATTTGATCTAGCAGGGCGGTGCAGCCTTCGCCGGTTTTTGCGGAGATGGGCAGGGCAAGATCACCGTCCAGCCCGATTGTTTCGGTGATTTCTTCTCGTGCGGCGGGGATGTTGGCGTTGGGGAGATCAATCTTGTTGATTACGGGTTGTATTTCTAGATCGTTTTCAAGGGCAAGGTAGACGTTTGCAAGGGTTTGCGCCTCAACCCCTTGGGCGGCATCTACAACAAGCACAGCGCCCTCGCAGGCGGCTAAGGAGCGAGAAACCTCGTAGGTGAAGTCCACGTGGCCGGGGGTATCAATGAGGTTGAGTTGGTAGATTTCACCATCGGGGGCTTTGTGGAACAGGCGAACGGCTTGCGCTTTGATTGTAATACCCCGTTCACGCTCTAAATCCATGCTATCAAGCACTTGGGCCTGCATTTGCCGCTCCGTAAGGGTACCAGTCATTTCCAACAATCGATCTGCCAAGGTGGACTTCCCGTGGTCAATGTGGGCGATGATGCTAAAATTTCGGATTCTGTGGTAGGGTGTATCAGCCAACTTCTACTTCCTTTTAATCATGACGTGGGTACTTGGGTTGTAAACCTTTGTATAGACAAGGTTGGCAGAGCAAGATACAAACCCAGTTCAAAGTCGAGCCGAATCAGTTTGCGGCTTGTAAATAAAGCTGGAGAATGCGGTTTGATTCAGGAATTTCCCCTTTTAGCCCACGTTGCGTTCGGCGTGTTCGGCATTTTCACTGCCTTCGCTGTTGCTGTGGAATCCTACTTGTTGCCCAAGGGAAGCACAAGAAAAGTGAACTTGGCTTTTCTTACCTTATTCTTCATGGGGGGAGCGCTGATCTTTGGCGGCTATTGGTACTTGGTTGAGTACCCGGCGAATAAGGAGTTTATTCTAACAAGTTCCGCCCCGTGGGCCCATAAGGTTGTGATGGAGGCTAAGGAGCACATTTTTTTCCTCATCATGATGCTGGCGGTATTGCTGCCCATTAGCACGCTGGATGAGCTTCGCCGTGCGCCCGGCACCAAAGCGCAGCACATTACTTTTGTAATCAGCAGCGCGATTGTTTTGCTGGGGCTGATGATGGAAGGCATGGGCGGAATGATTAGCCTGGCCGTTCGGCTGGGGTTGAAAGGAGCAGCATAAATGAGTGATTTACTGGAAGCAAAACGCCCGCAGCAGAAGGTTGACTCCTGCGACGGGGCAAGCGGCTTGCCGAGTTCGGCGTTGCCTTCTCCCCTGCTGGCAAATGGTACGGTGGCATTCTTTTGCATGGCGTTTTTAAATGCGTTTTTCACCATGGTGAAGGAGTATTTTCCCCCCGTGAAGCAGGCGCTTGCGGGGGTGTTTGGGCACCATTGGGTTGGGCACGGCGTGATTGTGCTGATAACGTTTGGAATTTTGTATGCCCTGTTCGTTTTTGTAGGCATGCATAAAATTTTGAAAGTAGGGAACGCCTGTTGCCAACGCCATACGGGGATTGGCGCTGCCGTTGGTGTGGTGTTGATTTTAGGGTATTACTTGTTGATGGAATAAACTGGGGCTAATGAATTTATCTTTGGCTAAAATTAGGGTAAAATCAATAAAATACCCACTGCTGATTTGGTTGTTGAAGTTGTTGCAGCGCGGTGGTGTTTAGGGCAACCAAGGTGCCCGTGCTAAAGGTAAGCAGCAATTGCGACCCGTTACTGGCAACGCCGGTGCAGGTGGCATCCGTAATGGTGGTTTGCCATTTTGCGATTGGTTCCCAAGCGCCGCTTTGGTTTCGGGCAATGAAAAAACTATCGCCGTCCCACTCAATAGCGGCCAGTAGATTTGGGGAAATCCACTGAACATGATCAATGCTCTCACTGCCGGGGATTTGCGAGGTCAGCAGTTCAAGCGGATTGCCTGTTTCCGTTTCTTGTAGAATGATAAACCCTTCGCGTAAGCGTGCCACGGCGAGTTGTTTATTTACGGGCTCGTAATCAAGATCAATCACACGGTCTTCTTGGTAAACGAGTTGTTGTGTGATGTTTAGGCTTCCTAAAGCTGACTCTTCCAAGCGCATTAGGCGCACGCCGAAATCTTGATCAATCACGTAGAAGGCGTTTGCACCCGGAACGACGGAAACACTTCGTGCGTCGCCAATTTGGTTTGTAAATGCAAGGCGGGGAATCTCAGTTCCGCTGAGGGTTAAATCATAAACGCTAATGCCGCGAGCGCCCATGGCGTTGATCAAACGGTTGGCATCCACGGCAAGGAAACCACCGTTACCTGTCACTCTGGTTGAAAGGGACGTCGGGGGATTGAGCTGAGGAAATCCCGATGTAACACGGTAAAGGCCAAAGGCCTCATCTGCAATAATCATGGTGTTAGAATCTTGAAAAGCAACGTCCTTCAAGCGGGAACCAACGGCGGTGTTGGCGATTGTGCTACCAAAGAGTGTTCGGTAAACACTGTTGAGGGACAGGTATGCATAATCGTTACTAAAGGGTGAAGTTTCCACAGCGCGAAAATTTTGGGTGAAGAGTGAACGCTGAAAATCAATGGGGACGGACGGCAACTGTTGGGGCGTTTCCTGAAGTTCACTTTCAATGGATTGAATGACAACGTTGAAAGGAAATTCAATGTAACGCCAACCGCCGGGTTCCAGCGTGAAGGTGATTTGATTATTGGTAGATTGTAAGGGTAGACCCAATGTGGGCTCCGAGAGTAGTGCGTTGGTGGAAAGGTTGAGTGTTACTTGCTGAGGGTTGCGCGCTTGCAGGGACACGAGGACAAGTTGTTGGGATTCTTCGGGGATTTCTGAAAAAGAGAATAGGTAGTTTTCCGTTACTTGCGGCGGTTGAATAAATTCCCGGCGAATTAAATCTGATTTGATTGGTTGCAGGCGTTGAATTTCGTTCAACCAAGTTTGCCCGTAGGGCAAAAGTTCAAGGGCTCGGTTTCGTACGCCCTCGTTATTGCCGATTGAAATATAGGCAAACGGGTGCAGGCCTTGGGAGCCGTGGGCAATGGCAAGGCCCACAGTTGCGCGCACCATACCAAGGGGCCCAACACGAAATGAATCGGGAATTTCAAACACTTGGCAAACAAGGGCGTGGGGAATCCCTGCGGATTTAGCCTTGGCAACATCCGCCTCTAGGTTAGCTGAAAGCAACAATAGATTATCCCGCAGGTTTGGGCGAGCAAGTTGCGTGGGATAAACATCCGTCCAATAGCGGGCGGGTTGAATCAGTTCTAGCGCCCCGGGATCAGCAATGCTGGTGGCGAAAATGGTGTACCCCGGCTGAGGGGGAGTTAAGGCAGAAAAAACCTTGTTGGTAAGGGCCGCTTGCTCTGCCTGCGTGCTAAAGGCGGGTTCATCCATCAGGTACAACCCCAACAAATTGGGGGAGCCCAATACGGCTGCCAGTTCAACTTCTGCTTTTTGGCGAAAGCGCTCTTCTGAGAACTGCACGTTTCGCTCCGGAAGGCGTTTGTAAAAGTAGATCAGCTCAAAATCTGCCGCGACAAAATCATAGTCCAGCTCTTCACAAACTTCACGGATTGCCGCCCACTGAAACCGATCGGCAAAGATGACGGGGTAATCTATGCCGTCGTTCTTTAGTTGCTCAATGTAGGGGCGTACTTCGGCAGTCATAATACCTAGTCCGCGCATCCAAAGCCACGCGCTGACTTCAAACTCCGTTTGCGGTGGAGCTTCAGCAAGTTCGTAGTCTACTTTTTCCGCCACACGCCATGGCAGCGTAAGGGTGGAGGTTGTCTGCCCGTCCCCCAAATCAATTTCAACGCTCCACTCCCCTGCGGACAACGTGCTCGCAGGGTTCCATTTGTCGCGCAAACCGTTGGCATCGATTTCACGAAGGAAAAAACGCTCTACCTGTCCCTCAGGGTTTCGGTAACGAACCGCCACTTGCTGCGCCTGTTGGGGGAACACAATAAAAGTTTCAACCGTGGTGTAGGTTGCTGTGTCAGTCGGATTAAAAAGATCAGGGGAAATCAAGGCGTACCCGTGGTGAACATCATCCAGAAGAAGGGTTCCGCCTGATTCATGGGCGGTAAACTTGTAGGTTGCTAAGGAGGCGGTGGAGGTGGTGGGTGCATCAACAGAAACAGAAAGGCGTTTTGTTTCGCCCGCCTGAAGAGATTCATCCAACAACGGCTCAATTGAAAGAATGTCGCCGCGAAAGTCTCGGATTATTCGCTCTACTTTTACAGTGGCAGGTGAATCTTGCGCGAAAGCCTGAAACGACAACAAATACCGGTGTTCGCCAGCAAGGAGGGAAACACTCTGCGCGGCTTCACCACCCGGTTGCAGTTGCAGAACTTGGGTCCCCGTAAATTGGTTTTCGCTATCAGGCAAAATTTCAGCGTTGGTCAAACTCCATAGCTGAAGGCTGCTTTGATTCACTGCAGATTCAAAATCACCGTTTTCAAACCCCACGGTGATGATGCCAAAATCGTCCCAATCAACCCAGTTGCCGCGGTTGCTTGAGGATGGAATTACCAGAAAACGCGTGTCACCCTGTTGCTCTAAAAAGTCTGCCGTGTAATAATAACGCTGCCACTGAGTTGTAAGTTGGCTTCCACGAAAACCTTGAAATATATCAGAGGTAATTCCGCCGTTTACTACGCGTTGAAAAAGCTCCAGTGAAGTAGATTCACCGCCTGCTGTGCCCCGGCTTAGCGCTGTGAAGGTAAGATGCTGATTATTTTGTTCTGCAAAAAACTCCTGCTGAAAGCGGTTGTCCCGGTTTACACGAACGAACGTATTTCCCTGTTCGGTAATGGCTAAGGGCGCACCAACAATCCCCCAGGACTCAGGCATTCCGCCGGGGGTAAGAACGTTGAACGAGGTGTTTTGAAAACCCGCAGGCGCATCAACCTTCGCGTGCTTATTTCCATGCAAATCAAGGTATGAAGGCGCTTCGGAAGAGGGTACATGAAAGGGTTCAGATTCTGCAGCGGAAGAAGAGGGACACAGACCTACAACGGCTGTAATTAGTGCGTTGAATAACGTTTGGCGCTGGATCATGTGGGTGAAAATCCCCTTTAAGGTTTTGTGTTCCCCAAAAGTTTTTCGCAACCAACCCAAATAAATTACGGCCTGTTTGAATCAGGGAAGAAACGCATTCATTGCCTGTGAAACATGATTGATTGGTTCCTTGGCTTGAACAGAGCGAAGAAACGCCAACGTTTCTTGATCGGCATTTTTCACAAGAGCCTCAAACGCAAGAAGGCGCTTCTCGGTCGGAAAGTTCGTGAAATAATCATCCGAGGAAAGAATCCTCTTTAGCTCAGCTCTCGCGCTTGAAGCCTCAGCAGGGGAAACGGGGGCGCGCTCATTTCCGTAGCGCAATATATGGGCCGATGAAACTAAACCAACAACATCGTTCTCGGGAAATTCTTCAAGGGAGCGGCGGGCATATTCAATCGCAGCTTCATCTGATACTAAACCTGCAAGCACTTGGCGAGCATTCCACTCGTCCGCAGAAAGCGGCGTTGCGGTAGGGGCGTTCAAAAGTTCCAGCAAACTGGAATCAAGCTTGGCTTCATCATAGGAATCCGATTCGCGCGGAACATACGTCGGCTCCAGCATTTCAACAAGCAGCATGCGCAGGTCGGCATCTTCTTCAACATTCATCAGCCCAACTAAATTACCGCGAAGTTCCTCCGGATGCCCGAAAAAATAATCCTGCATGGTAAGGCGGTTATAATAGTACAAGCGCTTATACACCTCAAGCACGCCGTGTTCTTCAACCAGCATGTCAAGTTCTGCCACCGTAAGGGGAATCTGGTTTTGATCTGAGGGGTCAAGCTGTTGAAGAAATGATTGTTCCTGTTCCGGAGTGGCAACAGGTTCTACGGAATCTGGAGTGGGCTGCGGCGCTGGCGTTTCAACGGGCTGAAGGGAAGCGCTGGTTTGATCAGTGGTTAACACTCTTGGTGCAGGAGTCTCTGCTGGGGAATCCGTTGCAACAACTTCAGGTTGATTGCCGCCGCGGTTGAGCATGAGAACAATGCCTACGATGATTACCAACGTAATAACGCCGGCAATGATTTGCGTTTTTTTGTTCATCTGCTAGGAAACTCCTTACACCAAAAGTGCTTTGTTTGAGTAAATGATTATTTGTTCATGCTATCGATAAAGTCTTCGTTGCTATCGGTTTTACGGAGCTTATCCAGCAGGAATTCAGCGGCTTCAATCACGTTCAGTTCGCTCAGAATTTTGCGGAGCAACCAAATCCGTTGAAGCATGTTTTTGCCAATCAAGAGTTCCTCTTTGCGAGTGCCGGATTTCATGACATCGATGCTTGGGAAGATTCTTCGGTCCGAAAGCTTGCGGTCTAAGTTGACCTCCATGTTGCCTGTACCCTTGAATTCCTCAAAGATAATATCATCCATCTTGGAGCCTGTTTCCACCAGTGCTGTGGCAACAATGGTCAGCGAACCGCCCTCTTCAATGTTCCGCGCCGCACCAAAAAAGCGTTTCGGTTTATGCAGTGCATTGGCATCCAAACCGCCGGAAAGAACTTTCCCCGAGGAGGGTGTAACGGTGTTGAACGCACGCGCTAAACGGGTGATTGAATCCAACAGAATCACCACATCAGTACCATGCTCAACAAGGCGCTTGGCTTTTTCAATCACCATTTCTGCCACTTGCACGTGCCGATCGGCAGGTTCATCGAACGTGGAGCTAATCACTTCACCCTTAACCGTGCGAATCATATCGGTAACTTCTTCAGGGCGCTCATCAATCAGTAAAACAATCAAGAATATTTCCGGGTGATTGGTGGTGATTGCATTGGCGATTTCCTGCATCAGCATCGTTTTACCAGTTCTAGGCGGAGCAACAATCAGCGCGCGTTGGCCTTTGCCTAATGGGGTAAGCAAATCCATAAAGCGCGTAGTAAGTTTTTCCTTCGTGGTTTCCAGCTTGATTTTCTCTTCTGGGTAAAGGGGTGTAAGGTTATCAAACAGGATTTTTTCCCGGGCTTTTTTCGGCGTGGTATTGTTAATCACTTCCACTTTCAGAAGGGCGAAATAACGCTCCCCTTCCTTCGGCGGGCGAACGGTTCCAGTGATTGTATCGCCCTTGCGAAGGCCAAAGCGGCGAATCTGCGAGGGGGAAACATAAATATCGTCTGGCGACCAAAGGTAATTGTAGCTTGGGGAACGCAGAAAGCCGTACCCATCGGACAAAATTTCCAGCACGCCGTTGGCAATCATGCGGCCGTTGCGCTTGCTGGTTTGCCGCAGGATTTGGAAGATCAAATCTTGCTTGCGCATACCCGTAGCGTTTTCAACTTCAAGTTCACGGGCCTTAGCAGAAAGCTCGGTGGCAGTCATTGCTTTCAACTCAGACAAATCAAGGATTATACGCTCTTCGCCTTCGCCAAGATCATCACCCGTGCCGTACTCATCATCATCGTCTTCCTCGTCTAAATTGCCGAGGAGGTCGTTAGGATCATAGGGTTTTCCATCTGCATCAAGGGGGAGTGGCTGCGAGGGGCCAGAGGAACTACGGCGCCGGCGGCGGCTCCGGGTCGGGGCGGCAGAATTGCCATTCCCGTTTATTTGGGGTGCACCGCTGCTTGGTCGTTTACGACGCGTTGTCATGAAAACCTCCGATGTTGTTCATTGCGTGAATCCGTTTCTTGAAGTTGAAAGAGCCCTTCAGAAAGCTCTTATTTAGTCTTTTAAATTATAGGGGGGAACTGATGGTGAAATATTTATTGGGTAAGCTGTTCAAACAAAGCTCTTACCTGAGCCTGAGTGTGCTGTTTATCGCCGGAATTATCGATTATGTGGTGGGCGTATTGGGCTTTTTTCTCCTGAGACCACTGGGCTTTTTCTCGATTTTGAATTTCCTGTAAGCTCATGTTTCTGAACTGAATAAGCCGGTTGTGGCGAATGGTTTCATCACACGTAACAACGGCAACCGAATCGCATAAAACCCCGGCCCCTGATTCAAACAGTAGGGGAATTTCTAACACAACAAGCGCCCTGTTGCTGTAAAACTCCAGCAGTTCCAATTCCCGCTCTCGCACACGGGGATGTATGATTGATTCAAGTTTTAAACGATTCTCTGGAGAAGAAAAAATAAGGGCGGCTAATGCCTGCCTGTTGATTTCGCCGGTGGGCAATACCACGCTTGGGCCAAACGTATTCACTACGTCATGATAACCGGAAGTGTGGGGCTGAATTGCTTCCTTGGCAAGTAAATCGGCAGAAATTGTTACCGCACCTAAACTTGCAAAGCAATTTGATACCGTACTTTTCCCGCACCCGATTACGCCGGTCAAGCCAAGTTTATGATTCTTCAACGAGAATCTCCCCTTTTTGCCCCGCAGTACTCCAAGAGCCCACCCTGCAACCGGTGGCAAAACCCGTTCACGCTACACATCGGACCATCGTTCCCCGAACTCAACATCCACTTCAATCGGTACTAACAGCGGCAACGCTCCCTGCATTTCCGCAACAACCAAGGCTTCCAATGCTTTTTTTTCACTCTCAGGGAACTCAAAAATTAACTCATCGTGCACCTGAAGAATCATTTTAGATTCAAATCCTTCTTCTTTCAGGCGGCGAGCAATGTGGATCATCGCAACCTTAATCATGTCCGCAGAACTCCCTTGAATCGGTGTGTTCACGGCAATGCGCTCCGCTTGACCCCGGGCGTTGAAGTTCGATGATTTAATGTCTGGCACTAACCTGCGGCGCCCCAGAAGTGTTTTCACAAAACCGTTGCTGCGGCAAAATTCCAAGGTTTCATCAATGTAATTTTGCACCCCTTTGTAGCTGGCAAAATATTGCTCCATAAATTCCTTGGCCTGTTGGCGAGAAATTTTCAGCTCGTTTGAAAGGCGAAATGCACTCATGCCGTAAAGCAAACCAAAGTTGATTGCCTTGGCTGAGTTGCGCTGATCCTTACTAACCGCCTGCAAAGGGATTTGAAATACCTTTGAAGCCGTTAAGGCGTGAATATCAATCTTATTTTGGTACGCATGCACCAAAGCAGGATCCTTTGAAACGTGGGCCAAAATCCGCAATTCAATCTGAGAATAATCCGCTGCCATAAGGCGCCAGCCCCGTTGAGAAGGCAAAAACCCCGCGCGAATCTGCCGACCGTCTTCCGTTCGGTTGGGGATGTTTTGCAAGTTGGGATCGCTGCTGGAAAGCCTACCTGTTGCCGCAATCGTTTGATTGTAGGACGTATGAATGAGCCCGGTAATCGGGTTAATCAAGGACGGCAAGCTTTCAATGTATGTTCCCCGTAATTTTTCCAACAGGCGGTAATCGTGCACTTGGGCCGGAAGGGGGTGCATCTCTTTCAACGCCTCAAGCACTTCCACATCAGTACTTGCGCCCGTTGCTGTTTTTTTTATGATTGGGAGCTTCAACTCCTCAAACAGTAGCGTTGCTAACTGTTTAGTTGAATTGATGTT
>DAIOTT010000075.1:11162-16360 GCA_036751885.1 Candidatus Sumerlaeota bacterium
CGGCAATCTCATAAATAGATTCCCGCAGTGTGGTAAGGCGCGCCTGCGTTTCTTGCAAAAGCTGCTTGAAGTAAGGCAAATCCAACGCAACGCCCCGCATTTCCATTTCAGCCAAAACCGTTACTAAGGGCATTTCAATGTCATGAAAAACGCCGAGCAACTCGTTCTCTTCCAAAAGTTTTTGGAACCGTTCATAAAGTTGAAACGTGCAATCCGCATCTTGGCAGGCGTAATCTGATATTTGCTGAACATCCACCGAAGCCATTTCCAAAAAGTCGTTCCCAGCCGGCACCAACTCTCGAATCTCGGTCATTTGAATGCCAAGCGTCTCAAGAGCTAAGGCTTTTAGGCCAATCCCTTTACGATCTGGGTTCAGCAAATATGCGGCAATCATTGTATCAAACGCAATGGGGCCCACATTGAACTGTTGGCACGCAAGAATTTTGTAATCAAAATTCCAGTTATGAGCAATGCAGGTAATGTTCTTCTCCCCTAGGAGTTCATTGAACGCCTTGCGAACAACCGCAAGGGGAAGGCATTTGTGCTCCGGGTGCGATAACGGAATATAGGCAGCTTTATTGGCCGACCAAGAGAATGAAATTCCCACTAAATCCGCCTGAAAACAATCCAACCCAGTGGTTTCTGTATCTAGGCTGAACGCTCCTGTTTGGCGTACTTTTGCCAGGCAATCCTGAAGGTGTTGCTCCGTGAAAATTGTTTCGTACGCCGTGGTGCGCTCTGCCAAGGTTTCACCGCCAAGCGCATCCAGCATGGAGCGAAATTCCAACTCTTGAAGAATCTCGCGGTAGCGGGCGCTCGGCGTCGGCATACTCCAGGAAAGCTCCTTCCAATCTGTTGCCGGCGGAACATCCGTGCGGATTCGCGCAAGGTTTACACTCAGCAACGCTTGCTCGCGAAATTCATCCAAGTTGGCCCAAAACTTAGGTGTTGTCTTCCCCTTAGCCTCCTCAAGAATCCGCTCCACCGTTTGATATTCAGCCAGCAAATCCGCCGCACGTTTCTTCCCAATCCCCGGAACACCGGGAATATTATCCGATGCATCACCCAAAAGCCCCAAGTAATCCACCACCTGATCAGGGCGAACACCCATTTTTTCCATCACAAGAGCCTCATCAACAAACTCAACTTTTTGCAGATGATCTCGTAAAATGCTAATATTCTTATTCACACATTGGAACAAATCTTTATCGATGGTTACAATACACGCCTTATGCCCCTGATCATCAGCCCATTTAGCTAACGACCCCAAAAGGTCATCCGCCTCGAAACCATCCTGACAAAAAATGGGGATGTTAAGTTCGGTGACAATCTCCTGCAAAAGCGGGAATTGAAGGCGAATTTCCTCAGGCTGCGGCGGGCGATGAGCCTTGTATTCCGCATAAATCTCCTGCCGAAAAGTAGGGCCCTTGGGATCAAACACAACCGCAATGTACTGCGGATTTTCTTTCTCCAACAATCGAAACAAAATCTGCAGAAACCCAAAAATAGCTCCCGTAGGAAACCCGGTTGAATTCGTAAGGCTCCCCTTCACACTCATTGCATGGTGCGCGCGGTAAACAAGGGAATGACCATCCAACAAATATACGGTTTTTTGCGCTGTTGTCATGGGGGGAAATCGCCAAAAAAGAAACTGAAAAAAGATTTCCCCGGACTATGGATAGACCGGGGAATTGAATGATTAACCTAAGGGTTGACCCAGAAGAAGATCAACGAGGCAGGGATTAGTCGCGAACAACAGAACCGGTCAGGAAGATCAACAGTGTTACTTGATCTGATGTATATTGAGTGCGGTTGAACAAGAACTTACCAATGAACGGAATATCACGAAGAATGGGCACGCCAGATTCAAGATCCTCAATGCGGTCGTTCTTCCAACCACCAAGAACAATCGTCCCCCCGTCGCGAATCCGCGCATAGGTTTCAATGTCACGGCTGTAAACCCCAAACCCACCGGTATTTTGGATGGAAACAGGTAAACCGTTCAAAGGAGTCGTGCTTTGTGTAATGAGCGGAGTTGGCGGAGAACCTAAGTTATTATCAAAGTCTTGAAGTGCAACAATGATTGGATCCAGCGTAATATCACCCGCTTGTGTAACAGTCGGTGTAACTTCAAAGGATTCAACGATGTCGATTTCAGCACTGAAGCCAAACCCACCGCCACTAGCCGTTGTACCACCACCGGTGTTATTGTTGTTGATATTATTGTTGGTGTTACCACCGCCACCAGTGTTGTTATTGTTTGTGTTGTTGTTGGTGTTACCACCACCGCCACCAGTGTTGTTGTTGTTGTTTGTATTGTTGTTTGTATTATTATTGGTGTTGTTTGCAACACCGCCGCCAATACCGCCTGTACCTATGGGAGTTGCATAAGAACGGCGAATTTCAAATGTGGCTGTTTGATTGTGCAGAACGGTGATAGAAGGCGCATTTACAACGTTGATCACACCTTGTGCTTCAAGAGCACGGATGCTTAGGGAGATGGGCGATTGACCGTTGTTGATGATCCAGTTTGTAACTGAAGCGCCCTTCAATAAGTTTGCGCTTCCAGCGTTTTCCTGTAGGGGTTCGAACACAGATTGATATTCATCAGAATCCTGGGCGAACCGGTTAGATACGATGCTATCGCTGAGGTTAATTCCTTCCGAAAGGTTAGCAACGGTGAAATCAGCTTTCAATTGGCGAGCTTTGTTTTCAATGACTTCAACAAACTTCGCTTCAATGGAAACCTGCATAATGGGCACATCAAGCAAATCAATCCACTGGCGAACAATCTCAAGATCCGCCGGGTTGCCATACTCTACGTAAATCGCATTTAGCTCTTCTATTTCTTCAAGGCGGCTAACATCAACAATCGCATCGTCACCACCTTCAAGTTGTGCAAGAAGCTCAGCGGCTGTAGGCTGCTGCTGCTGATTGATTCCACCCGTTACGTTTGCTTGCTCAGGGTTGTAGGTGATGATCAAACGAGCCCGGCCCTCTCGAGGAGTAGAAGAAGGGCTGATGTCGTCTGCCAAGATTGAAAACTCACCACCGAGGACGTTTTCAAGCCGAAGCTCTTCAATCGTTACGGTATCTTCCTGATCGCCCGAGGTAACAACCAATTCAACATCATCATCAAGCTCATCATCAATATCGTTCTCATTCACAGAGAGAACCGTGAAGCGGGCCCCCTGAAACTCAAATTGTTGCTCGCGACGAAGTGTTTTTGTGACAGTTGTACCGCTAGAGCCCCCCCCAGCTTGACCGCTGCCACCATCGATTCCTAGGAAGCGACCGATTGTTGAGGTTACATCGCCGGCGTTTGCGAAGTTCATCACAAAGATCTCGTACTGCTTCTCGCGCTTCAGCTGAGGGATTTGATTGATAAAACGCTCAACAGAATTCAAACGATCGGGGAAGTCAGTAATTGTAAGCTGAAGCGTGGCTTCATCGTACCAAATCCGGCGCCCTTGCGCTGCAGCGGCGCTAACACCATCTTGCGAGTAAAGGAGTGTTTCAACAACATCGTAAATGTTTTCCGCAAACTGACGAGCCAACTCCGGGTTGCCTTCGATTTCAAGAACAGGCGTAAGATTGAATGTGCGAACCTCAATTTTGCCGTCGTAAATGTTCGTCAAGAAATCACGCTGCTGAAGGATTTCCTCAATATAACCGATGTTCTCAAGAGTATCTTTGACGATGAGTTCATCACCTTCGATGATTAATTTACGCTCGGGGTTGTACGGCGCATCATCAGCGGGGGGCAATATTGCCTGGATCAGCGCTTTGATTTGCTGGGCTTTCTCAGGGCGAACCGTGAAGGTTGCAAACTGAAGCCCAATCGTGCGTTGCGTCTCAAGCTCACCAACAAGATTCATGAACTTCTGAATGTTTTGACGTGAATCGGTAATCACTACAATCCCTTCACGCGAATCCGTGTAAAGCTCTTGGCCTTCCATTTTCGGACGACCGTCTGGGTTGTTGTAGAGTAATTTTTGCAGCGTGCCATTTTGAATCAATGAATCAACGGTGCGGATTTGATCCTGAGGCAAGCGCACAATAGACGTTTGAAGATCAGGGCTGATAACAATCGTGTTTTCACCAGGGCGACGATCCCACTTCAACCCGATGGGAAGAAGTGTTTGATCAAGCACATCCAACAGGGGCTTATCTTGAATGGAGGCTTCGATTTGAGCATCCACCCCACCAAGAATAATGAAGTCCACGTTAGAGAAGAAGCGAATGTTGTTCAAAAATTCCTTCAAGGGTATAGGGCGGCGCGTATCAATGGAAACTTCAGCAGCCATCATTTCCTTAGCCCTCGCTTCGCGAGACTCAAAGGATTCCATATTTTCTTTTTCAGCAACAAGGTTGGCAAACCGTGTTTCCGTTTCAGCCAGATATGTGCGCGCTTGTTCAAATTGAGGATCCGCTTCAAGAGCTTGGCTCCAAAGTGCACGAGCTTCTGTTAGGGCTGAAAGCGAATTAGGCGATTCATCATACAAATCAACGCCTTGCTCAAAAAGCTCTTTTGCTGCCTTGCGTGAAGCTTTGTCATCAACTTCAGCCATCATTTCCGGAGCGGGAGTTTTTGCGGCCTCGGGTGTTGCTGTTGCCGCTGGGGTTACCGCAGTAATTTGTGAAGGCACAACTTGCGCGGGAGCTGGCGTTGGGGTTGCCGTAACAACAGGCAGAATTTGGGGTGCTGGTGTAGCAGCCGGCGTTGCAACTGGAGTAGGTGCGGGAGTTGGCGTAGACGAAGCAGCTGCTAGCAAGCGAGCCTCTTCAGCCCGGCGAGCCCGCTCGGCGGCATCTTGCGCATCCTGAGGGGACGGCGTGCGCTGCGCAACAGTCGTTACACTTGCTTGAGGCGTTGCCACCGGTTGACCAGCCTGGGGACCATCCAACGGAACAACCGCCGCTGGCAATGATGCAACCGGCGTAGGAGCAGGAGTTGGTGTAGGAACAGGCGTGGGTACTGCCGTTGGCGCTGGGCGAGGCGTTGCCGTGGGCGCTGGTGTTGGCGTAGCCGTTGGCGCTGGTGTAGGTGTTGCAGTAGGAGCAGGCGTTGGCGTTGCTGTTGGTGCCGGAGTAGCCGTAGGCCGCGGCGTTGGCGTTGCTGTGGGGCGCGGCGTTGGCGAAGGCGCGGGAGTTGCAGTAGGAACTACTTGCGCAATTACAGCAGGAGTTGCTGTTGG
>DAIOTT010000076.1:0-12539 GCA_036751885.1 Candidatus Sumerlaeota bacterium
CTCGATGCCGTCTTTTCCGAGGACGACGGGTAGGCCGATGTAGAGGTCCTGGTAGCCGTATTCACCTTGGGTTAGGGCGGCGCAGGGGAGGATGCGGCGTTGGTCTTTGAGGATTGATTCGGCCATTTGAATGGCGGCGGCTGAGGGGGCGTAGTAGGCGCTGCCGGTTTTGAGGTAGGCGACGATTTCGCCGCCGCCTTTGCGGGTGCGTTCAACGATTGCATCGATTTTGTCTTGTGGGAGGAGTTCCGTGATGGGAACGCCGGAGATGTTGGTGGCGGTGACAATGGGGACCATGGTATCGCCGTGGCCGCCGAGGACGAGGGCGTTGATGTCCTTCACGGAGAGGTTTGTGGCTTCGGCGATGAAGCTGCGGTAGCGGGCTGTATCAAGGATGCCGGCCATGCCGATGACGCGGTTTTTGGGGAAGCCGCTGCGTTGGTAGGCGACGTGGCACATGGCATCCAGCGGGTTGGAGACGACGATGATGATGGCGTTGGGGGATAGTTTGGCGGATTGTTCGGCGCAGGCACCAACGATTGCCATGGTTTTGCTGAGGAGGTCGTCGCGGGTCATGCCGGGTTTGCGGGCAAGGCCTGCTGTGATGATGATGAGGTCAGAATCGGCGGTGTCGGCGTAGTCGTTTGTGCCTTTAATCATGGCATCAAAGCCTTCAACAGGGCTTGCTTCAAATAGGTCGAGACCTTTGCCTTGGGGGATGCCTTCAGCGATGTCTAGCAGAACGATGTTTCCGAGTTCTTTTGCGGCGGCCCAGTGAGCGGCTGTGGCGCCTACGTTTCCGGCTCCGATGATGGAGATTTTATTACGACGAGGCATGGCGAATCCTCTCCTTGTGTGAAATGGTGTTTTAGGTTGCTGCCTGGGGGTTTGCTGCCTTGCAGGGAGCGGTGATAAAAGACTCTTGTTTGCGTGGGGGGTCAACTGATTCAGTTGCACCGATTGGTTTTTATGGAATAGTGAGGGTATTGTACTGGTTGGAGTTTGCATAGTATGGCATTAAAGTATGTTGTTGGGCCGCCGGGTTCGGGTAAAACGAGGTTTTTGCTGCGGGAGTTGCAGCAGGCTTGCAGGGCCGAGCCTGGGGGGCATCCGTTGTTTTTGTTGGTTCCGGAGCAGGTTTCCTATGGGATGGAGAAGGAGTTGTTGGCTAATGGGGTGTTGGGTACAACGCGGGCGCGGGTGCTCTCCTTCAGGCGGTTGCAGGAGTTGATTAGTGCTCAAACGCCGGGGGCAGTTAGGCCAACGCTGACGGATGTGCATTACCGGGCATTGCTGACGCGAATTCTTTCCGAAGCGCGGCGGACGCGATCTTCTCCCCTGCTGAAGGTTAATGGGCTGGAGCGTTCTGTTACGGCGCTGGTGCAGGAGTTTGAGGAGTACCAGGTGAACGCTGAGCAGTTAAGTGCTTGGGCGTTGCAGGCGAAGGGGCGCAATGGGTTGCTTGCGGCGAAGCTTGAGGAGTTGGCGCTAATTGCCAAGGAGTTTGAGCGGTTAACGCAGAACCGCTTTGAGACGGCTGAGGACGCCCGCGCGCGGTTGGATAAGGCGGTTGCGGGGCTTGATGTGTTGCAAGGCGCAACGCTTGCGGTTGATGCGTTTGATGGGTTTGGGCCGCAGGAGAAGGAGCTGTTGAAGCGGCTGGTGCCGTTGTTCCGTTCGGTGACGGTGGCATTGACGATTCCGGCGGAGGATTTTCGCCAAGCGCGGTTTGCTTCGCCGGATGCGCTAGCGTTGTATTACCCTGTTGCGGAAACGAGCCATTGGTTTTGGGAAACGTTTCACGGTGAGGGACAGGCGGCGCCGGTGATAGTGGATTTCCCCGGGGAAGATAAAAATCCGCCGCCGATTGAGGAGCGTTTTGCCCCAACACTTGCAAGCCTGCGCGATGCTTTTTTGCAGCAAGCGCCCCCCGGTAAAATGCCGGAGGCGGATTCCTTTCAGCTGGCAGAGGTACTTACCGTGCGGGATGAAGTGCGCTTGGCGGTTGTGCAGCTGAAAGCTTGGCACCGTGCTGGGATGCCGTGGGGGAATATGGGGTTAGTGACGCGCAACTTGAGTTTGTACGCGGAGTTGATTCGCCATGAATTTCAGCGGATGGGGATTCCGTTTTTCTTGGACCGATTGGAACCGGTGGAGAATGAATCCATGTTGTACGGGTTAGAGGCGATTGCCCAATTGTTGTTGAAGGGGTGGAATTTTGAGCGCTTTTGTTTACTGGTGAAGTCTCGTTATTTTACAACAGACTATTTTGAGCGAACACGATTTTTAGAATACCTTGAAGCAACGCGCAAAGGCGAGAATGATTTATACTTGCTGACCCAATGGGTGGGGGTTCCGAGTCGTGATCCGGAAGGGGTTGATCGAGACGAGGGCGAGTTGCCTTTTGAGCGTGCATTGGTGGAGCAAGAGATTATAACCCCCTACTTAGATTGGCGAAGCACGTATAAGGCGTGTGTAACGATATCAGCCGAGGGGGTCAGTGTTGTAGAGGTTGCAGGATTTCTGCAGCTTTTGGTGGAGATTCTTTCGTGCTTCCCCGTGGAAACGGAGCGGGATGAATACTTGCTCAAGCAGTTGGGGGGAATGCTGCAATCCCTGTATGAAGTGTGCGAGGAGGACAGATTGTTGCCCGTAGTGTTGTACGATTTACTTACGGATTCAATCGGTAGAATTACGCTTCCGCACATTCCGCCGCATTTGAACGAGGTGCTTGTTGGGCAAGTAGATCGTTCCCGCTACCAAAACATTCACGGGGCAGTTGTTCTGGGATTTAATGATAATCAGTTTCCGTACTATCAAGAGAATGCCACGCTGCTGACGGATGAGGAGCGTGAGCTTGTGGAGGAGCTTAGCGGAGAGGGCGATTGCTTGGCCCCTTCTGCCAGAAGGCTGCTGGCGAGGGAGAACTTCCACGCCTACAAAGCCTTAACGCGGGGGGCAAAGAAGTGCTTGGTTGTAAGATCCTTGAACGATGCTGAGGGACAGGCTACTACGGAATCCCCCTATTGGGGTGAATTGATGCGCCTTTTTTGCTTAAGGAGTGCGGACTTATTGAAGGGGAGCGAATCCGTATTGACGGTTGAAGAGGCGGCCTCCTTTGTGGCTCGGCGTGGGGTTGCAAACTCACCGGAAACCAGCGCGCTCAAGTTTGGCATTGAGGGGCTATCTGCCAGCCAAAAGGAACGTTGGTTGCGGATTCAAGAGGTTGCGGCGGACCGAAATCAGGCGCACCTTTCACCGCACATGGTTCGGCAGTTGTACAGTGGGGAATTCCAGACAAGTGTTTCGCAGTTGGAATCCTTTGGGAATTGCCCGTTTCAGTTTTTTATTAAGCGCACGCTGCGGCCTGAGCAGACTTATTCGCCCAGCTTGACGGTGATGGATTTTGGCCAATACAGCCATGCGCTGATGAGCCGGTTGATTCGCGAGGCCGAGGAGAATGAAGGGAATTTTTTTGCCCTGTCACCCGGTGAACTTGAGGGTAAAATATTAGAGCACCTTGGTTTGCTTCAGCAGGAATACGTTCGCAAAGGGTTGCTTAATTCTGCGTTACAACGGCTGCAGCTTTCAACGCTAGACGATGCAATTGTGGCGTGGGCAACAAGGCTCCATGCACTGTTGAAAAGCTTGGGTGCCAAGGGGATGAAAACCGAGTTGAGTTTTGGCAAGGGCAAAGAACTTGCAGCGGCGCCCATTCAACTGCGCTCGCCGGAGGGGCTGTACGTGACACTGGACTTCAGGGGGCGCATTGACTTTATGGCTGAGGTTGGCACAAAGGATTTCGCTTCGGCGGTGTTAGTGGTGGACTTCAAACTGAGCGAGCGAACGCTGAGCTGGCAACAGGTGTTGCTGGGGCGGGATTTGCAGTTGCCGCTTTACCATTATGTGGTTAGCAACCCGCCGGGTGAAAGCGACACTAAAGGCGCAGTGGAAGCAGCGGCGCTTTACGTTCCGATTCAGGATAAACGGAAGAAAACAATTTCCACTGCGGGGGTTGCCTCGGCATCGTTTGCGGAAGGATTTAATCATTTGGCGCAAGCAGCTGCGCCGTTGGAAAATGCGGCACCGTACAAGTTCGCTGGAGAAGCACTTTCAGGGGATCAGCCGAAATTGATTCGGGATAAATTCCCCGCGTTGCTTAAGCGAATCGGGGAGGAAATCTTAACGGGAAACGCGGGTGTTTCGCCCCGGCGTGTGGGCAAGCAAACGGCCTGCACGTTTTGCAACTACCTGCGGGCCTGCAGGTTGGATTTTACAATAAACCGCCCCCGCGATTCGGCTTCGCGTAAGAGTGCGGATGTTTTGGCGGAATGGTTGACAGAAAGCTGAGGCGCGTTGATGCAGCAGGAAGTGATTCCGCTGATCTTTGTGGTGAGCTTAGCGGGGGTTACGGCGCATTCGGCGATTGAAGGGGCAGATTCTTTGGGCAGGTTCTTGGGGCGAGTTCTGATGTTACAGGGCGGATTGGTTAAGCCATTGCGCAAGCGTTGGGAGCTCTTGATCGCGAGCGCTAAGGAGCGGTTGATCTACGGGCCAATTGATTGCGAGTTCGGGATCGTTCCACGCAATGCCTTTCTCTGTGGCACCATTGTAATAGCTGGAGCACTTGTATTGTACTTCCGCCACATCGGTCAGAACGGCGAAGCCGTGGGCAAACCCAACGGGGATGTAAATGCTGAGGAAGTTCTGCTGTGAAAGTTCTAAGGCGTGCCATTGGCGAAAGGTGGGTGAATGGGGTCGTAGATCAACAGCGACGTCCCACACGGCGCCTTGAGTGCAGCGTACAAGCTTGCCTTGGCCGGGTTCAGATTGAAAGTGCAGGCCGCGGAGCGTTCCTTTGGTGGATTTTGAATGGTTATCCTGCACGAATTCCACGTTGCCCAAGGCTTGCTGCATGGTGATTTGGCGGTAGGATTCAAGGAAGAAGCCGCGGTCATCTTGATATACGGTTGGCTCAAATAATACTAATCCGCTTAGGGGTAGGGGTATAATATGCATGCAAAAGGGCTCGCTTTAGGTTCAGAAATTCAGCTGAGATCAATTAAGTTAGGGTCAATCAGGGGGTGGGGGAAATGGTTTTCATTGACCTATGAGGGTGTTTTTTGGCTTGGTTTGTCTCCCTCCTTGTAATTCTGCGGAATTTTAAGGAGGACGGTATGTATTTACCCTGAGAAAAGCCGCCTGATTTTTAGTTTGATCACCACGTATTACGGGGTTGCTTTTCTCCCAAATCTTCGTCTCCCCAAGGAGAACAACCAGCCATGATGCAGGCAATGCGCGATCCCAAGCTACTAAAATGGGGCCTTTATGCGATTCTAGCAATCGCAATCCCTTCGTTTGTAATGCTTGGACCAAGCTTTAACAGCAGCAACAGCGCGAATCAGCAAATAGAATTTGTTGAAGTGGAAACCCAAGACGGCAGCAAAGCCTTGCGAAACAATGATTTACGGAATGCCCAGAACCGAGCTACCTTTGAAAACGCCAACATTTTTGGTTTGTTAAGCAACAACCAGAGTTTCCAGTTTGAAGCGTATCAGGCTTTGCCGACGTATTATAATAACAACCGTATGGAGCTTGCAGAGTACGCGGTGGGCTCCGAGGCGATTCGTGAAATGGCACGGCGCTACGGACTTGCGGTTACGCCGAAGCTTATATCAGACAGCCTTTCACAGCAGTTTCCCTCGCAGGAGGAGTTGGATCAGTTTTTGGCGGATTCTGGTATCAGCCAAAATCAATTGGTAAGTGAAACATCCCAAAGCTTACTGCTGGATTTAGGCCAGCGGCAAGTGGTGAACATTGCCCGGGCATCGATTTTGGAGTCGTGGTTGGCGTACAAAAACACAAACGATTTGCTTGAAGCAAGTTTTGTGAAGATCCCCGTAGTGGCATTGCAGCAAGAGATTGAGGTGAGCGAGGAAGAGATTCAGTCGTTTTTCCAAGAAAATGCCGAAGACTACGTGGAGCAAGAGAAGCGTGTGTACAAGTTTGTGAGCGTGCCAACGCCGCCGCTTCCCGGCCCAATCACGGTCAGCCCCAGTGAAATTCAAGCCTATTACGACTCCGCAGAAAAAGTTGGCAACCCGGTTTACGCAGCGCCGATCGGGAAAAAAATTCGCCATATTACCCTGAATATCAACGATGCAAACACTACTGATTCTGTGACGACTCAGATGGAAGAAATTCGCCAGTTGATTATTGATGGGGCAGACTTTGCCCAAACAGCGAATGATTTCTCTCAAGATCCTGCAAACTTGAAGTTTGGTGCGACGTTGACCTTTAACGGCGGCCAAGTCGCTGGTAATTTAAATGACTTAAGTGCGGGCGAGTTGGCGGAACGTTATGGAGAGACTTGGGTGGAAGCTGTAAGCGAGCTGGAGGTGGGTCAGCTTTCTGGCATTATTATGGGCCAAAATATTTCTGGGGAAAACTTTCTTGCCATTGCAGAAGTTACAGGACTTTCGGACGGAATTTTGACGGTTGAAGGCGCTACGCCGATTATTGAGGCTTTACTGCGGCAGGAGAAAATTGCTGCCTCGGATAAAGAAAAAGAGCTTCGGGATGAAGCCGTAAACGCCTTGGAAGCAATGATAAAACGCATTGCCGCCGAGAGCACCACGTTGGAAAGCATTGCCGCAAAACTAGATGTTAGCGTGGGGGTTACAAGCCCCACCCTGACAACGGCAACGTTCATCCGTGAAATTGGAAACCTAACGGAATACCGGGAATACTTGGGCGAGCTTGAAATGAATATTCCTTCGCAAGTTCTGCGTGCTGCTTCGCCAGATAACTTTGTAATTTTAGAGGTTGCGGAAGAATTGCCTTCTCGCCCCCAAACTCTGGAAGAAGTACGCTTGGTAATTGAGAGCTTGGTAAAACGCCAAAAGGCGACCGCTAAGGCAGAAGAAATTGCCAATGAAATTGCAGCGGCCGCCCGCACCACAGAGGACGGTTTGGATTCAGCCTTAGAAAAGTTCCCGGAGTACAAGGAAACGTACACGATTGAAGACACCGTAGAGCCATTCAGCCGCAACAGCCCACCCCCGCAGCTGAGAAACTTTCAGAGCTTAGCGTTCTCCACTTTCAGTGCAAAAGAAGGTGATGTATTAGTGCTGCGCGCCGGAAGCGCGGCCGCCGCTAGTGAGTTTGTAGTTCTTCAGCTAACGAACATTGATGAGCCAAGTAAAGAGAAGTTCCTAGCAGAATTTGGCAACTTGGAGCAAAACCTAACAGGCCTTAAGCAAATTACCTTTGTACAGGAGTTTCGCAAGGATGCACCATCCATGCTGAAACCAGAGTACAACCGCGAACTGCTAGAGCCTGAAGTACGGGAGCGCAGCTCACGCCGGGGCCGGCGGAGCAGATCTGCAGCGAATTAGAGTGATTCCCAAGAATATGTAGTAAAACTAAAATCCCCCCGGCGGTTAAATCGGGGGGATTTTAGCACCATTCAAAATGTAAACGGCCCTGCGGAAAAAAGGACAAGAAAACCACAGAGCCCTTACAGCTTCAGAAGAGATTCCCTACCTCCCTTCGTCCCAAAATATTAGCAGAAAAAACGCCGACCGTAAGTCAAATGAAATCAGTATATGCTATTAAACACTGTTGCAGCGTTGCAACAAAATGGGGTTAATTTACACCGCAATTCACAAACATTTTCAATATTGATCCATTTCGACTTCGTATGCTAGTAAATAGTGTGTTGAAAGAAACTTATTGTGCGAAACTCACCACCGCTAAACTTAGCAGGATGAACGGGTTTGCCTTGGCGGTCAGGTGAAATGAATCAATCAAATAGGCTTATACCAGCGAATTTCACCTCTTGCGCCTAATGAATTCATTCCGCACAAGTACATTATGGTTCAACGCATCGTTCTTGCCTTAGCATTAATATTAATCATCGCCTTAGGATTCTTGGTTCCTTCGTTGGAATTTCTTCCGGTGTTGCTGGTGGTTTTCCTTGGCATTCGCTCCGTTTATGAGCTTGCGCGGATGTTTGATCGGCATGGGGTGAACGTGAACTTCACGATTGCGGGGAGTTTCGTGATTCTGCTTTCCGCTGCCGCGTTGATGGACTTAATGATTGTGAGCCTTGCATTGCTTGGGCTTTCCATGAATGCGGCGTTTATTTGGCGCATGAAGAAAAAGCCCTTGATCGGCGCTTGGAAGGATGTAGCGGCAACCTCCGGTGCAAGCATTTATGTGGGCATTCCGATTGCGCTGTTGATAGATCTATACCAGCAGGGTGAACCGGGGAAAATTTGGTTGGCTTATCTGCTTACTACGGTGTGGGCAACGGATACAGGGGCCTATATTGCGGGGAAGAATTTGGGGTCGATTCCGTTGTTCCCCCGGTTGAGCCCGGGTAAAACGATGGAAGGGGGTTTTGGCGGCCTTATTGGAGCGTTTTTGCCCCTTGCTGTGGGTGCGTTGGTTTTTCCGCAGGTTTTTTTGATCCCAAACCCTTGGATTTTGATTTGCCTAACCTTGTTTCTCTCTGTGATGAGCCAGACGGGTGATTTGGCAGAATCGCTGCTGAAACGTGATGCTGGCGTGAAAGACAGCGGAAACGCCCTAGGCAAGCACGGCGGCGCTTTAGATCGGTTAGATTCCATTCTCTTTGTGGTCGCAATCTTCACGCTGCTGCTGCGGTGGATTGATCCTTCGGTTTACGCCGCCTAACACGCATCTGTTCAACAGGCGCGCACTGTGCGCTTCAATCCTGCCTATTGGCACAAACTCCTTGCCAGCAACGGGGTTCACGCTTCAAACAATACAGCCGTTTTTGCTTACTCATGTGTAGCAGGCATTTTCGCATGGAATTCCCTTCTTAAAATTCGGCATAAAGGCACTTTAGACTTATGGCACAACATCTTTACGACCCCACGCAGATTGAACAAAAATGGCAGGCTTGGTGGGACGCGAACGGCACAAACCAGATTGATCTGCAGGCTGCAAAAAACCCTTATTATGTGTTGATGATGTTCCCCTACCCAAGTGCCGAAGGGTTGCATGTGGGCAACGTGTACGCCTTCACCGGCGCAGATATTCATGGTCGATTCAAGCGGCTGCAGGGGTACGATGTGTTTGAACCAATCGGGTTCGATGCGTTTGGCATTCACTCTGAAAATTTTGCCATGAAGGTGAATCGTCACCCAACGGAGTTAATTCCCGCTAACATCGTCAACTTTACACGCCAGCTGAAAATGATGGGCCTGATGTACGACTGGCGCCGCACGGTGGATACAACCACGCCGGAGTATTACCGCTGGACTCAGTGGATTTTTCTGAAGTTGTACAAGGCGGGCCTTGTGTACCGCGATGTGAAAGAAGTGAACTTTTGCCCCGCTTGCGGCACGGTAATCTCCGACGAGCAGAAGAATCCCGATGGCACTTGTGAGCGGCACCCGGATGTTGTGGTAGAGCGCCGTGCTCTCCCCTGCTGGTTTTTCCGCATTACAAAGTTTGCAGATCGGTTGGTGAACAACCACTTGAATAAGGTGATTGACTGGAGCAGCCGCACAGTGATTGACCAAGTGAAGTGGATTGGCGCAAGCCACGGGGCCGAGGTAGAATTTAAGGTTCAGGGCCATGAAGAGGAAGCGGCAATTCGTGTTTTCACCACTCGGCCGGATACGCTCTTCGGCGCAACGTTTATGGTTCTTTCGCCGGAACACCCGTTGGTGGATTGCATTACAACTGAAGGAAAAGCCGTTGCGGTTAGCGCCTACAAAGAGGCTTGTGCAGCAAAAACTGAGGAAGAGCGCACGGCGGATGATAAAGAAAAAACCGGCGTATTTACGGGCGCCTATGCGATCAATCCGCTGAACGGCGAAGCGATTCCCGTGTGGATTGCGGATTATGTGCTGATGGGGTACGGCACCGGCGCAATCATGGCAGTCCCCTGTGGTGATCACCGCGACTTTGCTTTTGCCAAGAAGTTTTCGCTGCCGGTGAAGCCAATCATTCAACCCGATTGGTCTGCTTACGACGCCGCATTACTTTCCGGCGTGGAGCGAACGGCGGAATCACCGTTGAGCGAAGCAGATATTAACGCGCTGAACTTAGCGGTGTTAAATGGCAGCACGGCGTGGTCTGGGCCGGGGACACTGATCAATTCGGAATCGAGCAGCGTGTCACTGAACGGCCTGTGTAAAGAGGAGGCAATGGCCGCGGCGATTGCCTGGCTTGAAAGTCACAATTCCGGAAACGCCAAAACCCAATACCGCCTTCGGGATTGGGGGATAAGCCGCCAACGTTACTGGGGCCCGCCAATCCCCGTTTGGTATGATGAAGAGGGAAATCACCACCCCGTGCCTGAGCAAGAGCTCCCGGTTCGATTGCCAGAGATGAAGGACTTCAGACCCAAAGGCGACGGCAAGGGCCCGTTGGCGAACGACCCTGTATGGTGTAGGTATGAGGGAGCCGACGGTAGCGTTGGGCGCCGAGAGACGGACGTGATGGACAACTTTTTGGACAGCGCTTGGTACTTTTTGCGTTACATCTCCAGCCAAGATAACACCCAAGCTTGGAGCCCTGAGTTAGTGAAAAAATGGATGCCGATTGATATGTACATCGGCGGCAACGAGCACTCGGTTCTACACCTGATGTACACCCGCTTCATCTGCATGGCGCTTCACGAAGCAGGGGTGTTGGAGATGGGCGATGAACTGGCTGACCCTGGTGAGCCGTTCAAAAAGTTCCGCGCTCACGGCTTGCTGGTGAAGGACGGCAGCAAGATGAGCAAGAGCAAAGGCAACGTTGTGAACCCTGATGAGTTTGTGCTGGAACACGGCTGCGATACGTTGCGCACGTACTTAATGTTTCTTGGGCCTTATGAACAGGGCGGTGATTTCCGGATGGAACAAATCACGGGAATTCGTCGTTTCTTTAACCGCTTGTTTGACTATTATTTCAACGATGAAAAGCATATCGTTGCAGATGATCAACTCCCCAAACCGTTGCTAGTGAAAATGCATCAGGTGATCCAAAAAGTAACGAGTGACATAGAGACAAAAACCGAGCGAGACCCGATTAGTTATAACACGGCAATCTCTGCCATGATGGAATTGCTGAATGAGTGCAAAGCCCACACTGAAACAAGCGAGGGCCTGCAAAAAGCGTTGGTGACAATGATTGCTCCGTTTGCGCCGCACTTGGCCGAGGAAATTTGGCAGGTTGCTTTAAAACAATCGGGCTCCGTTGTGGATTCGCATTGGCCCACTTTTGATGCGGCCCTTACGATTTCAGATGAGGTTGAAATTGCGATTCAACTGAACGGTAAAATCAAAGAACGTCTTGTTGTTGCTAGAAGCATGAGCAAGGAAGCGCTTCAGGAAAGCGCCCTGCAATGCCAAGCCGTACAAGAAGCGCTTACTGCTGGGGGCGAGTTGCGCAAGGCAATCGTTGTGCCCGGGAGTTTGGTGAATCTAATCATCAAGTAAGCATGCAAAACGCCTGTGACTTCTAATGTATACAGAGGGGACAGGCGTTTAGTATTTTTAGCTTTTACGCATTTATAACTACCACGCGCTTTTCAGCAACCATGTTATTGTTTTAACAAGTAATCCTGAAGCTTCAACAATACCGCGTTCCAGCCTTCTTGGTGTTTTCGGCCCATTTCTGTATCGGGGAGTTTTTCGTGGCGGAGAATGAGTTCCGTTTTGTTCAGCTCTAGGGAATTGAATTGCAGTGTTACTAAGGAGTTCATCGGTGTTTCATCGTGCTGCCAATTCCATGTAAACACTAAGCGCGAGGGTTCATCGATTTCAACGTACTCACCGTAACTGGTGCGCACAATATCTTTATTGAAAACACGCATGCTGAGGTGATATTTACCGCCAACCCGGAAATCAATGGAGCCGCCTGCGAAGGCATTATTCTCAGAAGCAGCCCACCAGTGTTGCATGGCATCGATTTTCTTCCAAGCATTGAAAACGCGTTCGCGGCTTGCTGAAATAATGCGACTTATTTCCAGCTCGATTGTAGGTTCAATCATGGGATGAGTCCTTTTCCTTTGTAGATTCTTCTTGAAGATAGCGCTCTAAAGAATTGAGTTTGAGTGACCAATATTGGTGGTAGAATTCAAGCCACTCGGTTGCTTCTTTCATGGGCTTGGCGTTGAGGTGAAGATGATGAACACGGCCTTCAACCCGGCGTTTAATAAGGCCAGCATCTTCTAATACTCGGATGTGTTTTGAGACGGAGGGGAGGGACATAGAGAAGCCTTTAGCAACTTCCACCACTGCTTTTGGGCCAGTGGAAAGTTGCTGAAGGATTGCTCTGCGGGTTGAATCAGACACGGCTTTAAAAACCGTGTCCAATCTTTTTGCTGAGGCCGTTTGCTTCATTTATACGCCGTATCCTGCCGCAAGGCCCTGGGCCGAACGCAGCAGTGTAACTTGGCCTGTGTGGTAGCCGGTGTGGAAATCGCCCTTTGCAAGAAATTCCCGCACGGTTGGCCCCAACATGTGAAAGGGAAGCGCTTCGGGAATCAATTGATCAAGAACGCGATCGTCTTG
>DAIOTT010000076.1:12549-16194 GCA_036751885.1 Candidatus Sumerlaeota bacterium
CGTCTTGCGCTTCCAAATGGGCTGCCACTTCGTTTGTTACGCGTACAAGATTGCCGATCATCTCTTGAATGGAGGGAAAATCCGCGGCGTCGGCCGAGGGGACGGAGCCGATGAAAAATCGCATGTTGTGAGATTCAGGTAAAAGCGGCTTGCGGTCAATCAAGATGGAAACCATGAAGTCCAACCCGGTGGTGATGTGCCCTACAATCCAGAGAATGTGGGTTTTGGAATGTGGCAGCTGAAATACAGCTTGCTGGGGTGTGAGATCATCCTTCACGGCGCCAAGTAGGAATTGAGTCATGGAACGGATTTGCTGAGCGTGCTGAGAGCACTCGGTTGTAACGTGTGTAGTCATGGTAGTGTTTCTCCAATTGAATAGGGTTAAGAAATAATATTTAGCCAATTGGATAACCATTTCGCTTCTCGACGCAAGAGTAATATTTAGCCTTTTGGTTTAATATTAAAAGGGCTTCTTGGTGTAAATCCCCAAGAAGCCCCCTCCGTAGATCGCCCCTACTGCCCTAGAATTTCGGCGTTCGCATGAATTATCCCTCGGTACCAAGTTCATCGGTTTTTGATACTTCGCCCTCCTCCTTACGGTGCCAAACGCGGTAAAGCGCGGGCAGGACAAGCAGGGTAAGGAGGGTTGCAGAAACAAGCCCGCCGATGACAACCGTGGCAAGGGGGCGCTGAACTTCGGCGCCGGCACTGGTGGAAAGTGCCATGGGGAGAAATCCCAAACTAGCGACTAAGGCAGTCATGAGCACTGGGCGCAGGCGAGTGAGGGCGCCTTTACGAATGGCATCATCTAAGGGGTGTCCTTCGCGACGGAGCTGGTTGATATAGCTAACCAAAACAAGACCGTTTAGCACGGCAACGCCCGAGAGCGCAATGAAGCCAACGGCTGCAGAGATGCTGAAGTCCATTCCGCGGAGATACAGCGCCACAACGCCCCCTGTTAGCCCTAGAGGGACACCCGTGAAGACAAGCAAGGCGTACTTGACACTGTTGAAGGTACTGAAGAGGAGTAGGAAGATGAGAAAAAAGCAGACGGGGACAACGATCATGAGTTTTTGTTGGGCGCTTTGAAGGTTTTCAAAAGTTCCGCCAAACTCTGTCCAACTACCGGCGGGGATTTGCACTTGCTGTTCAATGGTGTTACGGGCTTCTGCAACAAAACTGCCGAGATCGCGACCGCGCACGTTTGCTTGAATTACGATGCGACGCTTGCCGTTTTCACGGCTGATTTGATTCATACCTTCTTCAATCCGGATGGTTGCTAACGAGCCAAGCGGTACGTAGGGTGCTGCCCCGGATTCGGTGGTGCCTACAATAGGCAGGGGGACAGGGAGCGCTTCAATTGCACCAATATCTGACCGTATTGATTCGGGTAGGCGAACGACTAAATTGTAGCGCCTGTCCCCTTCAAACACAAGCCCTGCTTCCCTTCCGCCAATTGCGATGGAAATAACTTCCTGAACGTTCTTCATTGTGAAGCCGTATCGGGAAACGGCGTCGCGGTTTAGCTTGATGTTCATCACCGGCAGCCCCTCGGTTTGTTCAACCTTTACATCGGCGTTGCCCTCAATTGATTGCAATACACGGGCGATCTCGTTCGCGGCGGGGAGCATAACATCAAAGTCGTCGCCGTAGAGTTTGATTGCGAGGTCGCTGCGCACTCCGGCAATGAGCTCGTTAAAGCGCATTTGAATGGGCTGAAGAAACTCATAGTTATTGCCGGGAATTTGAGTTACGGCTTCCTCAATGCGCAGGCGAACGTCTTCAATGGAGTTGCTAGGGTTGGGCCATTCATTTTGCGGCTTCATGATGATGAATGTATCGGAAACATTGGGGGGCATGGGATCCGAAGCGACTTCAGCGGTCCCGGTTTTTGAGTAAACGTACGCAACCTCTGGCATGGTGCGAATGGTGAGTTCCACTTGGCGTTGCATTTCCTTTGATTGCGATAGGCTTGTGCTGGGAATGCGCATGGCGTGCATGGCAATATTCCCTTCATTGAGTACGGGAATAAATTCCTGTCCCATGGTTGAAAATAATGCCAGCGCCCCAAGGAAGGCGGCGGTGGCATCGGCAATGACAAACCAGCGAAGCTTCAGCGCTGCATTCAATGCTGGCTGGTATACGGCTTTTGAAAAGCGGATAATGATGCCATCTTTTTCTGTAACTTTTCCGGTGATGAATACAGCAATCGCTGCAGGTATGAATGTAAGGGAAAGAATTAATGCGGAAGAAAGAGCAAGTATAACAGTCCAAGCCATGGGGTGAAACATTTTTCCTTCAACACCTGTTAGGGCAAGGATGGGAATGTAGACGGTAATGATAATGGCTTCGCCAAACATGGTTGCTTGGCGCACTTCTTTGGTGGCTGCAAACACAACGCGGAGGCGCTCCTTCAAGGTGAGTTTTCGCCCAAGGGCGTGTTGCCGTTCGGCGAGTTGGCGCAGGCAATTTTCAACAATGATTACCGAGCCATCAACGATAATACCGAAGTCGATTGCGCCGAGGCTCATGAGGTTGCCGCTGATTTTAGACTGCACCATGCCAACCGAAGCCATGAGCATGGAGAGCGGAATAGCGAGGGCGGTGATGATTGCTGCGCGCACATTACCGAGCATCAGGAAGAGCACCACTATCACGAGCAACGCCCCTTCAAATAGATTTTTCTCCATGGTTTTAATTGTGGCATCCACAAGGGTGGTGCGGATAAGAACGGTGTTGGCAACAACACCGGGCGGAAGGCTACGGCGTACGTGATTCATTCTTTCATCAACCGCCTGAGAAACTGTTCGGCTGTTTTCGCCAATCAGCATGAGCACGGTTCCGATTACGGCTTCCGAGCCCGCTTGGCTTCCGGCGCCGGTGCGAAGCTCCTTGCCGATCAGCACCTCTGCAACATCGTCAATCATCACGGGGGTGCCGTTGCTGCTGCCCACAACGATTCGGCGAATGTCACTCATGGAGCGTACCCGTGCATCGGTTCTAACAACCATGGATTCGCCGTTGCGCTCAATAAAACCTGCGCCGGTTGAAACGTTGTTTTGCTCAAGAGCCTCAATCACATCGTGGAACGTTAAGCCGAATCGCATAAGCTCCATGGGGTTTGGTTGAACATGAAATTGCTTTTCCCAACCGCCGATGGAATCTACCCCAGCAACGCCTTTCACAGTACGCAGTTGTGGGCTGATCACCCAATCCTGCACGGTGCGAAGCCAAGCTTCTTTTTCAACATCGGTTGTCAGAACTTGCCCTTCGGGAGTAAGGTATGCGCCGCTGGATTGCCAACCGGGTGTCCGTTCTTAGGCTCGGCTCCTTCGCCGCCGGGATGAGCGTATTCCACAAGGTACATATAGATTTCGCCTAGGCCGGTGGAGATTGGCCCCAGCTGGGGATCAGCGCCGGGAGGAAGGGAATCGCTGGCACCGTTAAGGCGTTCCGCCACTTGCTGGCGGGCATAATACACGTTGGTATTGTCCGTAAAAACAGCTGTCACTTGCGAGAATCCGTTTCGAGAAATTGAGCGTGTATATTCCAAGCCTGAGATTCCTGCTAGGGCTGTTTCCACAACGAAGGTTACTTGTTTTTCAATTTCGTCAGGGGACAGGGACATGACCTCGGTGTTGATTT
>DAIOTT010000077.1:0-5261 GCA_036751885.1 Candidatus Sumerlaeota bacterium
TACTGGCTTAGGGCGCTGGAATGGGCGCTACAACTGGAGATAAAAACCTGTTGGTGAAAACCCTGCTGCAAGGCTAAACGGCGCGCTAGGCGGGTGCCTTGCAGGTTTATTTTACTCGCTGTTGTGCCCTTTGCATAGGTGGTGGTGTAGGCTAAATGAAGAAATACGCGGCGGTGGTTGCCAGAGTCGATGACTTTCGGAAGCTGGCAATTGCCGGGAATGCTCCATTCAAAGGGAATCACATTGGGGTGCAACGGCGTATCAGCAGGGGAGCGTGAACCGGCGTAAACGCGCCAACCTGCTTCGGCAAAGCGAAATGTTACCGAAGAACCAATAAAACCATTGGCCCCCGTTAACATCAATGTGCCACTGTACGCTTGTTTCATACGTCAATTGACTTTCCAAAAACTAAGCATTTGATCGCGAAATTCTCGCCTACGGGGCGAGCAACCTTCTCTACTAAAAAGGAGCTAATCATGAGCGGAACGCAACAGTTTGGTGTGATTGGTTTAGCGGTAATGGGTGAAAATATTGCCCTCAACGTTGAGCGCAACGGGTACGCCGTTGCCGTGTATAACAGAACAACCTCGGTTACTGAGGAGTTTATGGCAACACGCGGTGCGGGCAAGAAGTTCAAAGCAGGCAAAACCTTAGAAGAATTTGTGGGCCTGCTAGAACGCCCCCGGCGCATTTTGCTCATGGTTCAAGCCGGCCCCGCTGTGGATGCTGTTACAAAGCAACTAGAGCCCTTTTTGGATGAAGGCGATATCATTATAGATGGTGGCAACAGCTACTGGGAGGATACCGAAAGGCGTGTGCAGGAGGCAGAACCCAAGCCCTACACGTTCTTCGGCATGGGCGTTAGCGGCGGGGAAGAAGGCGCCCTATGGGGCCCAAGCCTTATGCCCGGCGGCGACGAAAAAGCCTATGAAGATCTGCGCCCCATTTTGGAGAAAATTGCCGCCAAAACAGATAGCGGCCCCTGCGTAACCTACTGCGGCCGCGGCAGTGCTGGCCACTTTGTGAAAATGGTGCACAACGGCATTGAATACGGTGATATGCAACTCATCGCTGAATCCTATGATGTGCTTCGCCACCTTACAAACGTAGAGGAAGGCGCTGAAATGCAGCGCATCTTCACAGAATGGAACAAAGGGGAGCTTCAATCCTTTCTCATTGAAATTACCGCCGCAATTGTTAACCACAAAGATACCATGGGGAGCGGGTTGCTGCTGGATAAAATTGTAGACTCCGCCGGCCAAAAGGGAACCGGCAAATGGACAACCATTTCCGCCTTGAAAGTAGGCGCGCCAATCCCCACCATCACCGCAGCGGTTGATGCACGCATTCTCTCCTCCCTGCGCAAGCAACGCCTTGCTGCCTCCACCGTTCTCAAGGGCGAAAAAGTACCCGAACACACCATCGGCGTTGAACAACAGGGCCTGATTGAAGATACACGCCGCGCTCTGTATGCCTCCAAAATCTGCTCCTACGCCCAAGGCCTAGCCATGCTTCAACTCGCCAGCGACGAATACAACTACGGCATCAAGCTGGGGGAAATTGCAAAAATCTGGAAGGATGGTTGCATCATCCGAGCCGCCTTCCTGGATGTGATTACCCAAGCTTACGAGCGCAATCCTAACCTCGTAAACCTCATGATGGATGAATTCTTCACCAATGCTCTAAACACCCGCGAACACGCTTGGCGCCGCGTGGTGAATCTTGCAATCAAACACGGCCTTCCCATCCCGGGAATGTCCGCCTCCCTCTCCTACTTCGATACCTACCGCCGCGAACGTACATCAGCCTACATGATTCAGGCACAGCGAGATTTCTTTGGTGCACACACCTTTGAACGGATCGATCAACCGGGTTCCTTCCACGAAAAATGGACTGAAAATCACCAAAGCACACGCTAAGCGTTTTGGTTTTTCTGTTCCCCCTAGCATGACTCAATCAACCTACGTCCCTGACTCGCCAAACCGGTTTGTATCTCAACATCAAGGGGCAGAGCCTACCACGCTCCGCCCCTTTTTTTCCGTTGTCGTCACCAACTGGAATGGAAGCGCGTGGTTGTTGCGGTGCCTTTCATCCCTTCAACTCAGCGCCCGAAAAACCGGTGAAGAAGGGGAAATCATCGTTGTAGATGATGCCAGTACCGATGATTCCGTTGCCCTGATTAAGGCAAACTTTCCCCGCGTCCGGGTAGTCAGAAACACCGTGAATAAAGGCTTTGGTGAATCAACAAACCGCGGCGCAAGATTAGCCAAGGGTAATATTATTATCCTGTGCAACAACGATCTGGTTGTGAAAGAACAATTTCTCCCGAACCTTCTGCGCTGGTTCAAACAACCCGAACAACTTGCAAACGGCCTTACCCTGCACCCGCAGGATGTCTTCAGCGTCTCAGCCCAAACCCTCTCCTGGTGGGACGGCTCTCCGAACCAAGCATGCATGGCCGCAAAATTTTTGGGCGGCCGGATAACCCCCGCCTACAAAACGCCAGAGGCCGCCGAACAATGCCTGTTTACCCAAGCCGGCGCCGCCGCCTACAACCGAATCAAGTTTCTGCAACTGCGGGGGTTACGGGGCGAATTCCACCCCGGCTACTGGGAGGACTATGACATCTCCTACCGCGCCGCAAAATGTGGTTGGATCAACCTGTACGATCCCGCCGCCCTTGCCCTTCACCACGGCGGCGGCTCCATGACCAAACGCTTCGGCGCCCCGGCGGTACACCAAATGAAAGCCCGCAACCACCTGTTGTTTGAATGGATGAACCTAGCCTCCCTGCCGCTCTTAGCCAAACACTTCATCCGCCTCGCTTTGGAGCTCCTTCGCGAGCCCTTCCTCAATCCCAAACTCCCCCTAAACCACGCCTTCCTAGCAGCCCTTCCCCTTCTTCCCCGCGTGCTTCGGGAACGCTGGCGCAACTCAATCCCCGTTGTGCAAGATGAACAACTCCTTCAAATGGGGAAGGACTACACCGCCTCCTGAAGGTTTTTCCCTCTACTGCTTTGCATAGTCTTCACAGAGAATGCATAGGGTAAATTTAATCTGGTGAAAAAGAGTTTTTCCATAATAGTAATTTTTTAACAACGCAGATAAATTGTGGAATATCCGTAAAGATATATTATCAAAACATAGATTGTTTTTGGATGAGTTCATTTAAATTGTCATGTAAGATAACGGCTCTATCAGAATCAATTTACTATTTAAAATTAGTATTAATGAAATATTATTATGAAGTTGTTATTGGTCTTAATTTATTGACCCTTACCACTGGTTTTTGCCATCGGATAGGGATTCCCACTTGAAAGGTTTCTTAATGAAAAACATTGTACGTAATTTAATTGCCATTGTGTGTTTGTCTATACCGCTG
Organism: Candidatus Sumerlaeota bacterium; assembly: GCA_036751885.1. Lineage (GTDB taxonomy): Bacteria > Sumerlaeota > Sumerlaeia > SLMS01 > JAHLLQ01 > JANRMB01. Next base: position 3,383 of record DAIOTT010000077.1, read on the forward strand.
CTTTCACACTCATTTACGCCTGATCCCGCGATAGGTATATCTCCTACAAACGCATCTTATCGTTCACCATCAGTAGCCTATGATTCATCAACTGGCACACATTACATTTTGTATAATAGGACTACTGCGACTGATCCTAAACTTTACAATCTTATTACAGATGAAACTAAATCTATACCCTTGCCAACGGGATTTACATTTTTTGGTTTTAATGATGTAGCAGCCATCAACGGAAAAATCGCCGTAGTATTCAATTCAGAATTCGTTTCTGGAAATACTTCTACATCAGGACTTTGGTAGATTTATTCAACGAATAACGGTGCTTCATGGACGTATCCTGTTAGGCTTGGTCTTCAACCTCATTCCTATCCAAAGCTATCGGTAACAACTCTTGGCGGTACAGATAGGTTAGGAGTAACCTGGCATAATGTTGTTTATGATGGCAGATCAGAAGATTATGTTACACGTTATATTGTAGGGGAAACTATTTTGGGAAGTGGTAGTTGGAGTAGTAGGGTTATTCATTATACACAATCTGATGAACCCTCTCAACGGGCAGATACTTCCTATATTTCAACAGATGGCCAAAATTGGCTCATCACCATGTATGCGAATAATATTGGTACTCAGTTTGTTCAGCACATCTACGATTCCTACTTGCCCATCGGAAACCTAAATGCTGGCCTTTCAGTCAATTTAGTTGAAAACGATAACTGCGAGCATCCTGCAATTACTTTTGATCCTAGTGCTGGGAGAAGTGGCTTGTATATATTAGTTTACGGCCAACCAGGAAGTGCCACCAAGCCTAATGGAGTAATATACCGAACTAAGTCCTCAATTAGTCAAACTTGGAGTGCTCCCCAAACAATATCAAGTTCATCCTTCTTGAGCGGAGGCTGGCGAAATGAATATACTAATATTGATTACTACAATGGTTCCATTTATTATACCTATATGCACCGTGATTCAACTCAGCCCTATAATCACACAATTGCGGTTGCTAAAGGTAGTTGGTACGGCAGAGGCGGTTACAACTTCAATATAACACTCCCCATTTCAACACCAAGCCTTGAGTCTTATTCAGATATTGCCTCTGGGTTACTTGTTCATGACAGAAGGATTTACGCAAACTACGACGTCGCAATCCAATACGAATAAATGTGAAAATTGTCATGACATTTATTCGTCTCAAATCCTTCTAAAGAGGCGATAAGGATTGATATTAAAGTCTAAAAGCACTCTCAAAGATCAACGAACAACCCTCTTATCTTTGGGGGTAGCTTACAGACTTTGGAATCATAAAATCTGATCTCTCTCCATTGATGCCACAGCAGCGAAAAAAATACCCAACCATAATCAGGCTGGGTATTTTGTTTAGATTGAATTTAGACTCACTCGTTTATATTAGGGTTTACCCTCTGGATCACGTTGGTTTCTGATAATGTGGCCAAATGAAACCGTACCGTTTGTTGCATCATAAATATTATCAACTGGGTGTGTAAAGTCTACATCGTTTGGACCATCATATGATGATGCTGGCCCTAAGCTACGGATTTGATATAGACCCCATCTAGCAAGAGTAGGATTATAACTTTGTTCGTTAGCATCAGGATTAGCCATGTCGAAAAACCCAAAAGCAGGGTCACTAGCTTGAACCATGTCGAGATAAAGGAAGGTCATATCGCGGTTATCTCCTGACTCATAAGGCAAGTTCACAGATGCACCTGATGCAAAATCATTTGACTTTCCGATTTTAAACACGTCCCGCGGTAATGATGTGATGTAAGCAATTGGTGTAGTAATAGTAAACGGAACAGTTAGAAAACCACTATCACGAAGGTTTCCGTGTCCGTCGCAATCGTCAACAAGTGGGTCTCCT
>DAIOTT010000077.1:5271-15907 GCA_036751885.1 Candidatus Sumerlaeota bacterium
TATTGTGGTCAACATAGTAAATCTCAGCAGCTGTTACAACAGTCCGCATATCAGCCCGAGCGCGGGAGATTTTGGAGCGGACTTGTGCCTCTAAGAAGTTGGGGACGGCGATGGCCGCTAGGATAGCGATGATTGCGACCACGATGAGGAGTTCGATGAGGGTGAACCCCTGTTTTCGGACGTTGTTTATTAATGCCTTTTTCTGCATGATTTTTCCTTTCAATGCAATGAATACTCTATGGCTGGCATTCTGGATAATGAGTTGTCAAACACGAAATAGAGGATTTATTTTTGTGTAGTATAAAAAAATTGCGGATCAAAATAATTCAACAACTTAGGTTGTTGAATTTTCCCTGTTCACAATTTAATTTTATAAATCAGTGGAAAACCCAAAAATTCACCAGGCTAATTTGTGATCAAATAGGCGTTTGATCGAGTTTATTTGCTTTTGATCATGATAAAAAAATGGGAGTCGCAAGTGGTGATTGAATGTGATTGAGTTTGTGTTTGGGGTTTATTTTGTCCTAACTAGATACAAAATTTGTCCAGTTTTATAGGGTAATATAGTTTGATTGATGATTGTTTGTAGGTGATGTAAAAGCCTAAGTATAACGAAAAACCGCAGGGCACTTTGTGGGTGCCTTGCGGTTTGGGTGGGCATTTTTTGAGGTCGGCGTTTTTTGTGGAGGGGGTTATTCACACGCAGTGGGGGAGTAGTCGGCGTTGCGGATTTTGTCCCACTGAAACAAGGGGCCGGGATCGGTTTTTCTGCCGGGGGCGATTTCATCGTGCCCAACCACGTAGCGGATGCCATGGTCTGCACAAAGCTGAGCCATCAGCGCCTGAAGCGAGGCGTATTGTTCAGGCGTGTAGGCGTCCTCAGGGGTTACCACGGTGGCGTCGTCCGCCGGGTGGCTGGCCATCAGCTCAATGCCGATTGAGAACTCATTGGCGCCCGTGCGTGTTTCATCCATGGGCATCTTGCTGGGGCCGGCGTGGTAGGCGCGGTCGGCATCGTGTACGAAGCGAACAATCTCCCCGTCGCGGCCAATGGCATAGTGGGACGATACCCCGTAAGCTTCAAAGATCGCCTTCACCAACTGCCAATCATACTTATGCTCGGCCAAGTTTTCTGGCGTCAGGTTGATGCTTGCTGCGTAGTCCTTCCCCTCTTGCCCCACGATTTTCTGGAAGCTGGGATCGAACCAATAGATGGCGCTGGCAAAGTGAATCACCACTGTATCAATGTGGACGTCGGGGTTTTTCCGCTGACCAAAGGCGTTAGTCTTTGTGATGAGGGATTCTGTAATTTGCAGGCTTTGAGTGGTTATGGCCTCGGCTGCGGCTGCGGCTGTGGCCGTGGGGGCTTGCGTGGGGGGTGCTTGCTGGGCCGTTGCGCAACTGATTGTGCCGAAGAATGCTGCAACGGATAAGCCCTGCAATAGGGGTTTAGGGATTCTATTCATCATGTTTCGTAGTGTTACCTTTATTGGGATAAAGGATAATAATGGCGAAGAGCTAAAAATAGCTCAATCCATAAATCTTGATGCCCCAGAAATTCTGGTTTTGATTGAATTCGTTCAACGCTTTATTGAAGGCTTTCACCGTTTGTTTGCAGCTTAAACCAATCAATTCAATGAAAACCTTTATGATTCCGATGCTCTGTTCGGTAGGTTTGGCTTGATCACCCAATAACCAGCGTGAGACGAAATTATCCTTCAAAAAAAAATACATTTCTAAGGAGAACCGTACTATGTTGGAAGAAGTACAAACATTCATCGCAACCCGAGGCGTTGAGTTCGGAATTAAAATCTTAACGTTTTTAGTGATTATAGTCGTCGCCAAATTGGTGATTGGTTTAATCATGAAAGCCACAACGCCTCTGATTACCAAGCAAGAGCGGCTTCCCGTGCTGCTGCGCAATTTTGTTGCTGGCGTGGTGAGCAAACTTCTTTGGATTATGGCAATTTTGGTGGGGTTGGAGACTGTGGGCATCAGCGTAATGCCCTTCATCATGGGGTTAGGCGTTGCGGGCTTTATCTTGGGATTTGCTTTTCAGGAAACCCTTTCAAACCTTGCGGCAGGCGTGATGATTCTCATCCACAATCCGTTCGATAAAGGCCAATTTGTTGATGCCGGTGGTGTAACGGGCTCTGTAACGGAGATCAACTTGGCTTCCACTGTTCTTACCACACCCGACAATAAACGCGTTGTTATTCCCAACAGCAAAGTTTGGGGCCAAACAATCACAAACTTCACCGTAAACCCTACACGCCGTGTGGATTTAACGGTCGGTGTGTCTTACGAAAGTGATTTAAACAAAGTTCGCCAAGTGATTACCGAGGTTTTGGATAAAAATAAAGACCTCATCCTTGAGGACCCAAAACCACAAATCGAACTGATGGCAATGGCCGATTCATCCTTGAACTTTGTTGTTCGCCCTTGGACGAAAACAACCGATTACTGGACGTTGTTCTTCAAGCTGAACCAAGAAATTAAAGAAAGCCTGGATGCCAACGGCATTTCCATTCCGTTCCCCCAACGCGATCTTCACATTAAAGGACTGCCCGAGGCGTTTGCGAAACAAATCAGTGAAAATAAAGCCGAATAATTCAGCATCAATCATGATCATGACGTGATGTTCTTAAACGCAGGGACGCGAAAACGCAGGGGCGCGGGGAGGGGGAAGATGCATGAAACTATTTTGGTTTTCATGTGGTGTATCTAGGCTAACAAAGTAAGATTATAGACTACACTATATTCTTATTGATTAATCTCAACCCACCGTCCCCGTCCCTGCGACTTCGCGCCGTTGCGGCTTTGCGTTTATTTTCTATCACGTTAGTTTTGCGGGAATATTTTTTTGAAACGCAGGGACGCGAAAGCGCAGGGCGCGGTGGGTTGGCGCGGTGGGTTATACGGCGGCGGGGGCCGTCCATCCGTTGTAGGTCATCATGGCTTTATCCAGCCCTTCCGCTACAATTAGCTCCATGCAATCTGCTGCTTGATCAATTACTTGATCTGCAATCAGGCGTTTTTCTTTTCCCATTTTTCCCAACACGTAATCCGCCATATTGCCAACGGGGTGTTTGGGTTGGCAGCCAAGACGCACGCGGGGAAATTCGTCGCTGCTGAATTGTTCAATGATGTTTCGCAACCCATTTTGACCGCCATGACTCCCTTTTTTTCGGATTCGGAATTTCCCGAAGGGCAGATGAATATCATCGCAAAAAACTACAACGTTCTCTGGTGGAATATCGTAATACTCAGCGGTGGGCCTAACGGAAAGGCCGCTCAGGTTCATGTAGGTCATGGGTTTTAGGAAGTAGAGCTTACTTTCGCCGGCGGTGCCGCTGGCGGCGAAGGCTTGGAATTTTTTTGCCTCCTGCCACTGCATGCCTTGGCGCTTTAGAATAAGGTCTAGCACCTCAAAGCCTAGATTGTGAGGGGTGTTATCGTATTGTTTGCCGGGGTTTCCCAAGCCAACGAAAAGCCATTTCATGGGTTAGCGAGTTCACTTTGGTGGTATAAAGTCAATGACCAGAATCTGGCCCTAAAGGTTGTGCCGGGTAGCATCACAACATGACAAGTAAGCCGGCAGTAGCGCCTTAGGGTTGCTTGTTTAGATTCCAGTCATACTCCATCCATGTCACGTCATAATTTCCCTCGCGGAGTTTTTTCGCTAATTCTTGGTCTTTCACGATGCCTGAAAAGTACCAAGCAACAGCGGCGAGTTTTTCCGGCTGATCCACCCCTCGCGCGGCAAGGGTTTTGGCTAATGCAGCCGATTCACCCGCGTAATGAAGTGTAAAGTCGTCGCCGTACCAATCCATCAGTTGGCTGATCTTCCATTCGCCGTCTGTGAATTGAAACTGCACGGGGTTTGCCACAAAATCACGGGCGCCTTTGAGGTAGAGTTCCTGAAGGTTAGCTTGAGTGAAGGGTACATCCTGCAAACGGGGACAACCGATGCTGGCGCAGTTTACGGCAAAGTGCAGGCTAGGATCAACAAAGGCTCTACGCTCTTCAGTGGGGGAGTTTTGAAGGCGTAAAACGTCGTGCTCAATTTGGTTCAACGTCAGCTCACGGCCTGCAACAATCAGGGGTGTATCCCACGGCTGATCAATATCCATAATGCTCTTCAAGGGGTAATGATCCACAATGGTTTTCAGCGTCAGAATGTTGTAGGCGTTGATGTACCAAGCGGAATATTCCGCATCGCGAAGCTGTGAAAGGCTGTTGAGATCAGTTTCGGCGATGATGTTCACAAGGGCTTCAAGGTCGTTTTTCCCGGCGTTTGCTAGGGCGGCGTAGTCCACAAGGCCTTCTTCATCTTGGAATTTACGGAGCAGGATTTCGTAATCTTGAAAGGGAAAATCAGAGGCTGTAACTTGCCCGTTGGCCGGAGTTTGGGGGCGGATGATCTTTGTGGTTTCGGCGGGTTTTGGCGTTATACCTGATGCGGGCTGGCTGGCGGGTTGGGAGGCTGAAACTGCACCACCATTACCAGCAGTTGCTTTTGGGGAAGGGACAAACAGCAAGGCAACAATGGCAAGGGTAACGCCCCCGGCGGCGATTAGAAAGACGGATTTTTCACTAGGTTGGGTCATGATTTTAGGCATTTTCAGCTCGATTTGATTTCAAGGACGTTGGATGTTAATTTAGGTTTTCTTGATTACAGAACTCATGTTGCACAAAACATCCCAATGCTGCCGTGAAATACTACCCGCGCAACGCAAAATCATCGATTACCCGATCAAGTTGAGCAACAATGGCATCCCAGCGCAGCCAACCATCCAAGGAAAGTTTGGCGAAATCATCCACTACAATCCATTGATTTTGCACTACTTGTGCCCCCACGGGGGATGCGAACCAGGTGTTGAGTATTTCCGCCAGAATGCCGTTGCTGTTCAGGGGGAAGCCTTCTTTTTGTCGTAACTGGGCGAATAATATTTCCTTTAGCTGTTCTTTTTCGGTGCACCGTTCAAGTTTTCTATGCGTCGGTTGGCCCGCGGAAAGACATTTTGTCCACGTGGCGTAGTCGTCCTCGTTCATCCAGCGCAGCGTACCCCATTGGCTCCAGGCTCCGGGGCCGAACCCCAGAACGGGGAGTTGTTGCCAGTAGCGTTGGTTGTGGCGCGAGCGCTTGCCGGGTTGGGCGAAGTTTGAAACCTCGTAATGCTCAAACCCAACGGCCTGAAGCATCGCATGGCCTTCACGGTACATGGTTTCCTGTACTTCCTCTTCTGGTTGAGCAAGTTCACCGCGGCGGTGTTGTTCAAAAAACGGCGTTCCATCGTGAAGGGTAAGGCCGTAGAATGAAACATGGCACGGTTTGAAAGCAATCAGGCGCTCAAGATTTTGCAGGAAGCCTTTTTCCGTTTGATTTGGAAGGGCGAACATTAAATCCCCGGACCAATTGGCAATAGGCCCCGAGCCAAGCAAACCAAGGGCGGATTCCAGGGTTTCTGCCTTGTGTAAGCGCTCCAGCCGCAGAAGGTCGCGGTCGTCAAATGATTGAATGCCCACGGAAAGGCGGTTGATTCCTAACTGGTGCCAATCGTTCAGGCGGGATTCCGTAATGTTCTCCGGGTTTGCCTCCAGGGTAACTTCTTCAGCCTTGCCAAAGCGGTTTTCCACCATCTGAAGCAATAATTCCAACGATTCAGGAACGAGCAGACTCGGCGTTCCGCCCCCAAAGTATAGGGTTTTCAGGGGAAGCGGCGGGGTTGCGGGAAACTGGGCAAGCTCCTTGGCAACAAAGCCGGGAAAGTTCGCGCGAATCGATGCCGGTAGGCCCTTGATTGAGAACTTGGTGAAATCGCAATAGGGGCATTCGTGGCGGCAGAAGGGAACGTGAATATAAACGCCAAGGCCTGTATCAACAGCGGGTTGTTCATCCTGAGATTGCGCGCCTAGGGAATGCGGCGTTTGCCGTTGAACCCAAGCGGTAAATTCTGATAATTCTTGCGTTAAGTTTGGCAGATTCATCGGTTCAAGACTCATGATTTGCTTAATATCCGCACCAATCTCTGGCAAAACTGCGATTACGGCTTGCAATCGCACGGCATCACTCGTTTATTTCAGGGCCATTTCAGTACCTTCACACAGGAATCGAACGAATCAATGGCTAAAATCAAGATCAACCAAGAAGAACTTGACAACATCGGTGAAGAGGACAAGCCCAGCAAACGGGATTTGTTTACCCTTTGGCTAAAGCGAAACGCAATCATCGTTAGCTCCGTCCTGATTCTGATTACCACCGTATTTATTGTTCTTAGTTATCTCGATACACAAAAGCAAAATAAAATGGCGGAAGCCACCAATACGTACGATGAGATTGTGCAACAACTCATCAATGTGCGAACCACCACCACTTGGGCTTCAGACGAGCGTATTTCTGCCATGGAGGAAGTGATTGCCAAGGCGGATGAGCTCATCGCGCAATACCCCGATTCTGATGCTGCTCGCGAGGCATTATTCCTGAAGGGCACAGCCTACTACCAAATGGGCGACGAAGTTGCCGACGCCGTGGTTGGCGGCGGGGCGAACAACCAGCTTGCCATTGATACATTGAACGAATACTATGCGGCTGTTCCTGAAAACTCCATGGAGCGCGCAAAAGCCGCCTTAGCCTTGGCCTACGCAAGTGAAAATAAACTCTTTTTTGATAACCAACCGCAGTCTGCAACCGACGCGATTAACTATTACTCTGAAGCAGAAGCAGCTGATCCCCTTGGTTTCCTAAGGGCAGATGCCATGATGGGCCGAGCCCGCGTTCTAACGCAGCTGGAAAGAACGGATGAATCAATCGCAATTTACCGGGAAATAATGGAGCAGCGTTTCGAGCCAATCGTCCTTCAAGATCCCATGGTTCGCGGCCAAGTTGACCGCACCATTTCCTTAGTCAACTCCATGCGCCAACGGTTTCTGTCGCAAATTAGCATCGGCGGTTTAGCTAGAATCGAGCTTTCTCGCTTGGGTGTTGATGTGGAAGCAGAATACCCGCTCACGAAACAGGCGGATGAAGAACCTGCCGGTAATTCCTAAACGCTCCTTTGGCCATATCAACGGGTTGCCTTTGTCCGTTTGCACAAATCCTCTGCGGCGGGCTTCCAATCAGGGTACTGAAATTTGAAGCCTGCACCCAGCAAACGGCCCGGCACAACACGTCGGCTTTTCATCACAAGCTCGGTTTCAGTCTTAAGGAAAATCGCCCCAATTTCCATCATCCACGCTGTTGCGGGCAACCCAATCGGTGCGCCGTAGGCGTTACGCAACGTGCGCATAAAATCGGCATTTGGCAGTGGATTTGGTGCGCAAAGGTTAATCGGCCCGTCCAACTCCTCGTGGGCTAAAATAAACTGGATTGCCTCAATAAAATCCGCCTCGTGAATCCAGGAAACATACTGCTTTCCGCTTCCGTTTGTTCCCCCTAAGCCCACTGCCACAAGGCCGCGCATCACATCAAAAACGCCGCCTTTATCAGGGCTCATTGTCATAGCAGAACGCAACGCTACACGGCGAACGCCGTGGAGTTCACCTTCAATAAACTCTCGTTCCCACTCCTTGGCAACCTTGATACTGAAATTCCATTTTGGCGGTGCGCCGGGTTCATTGCCGCCAAGCTCACCGGTTGCTTCATCCATGGGTCGGTCAAGCGCGTGGCGGTAAATTGTTGCGGTGCTGGCGTTCATCCAAACAGGGGGCGGAGTTGCAAGGCTTTGCACCGCTTCCCGCAGGATTTTGGTAGACCGTGTGCGGGATTCTAAAATCCGCTCTTGGTTGGTTTTATTGTAACGGCAGTTCACGGTGAATCCTGCCATGTTGAGGAGCACATCTGCCCCCTCAAGTTCCTGTACCCAATTGCCTTCAGTGGTTTCACCGTCCCAGTTCACAATTCTACCCGCAAGCGTGGGGTTTTTACTGCGGGAGAATAGCACTACTTCGTGCCCTTGCTTCAAAAAGTTGCGCGCCAGTATTTGCCCAACTTGTCCAGTTCCACCGGGGATGATGATTTTCATATTTGGCTCCTGTAAGAATTTGGATTAATGCTTAGGTTGGAATTACTTTGGTAAGAGTATATTTTTAGTTTGAATCATCAAAGTCAATATTTGTGGAAGAACACAAAGTTTATTTCCAGAGCTGCTTACAGGATAATCAATACCTCAATCATCAACATCATCATCACAATCCTGTTATCCCGTCAAAAAAATGGGCGCTATTTACAACTTACAAATCTACATCTTCGTAGTTTAAGTTTGTTTGAACTGCTCCTGCACCCACTGTTTTGTGGGAATGCCGTGGGAATTGTTTGGTTGAGTGATGCGGTACCCCGAAACGATTTGGCCTTGCAACAGCGCATCCCAAGGGTTTTCACCGCGGTGTAAAGCAGCAAGCGTTCCCGCTGCCAAGGCGTCGCCGGCGCCGGTTACGTTTTGCGGCGTACCCGGAAGTGGTGGGGCGGGTTGATGCCGGATCAGCGGTTCTTCTATTCCTTTGCGCTCCCCAAGGAGTGCTCCCTTTTCACCCAGTGTACAGAAAACGAGTTCAGCGGGGAAGAGTTGAAAAATCTGTTGAATGACTGCGCTTGGTTCATCGGTCAGGTTTTCACCGCTCAAAAAAACCCAACGGGCAACGGAGAGAAATCGGCGGTTGTAGTCATCCTGCAAGGTGCTGATTGCTTGCACATCCGTGGAAACGGTTACGCGGTTTTCCCGGGCTTTTTGGGCGAGCAAGTACGACCAATTAATATTCGTTGAATGAAATACTGAGGTGTTTTTCAGCAAGCCCAAGAAGTCCTTCATCGGATAAACTAATTCCTGCGAGTCCTTCAAGTCCGTTATGATTCCGGCCCGCCCTTCCGGCTCTACCAATACCACGCTGCGCGGCGTTGCCTTCTGGGTTCTTAGCACACCGCGAACTCCTAAACCGGGAATCGTGCTAAGTTCGGCTAAAATGGCGTTTCCCAATACGTCTTGCCCAATTACAGAGGCAAACTCCACGGGGGTTCCAAGCTCAACCAAGGCTCGCGCTAAATTGTACCCAACGCCGCCAATCCGATCTCGGATTCCGTGAAACGCAAACCGCGACTTTGTGTACTGCAGGGGAAAGGTTTCCACCGAAACGTTTGTCTCAAAGTTTGTGATGCCCGCCACCATTACGGGGGGTGCTTGGGAACTTTGCATGCTCATGAAGCAGGAATACTTTCTGAAGTAATAAATCGGGTGGCATGTTGGGTATTCATGTTTGATAAGGCAATGTTGTACGGCAGAAATTTTATTGCCCTCAAGTTGAAAGGTGCGGATTGCGACTTTGCAAGCAAACGTATTTCTTATAAATTATAAATATTGTAAGGCTTCTGTTTCAATTGACCTTTCACGCTATTTCAAAAAAAGGATTGCAGCCCAATAGCGAAACAAATGGTTCGCTTTTTGCCGATTGTTGATCAACATCCATCAATTAACTCCTGATATACGCCGGCATTCAGACTGCCCTAAACCTCCCTAATAATTTGAAGGCACCAATTTATATGTCCAACTCCGATCGTGATTCATACACCGATAATGATTTCAACGACGGCACCTTTGTTATGGGGCTTCCCGGTGCAAACCCTTAAAAACAATCAAATGGTAAATGCCATTACATTGTGATTGTTCAAGGTAATAATCGCGGCAAGCGGTTTGAGCTTACAGATAAAACATTGGTATTTGGGCGCAACGAACTTGCCGATATTGTGATAAAAGATACGGGAATCTCCAAAAAGCATTGTCGTTTTTCAATCATCGGAAACGAAATGGCTGTAACCGATTTGGAATCCACGAATGGTACTTTTTTAGACGGCGCCCGCATTAAAGGGACGGAGATTTTCCCCATTGAATCCCTTGTTCGTATTGGGCAACACGTGCTGAAGCATGAGTACCGCCGGCGCGAGGATGTTGAAGCAGAAGAACACCTGCAGGAAGATCTTTCTAAGGCCGTTAGCTATGTACTGTCCCTTTTACCTCACCCCGAGACCAACGAATTTGCTGCAATCGATTGGACTTTTCTGCCGTCGGTTTATCTAGGCGGTGATGCTTTTGGCTACAACGACATTGATGAGGATCATTTTGCCTTCTACCTGATTGATGTGTGTGGGCACGGCGTAGGCGCAGCGATGCACTCAATCTCCGTGATTAACGTGCTGCGCAATCAATCCTTGGCAAAAGTAGATTTTAGAAATCCGGCGGAAGTATTAACCGGCTTGAACCATATTTTCCAGATGGAAGACCACGGGGATCTGTACTTTTCAATCTGGTACGGCGTTTATCAAAAAAGCCTTCGTTCTCTACGGTATTCAAGCGCCGGGCACCCGCCCTCGCTGCTTGTATCAGCAGATCAAACCCGGGCCCAAAACCTGAAAACCAAGGGCATGGCAATTGGGGCAATTCCTAAGGTTCAATACAAAGAAGATAAAGTTGCTGTTTCTGTTGGGGATGTTTTATACATTTACAGCGACGGCGCCTGCGAAGTAACCACCAAAGAGGGCGCGGAATGGACGCTTTTCGCCTTTCAGCAGGTTCTGATTGAATCCAGAGAAACCGGCTCACCTTATACAATGAAGATTAAAGACAAAGTAGAATCCATTAGCGGCACC
>DAIOTT010000078.1:0-8844 GCA_036751885.1 Candidatus Sumerlaeota bacterium
CGTTGTTCAACTATTGCGGGCCGCTTTCAAACCCCGTTCGCCCTTCTGTTCAACTGGTGGGCGTTGCGAAGGAAGAGCTCATTCAACCCATGGTTCAAACTCTGAAGAGAATGGGTTTACGGCGGGCCTTAGTGGTATGTGGGTTGGACGGAATGGATGAAATTTCCCTTTGCCAAGATACTGTGGGCGTTTTGCTGGATCAAGACGGCTCCCTCAGCCATTGGAGTTTTTCGCCCCGTGATGTGGGGTATAAACCCTGTGAAATGGCAGATCTTGTTGGGGGCGATGCAACGGAAAATGCGGCGCTTACCAAGGAGGTTCTTGGCGGAGCAAAAGGGGCAAAAGCCAATGCAGTTCACCTTAACGCCGGGGCGGTGTTATGGCTTGCCGGGGCAGAAGCAACCTTTCAACAAGGCGTGGCAAAGGCCCGCGCTATTCAAGAATCAGGAACGGCATTAGAGTTATTGAACACATTAACCAAGGTATAACGGCATACAGGAGCACCTAAAAGAATCAAGATGAGCAGCATTTTAAAAGAAATTCTAGAAACAAAGTTAGAAGAGATTGAAGACCTGAAGTCCGATAGAAAAGCAATTACGTTGAAAGCGTACGAGGCAAAAGAACGGCCCTCTTTCTACAAGGCCCTTGCCTTGGATCCGGCCCCACGATTGATCGCCGAAGTGAAAAAAGCTTCACCCAGCAAAGGGGTCATTCGCGAGGATTTCAACCCCGTTGCCATTGCAAAATCCTACGAACGCGGCGGTGCTGTGGCACTCTCTGTGTTGACCGATCGGAAGTATTTTCAAGGAAACATTGACTTTATCACCGGGATTTCTCACTCGGTAAAAATCCCCCTGCTGCGCAAGGATTTCATTATTGATGAACTTCAAATCCTTGAAGCAAAAGCCGCGGGTGCTTCTGCAGTGTTGCTGATTGCTGCCGCATTAGATCCGGCGAAGTTGGCTTACCTATACAAGTTTGCCCGCAACTTGCACCTTCAGGTTTTGCTGGAAGTTCACGATGCGGAAGACGTGAAAATCCTGAAAAAGTCCGGCTGCCAGCCCAGAATCGTTGGCATCAACAACCGAGACTTAAATACCTTTGAGGTTGACTTGAAAACTACTGAAACCGTTGCAAAATTATTGCCCTACACGCCCGATGTGCTGGTTACTGAAAGCGGTATTTCCACCTTTCAGGACGTGCAGACGTTGATGCAATACGGCGCAAAAGCGTTTCTTGTGGGCGAAAGTTTAATGCGCCAAGAGGACGTTGAGTCTGCCACGCGCAAGTTGTTGGGAACTGCTTGATGAGCCTATTTCTTGTGGTTCAATTGCTTCTTGCTTATGCAATTGGGGCAATCCCAACGGGGCTGATGATTGGGAAAGTGTTTGCGGGGGTGGATTTACGGGAGGAAGGCTCTAAGAACATCGGCTTTACAAATGCCTTGCGCGTGCTTGGCCCCAAGCTGGGCATTCCTGTCTTGTTGATTGATGTGGTGAAAGCAATCCTCCCGATTTTGCTTCTCCCACCTTTGCAGGGGGTTGATCTCAACCCAGAGTTGCACGGTGTACTTTTGGGCGTTGCGTTATTAGTTGGAAATTTGTTCAACGTGTTCTTAGGCTTCAAAGGGGGCAAAGGCGTTGCCACTAGCCTAGGTGTATTTTTGGCCCTTGCACCCTACAGTATCTTGTTAGCCTTTGGGGTTTTTCTTGTTACATTTGCAATCAGTCGGTACGTTTCGTTGGGTTCTATTTTGGCAGCGGTTACAACACCGTTGTTTGTGTTTTTCCTGAATGGTTCGGGCCCAGTTCTGATTATGGCAACGGCTGCATCCTTCTTTGTTCTGTTCAAACACCGCAGCAATTTTCAGCGGTTGATTGCGGGCAAGGAACACAAATGGCACTCGAAAAAAGCAGGGGCGGAAAAAGCAAAAGCCTAGAGCGCCGAATCACTGTTCATCAGGCTTCAATGAGTTCGCAACAGTTGGCTTTTCGTTGTTCTTCAGATCATTTGCAGCACATCACAAAATCTTTCTGTACTTTGCTCGGTGCATTTGATTTGAGGGGCGGGAAAACTGCCCTGATCTGTGAATTCGCAAGCTTGTATTCAGCCCTGCAAACCAACTTCACCTTACATAAGAGCAGCAATTGACAAACCCCGAGCTTTGGGCGCACACTGCGGACTTGATTTCCCCCAGTGGGAAAATCCTGACCGGAGACATCATTAATGTCCATGCGCTTGAAGTGCTCCTTTTGCGGGCGTGATCAAACCCAAGTAAAAACCCTTATCAAAGGGTTAACGCCGAAAGACGTTATTACCCCTGTATACATTTGTAACGACTGTGTTTCCACGATTCATGATCGGTTGAGGCGTGAAGATATTATCACGGCTTCCCCATCAGATCAGTATGCACAGCGAACTCAAAAACCCGAGCCAGAGGAGGAAATTTCCGTTCAAGAGCGGTTGAATAAACTTCCGACTCCGCAGGAAGTTTTTGATATTATGGAGAAGTATATTGTTTCCCAACACCGCACAAAAAAAGTGCTCGCGGTTGCGGTTTACAACCACTTCAAACGCATCTACTCAGGTAAATCTGAAGACGATGAAGTTGAAATTCAAAAAAGCAACATCCTGTTTGTAGGCCCAACGGGAAGCGGTAAAACGATGATGGCACAAACCTTGGCCAAAATCCTTGATGTACCCTTTGCCATTGCTGATGCCACAACCCTTACGCAAGCCGGTTATGTGGGCGAGGATGTGGAAAACATCCTTCTGCGCCTGTTGCAATCTGCCGATGGCGACGTAGAAAAAGCCCAACGCGGGATTATCTACATTGATGAGATCGACAAAATTAACCGCACCACGCAAAACGTTTCCATCACACGGGACGTTTCTGGTGAAGGGGTTCAGCAAGCCCTGCTAAAAATCCTTGAAGGCTCCGTTGCAAACGTACCCCCCACCGGTGGGCGCAAGCACCCCCACCAAGAGTACATCCGCCTGGATACAACGAACATCCTCTTCATTGCGGGCGGTGCTTTCAGCGGGTTGGTGAACATCATTCGCCGCCGCACGGAAACCCGCAGCATGGGCTTCGCTGCCAACGTAAAATCCCAAGTGGAGATTGATGAAGGGGATGTTCTGAAGGATGTTATCCACGAGGATTTGCTGAAGTACGGCATGATCCCCGAATTTATTGGCCGGTTCCCCGTTGTCACTACGCTGGATGGTTTAGGCCTGATGGAGCTGAAGCGGATTCTCACGGAGCCTAAAAACTCCCTTGTTCGCCAGTATGCTCGCCTTTTGGAGTTGGACGGCATTAAACTGACGTTTGACGACGAAGCCTTGGATGAAATTGCCAAGGAAGCGATTACCATGAAAACCGGTGCTCGCGGGTTGCGTGCTATTATGGAGCGCACCATGCAGGACATCATGTTCGAAATTCCAAGCATCAGAGATCAAATCCGCGAGGTGAATATCACCAAGGAAGTGGTGCAGGGGAAAGATACACCCAAGATGGTACGCATCCGGAAGAAAAAATCTGCCTGATCGATCGAAGAGCATAGGCAAGTATAACAGCTGAAATGCCCGCTTTCCGGAGTCGATAAGGCTCCGGAAAGTTCTTTTTTACCGCGGCCCTAAAACTGAAATTCTAGAGTGACTGCCAAAAATGATGCCCGAATAGATGTTGAGCGAGAGTGGTGGATGTTGACTTCTGAAAACGCAGGAATATTGGGGCTATTTTGAGGCTTTCAGGGGGCAAAAGCCGCCCCTCACAGCCAACAGATAACGGCAAGGAATGTTGGCATTCACTCTAGGTTTACGGAACCTCGTAAACGAAAACGGCGGGGCTTAGGCGAGCAACGGGTTCGTGCTCTTCTCGCAGCCAAGCCATTGCCTCGCGGTCTTCAGCGGTAATGCCGTTCAAGAGTAAAGCCCTGGTAACAATGGTTCCGCTTACGGGTGTTCTCGGGTGTAGATGCACCGGAGTCTCTTGCTGAGCAATCCATTCGTGAATTTGGTTTCTATCCTGATCAAAATCCACGTTGGAGTCGCTGAGGTATTTCCAGCCCTCGAAGGGCCCTCCAACCAAGGGGTTAAAGTAGGAGGCGTAATGGGGATAAGTGAACACAACAATGCTGCCACTCCACACCAATAGAAGTGCGATCAAGCCAAAGAGGGGTTTTTTGATTTTATTATATTGGGGCAACAAGGTGTAAGACCACAGTTGCTGGGCGCCGAATGCGGCCAGCAGAATCATTGCCGGGTAAACTTGCAGAACGTGGCGCAAGCCTATGTTTACGTTCACCAAAAAACAAAAATAAAGGAAGTACACCGCGCTAGCAAACAATATTAGCCACAAAGCCCGCGGTATTTTCCGGTAGAACCCTAAACCACATAAAGCGAGAAGCAGAAGCGGAAGCGGGGTTTTGACGAGTACCGCAAAGGGGAAGAATCGCCAATCGCCGTGGGTGTAATGATTGCCCCAAAAAAAAGCACTATGCCCAAGGTGATTGTGCAGGCGCGCTTGGCCCACAGTAAGGCTGTAAGGCGCAGGAACCAGCGGCCGAAGCGCCCAAAAGGGCGTTACCCAAGTTTCAACCAGCTCTGGCTCAGATTCAATTTGAACCGCGATATCAGGATCATAGCCGCTGTATGCCAATTGAAGGGCAAAAAGCGCGGCAACAATCAAGAACGATCCCTTTAGCGAAACACCAAAAACCGCATTGATTATCGCGGAAGCTGGCTTTTGTTCTGCGGCTACAGGGGTTTTATCAAGGTTTTGGATAGTTCTGATTGCGTTGCGCCAAGTACTAAGTTCAACCCAGCAAACTGCAAGGCCGGCAAAACCAATCAAAATCAGGTTTGTAACCTTCGTTATTTGCGCCAAGGCAACGATTGCAGCCATAAAGTAAAAGCGCCGCAGGGTTGGCTTTTCCACAAAACAGGCAATGGCAACCAAGACCGCAAAGAACATCAACGTTGCCGGAATGTCGGTCGTAATCCAACGGGAATTGCCCATCAGGTTGGGCTCCGTTGCGGCTAAAAAAGCAGCGAACAAGCCGCCAACGGTCCCCAAAAAAAATCGCCCTGCGCCCCAAATTGCCAGAACTAAAAGCGCCCCAAGGGCAATTGAGGGCAAACTTGCGGCAGCTGGGCGGTTAATTGTTGCATAGGGAAATACCTCTGGAAATTTTGGATTCGGTTCTATCAGCAAATAAAGCTGATCTGCCAATACATTGAGGGCACTAACGGGCATTGTGCCGTCCCAACCAAGGGGGTCGCCGGGGTTCCAATCCGCTCCCAGAGCCAATTTACCCGTGTAATAGTGCAACATTGTATCACCAACAACGGACTTATGACTGAAGCTTAATAAGGTGAAACTCAGAAATAACGTCAAAATTAGGGAGACAATTATCCCCTCGAATAGTGAGAAATTCAGCCGTTTAGGAAATTCAGAGATTTTATTTAGAGACAATTTATTTACTCGATTTCTGAGGCTCAATATTGAAAGTGTTATTTAATTTAATATTAAATTTATCTTGTGTAATCACGCGGTATTAGATAACTTCTTTTCCATCAGGAGTTACTTATCATGTATAAAAACATTTTCTTACTTACACTTATTTCTTCCTCACTTATCGCATCTACTCCAGTGGATGATTTGATTGAAAAATCAAACAAAAGCACTGCCAAAGCTATGCAATGGGCTGCTAAAAATAAGTACCCAACGGAAAGTATTGATAAGTCCTCCCTCAATGGTTGGAACCTGATTGGCTTTGAAAACGGACGCCCAATCTACTATTCCACCTTGAATCAAGAGGCGGCAATTACAACAAATACTTCTGCTGTTCGGCAAGCCTTACCCTACAATCTCTCCGGATCTGGCTTATCTATCGGCATTTGGGACCTAGGTTCCGTTCTTCCTACCCATAATGAAGTGAATTCCCGGGTGCATGTGATTGATAACAGTTACCCAGCGGCGCACTCCTCCCACGTGGGTGGAACATTAGCGGCAAGTGGCGTAAACCCCCTTGTTAAGGGAATGGCGCCCGAGGCATTTATCATTAGTGCATCCTTTGGGAATGATTTTGGTGAATTACCCTTCTGGATTGCAAGTGATTCTACAGAAGCATTAAGTAATCCCTATAAAGTAACAATATCTAATCACTCTTATGGCCCTGTTGTTGGTTGGGTTGCTAATGTTAATTATTCCGGTAATTCTGGATTCCACTATTTGGATGATATTAATCATATGTACGATATGAACTTTGGCAACTACAGTACAATTGCTGAAAGTTGGGATGAAATGTGTAGTAATTACCCCTACTGGCTTCCGTTTTTGTCTGCCGGGAACGACCGTGATGATTCAGCCCCCGCAGCGGGAACCCCGTTCAGCTACATTGATACCGTAAAACAAGAATGGGCTTTTTCCGTCTACGATCCTGCCGTTCACCCCGGTGCAGATTACAGCAAGGGTGGTTTTGATACAATTATTGGGGCAAACGCCGCCAAGAATGTAATGACAATCGGCGCAATTGACGACGCCGTAACCAACGGGGCCCGTGATTTGAGCAAAGGTGTGATGTCAAATTTCTCCGGTTGGGGCCCAACGGACGACGGGCGCATTAAGCCCGACGTTGTGGCGAACGGCGTTCGTGTAACCTCCATGAAGTCCAGCAGTGTGGATGGTTACACGGTGGGTTCGGGCACTAGCATGAGCAGCCCTAATGCGGCGGGTTCTGCCTTGCTTTTGCAGGAATTGTACAGCAGTTTCCGTGGCACAACAATGCCGGCATCCATGCTGAAAGGCATCATAATTCATACCGCCGATGACTTAGGTCGTCCCGGCCCGGATTATGAGTTTGGCTGGGGGGTTATGAATACCAAAGCCGCTGCAGATGTGATTCTATGCGAACAGAATGATCTGATACCTTGCATAATCACTGGTTCACTTTCCGCCGAAAATCCCGAACAAGTTTTCTACTTTACCTACGCAGGCTTGAAACCCATTCGGGCAACGCTTTCCTGGACTGATCCTAAGGGAACTGCGGTTTCAGGGTTGGATAACAGAACAAGCGTTCTAGTACACGATTTAGACCTTCGCGTTACAGATCTTACCGCCAATGCTGAGTACCTTCCGTACGTGTTGGATCCTAATAACCCTTCAGCTGATGCCGTAACAGGGGACAATTTGGTGGATCCCGTAGAGCAGGTTTTCACCCTTCAGCCTACCACAAGCGGAATTATTGAAGTTCGTATCAGCCACAAAGGGACTCTTACGACGTCAGAACAAGCCTAGTCGTTGATTCTATCCGGCTTGGGTGGCTACACGGAACTCTCTGTAGACAGCTCGGTAGATGATTGGGCCGTTTTGGACTAATCAACCGAACACCGAAATGGCCGCCGATGGCTGAAATTCATCACGTGTGAACCATTGCTAAATCTCAAGAGCCAAAATTCCAGGGTCATCATCCTCTGGAATTTTTGTTTTAACTGGGTATTACTGCTGCAAACTCTGGCCTATGCGTGCAAAAGCAGTTGTTATTTCAACGCAGTTGATTCATCCTAAATAGACAACGGAAAAACACAGAAGAGTTTTTCATGGAGAGCCATTTATTTTGATGAACCCTAACCCGCTGCCGCCCAAAAGAATCAACCCGCTGCTCATGGCTTTCATGGGCTGCTCCGTTATGTATTCTGCGGTATTAGCCGAGCCAACTCTTGGTGCATTACAAGTGCGTGCTGCGCAGGAAAGCGCTGCCGCTAAAGCTTGGGCAAAGAAAAACCAGTACCCCGAACGCTCTGCCGAAAAAGCTGGTTTTCAAGCGGGCAACTCAGAGTGGGGGTTGGTGGGCTTTTCAAATCAGCCACGTTATTACACCACTCTGAACGAGAACGCTGCAATATCCACAGCGACAAACCTTGTTCGGCAAACAGCCCCTTACGGCGTTGCAGGGGTGGGGCTTTCAATCGGCATATGGGACGGTGGTTCTGTGTTGCAAACCCACGATGAACTTACCTCGCGGGTCGTTAACATGGATTCCAGCGTGCTTTCTGCTCATGCAACGCATGTGGGCGGAACGCTGGCCGCCACAGGGATAAACCCCCTTGCAAAAGGAATGGCGCCGGGCGCCCTGCTGTTGAGCTCGGATTTCATGAATGATTTCGTTGAGCTTATTCCGCTGGTCGCAGGTAATTCCACTGAAGCTTTGGTGAATTCCCAGAAGATTACGGTTTCAAACCACTCCTACGGCGATGCGGTGGGGTGGATTAAAAACGTTGATTTCTCAGGAACCAACGGCGCCCATTGGATGGATGATCTTACTAACTTGATTGATCCTGATTTTGGCCGGTACGGGGAATCTGCTCAAAATTGGGATTTGCTGACCTACCAAAATCCCTATTGGTTGCCCTTTATTTCAGCCGGAAATGACCGCGACGATACACCCCCTTCCACGGGTGCAACGTTCTTTTATTTTGAGTCTGCCACGGAAACTTGGCTTTCTGCCGTGTACGATCCGCTTGTTCATGCTGGCCCTGATTTTAGTAAAGGGGGTTATGATACAATTATCACCTCGAACGGAAGCAAAAATGTGATGACCGTTGGCGCGGTGAATGATGCCGTTAGTGGCGGGCTTCGTAGCCTTGCCAGCGCAACAATCACCAATTTTTCCGGCTGGGGCCCCATGGATGATGGGCGGATTAAGCCCGATATTGTCGCCAACGGCGCCTCGTTGTTGTCCGTCCGGTTTGATGCCAACGATACTTACCTGAAATATTCTATCAACGAATACACACGGATTCCGTTGTACGAATTAGTTTATCACGATGCAGTTGTAACCT
>DAIOTT010000078.1:8854-15885 GCA_036751885.1 Candidatus Sumerlaeota bacterium
ATACTTACCTGAATGCATCCGGCACAAGCATGAGTTCGCCCAACGCCGCCGGTTCGGCCCTTTTGCTTCAGGATTATTACAGCCAACTCTACAACCAAACCATGCCCGCCAACTTGCTAAAGGGGCTGATTATACACACCGCAGATGATCTTGGGCGCCCGGGGCCTGATTATGAATTTGGGTGGGGCTTGATGAATACAGAAGCGGCTGCTGCTGTGATCAAGGCGGAGTTTGATGATGCTATTCCACGGTTGATTGAGGGCGTTCTCAGTGCCGGAAACCCCGTGCAGCAGTACAACTTTGTTTTTGCCGATTCAGCACCCTGCAAAGTAACGCTTTGCTGGGTGGATCCTCCCGGTGCAATCCTTACCGGGTTAGATAATCCCACCCCTGCCTTAGTGAATGATCTTGATCTTAGGGTGCAGGATGATCCTGTAAGCCAAACTTATTTGCCGTTTACGCTGGATCCCATGAACCCCGCAAGCCTTGCGGTTCCGGGAGACAATTTGGTAGATAACGTTGAACAGGTCATCATTTCTTCCCCCGGTGTGCCGAACAGAGTTGGCATCACGGTTAGCTATAAGGGTGTTTTAAATGGTGCTGAACAACCCTTTGCGTTGATTGTTACGGGTGCAATTTCGCAGACGCTGGTTTCCGACTGGATGATTTTCTAGCAGTTCCCAAATACACTTAGGATTCGCGAGTGAGTTGGGTAATCATTTCTTTGTGTTGAGGCAGAATTGCCAGCATCTCTTGGCGGGTTGGCATGTAGAAGTCCTTAAACTCGAAGCCCGGGGCAACAATGCAGGTGCACAAGGCAAACTCTGCGTTTGGTGCTAAGCGGGTTGCCTGAAGCCTTCCGGCTTTAATCACACACTGGGGATTGAACCCTGCTCCCTGATCCACGGCTAATAGGGAATGCTGTAATTCGCCGTCGCTGGTAAGACTGAAAATCTCTGCGGGCCCCCCTAGAATGAGCTGCCACACTTCATCGGCCTTCACTTGGTGAAAGGCCGAGAAATCGCCTTTTTCCAAAAGGAAAAAAATTGAAGTCATGGAGGAGCGTTTTTCGCCGGGGGGAGTAGGAGTGCCGCCTTGCAGTTGTTCAATGAGGGGGAGAACGGAATTCTCTGACCGAAAGACTTCGCGGTAATAGCCCCCTTCGGGATGGGGGCTTAGTTGCAGCTGACGGATCAACTCTTTAGCATTGCTCATGGCGTGGTGCTCCTGGGCTTAGTGAACGCGGTAGTGCCCGCCTCGGCTTGTTTTGTTGCGCAGGGCGGCGTGAGTCAATGCTAAGGCGGCTTGGGCTCCGTTGCGCAAGCCGATCAACTGATCTGTTAGAGCTGCTCGGCGGTAGAATGTTTCAACATCAAACTGCAAACCGCGCAGAATGCGTAAGGCGCGCTCCATTCGCCGGCCGCTCCGTACAAGGCCCACGTAATTCCACATGGTTTGCTTGATTGTCATCCAATCTTGGGCAATCAGTGCGGGGTCAACTTCCTCGTACTGCAACACCCAATCGCGAACGGTATCTTGCTGGGGCATTGAGTTATCTTTCAGGTTTCTGGCAATATGCAAGCCGGCGCGGGACCCATACACAAGCCCCTCCAGCAGGGAGGTGCTGGCTAAGCGGTTTGCGCCGTGCAGGCCTGTGCAGGCAACTTCGCCTACTACTCGCAGGCGATTAACACTGGTGCGGGCGTAGGCATCGCTTGCAACGCCGCCGCAGGAGTAATGCGCCGCAGGAACCACCGGAACGGGTTCCTTTGTAAGGTCTACGTCCCACTTTTTCAGATAGTTATAGATCAGGGGAAACCGGTTGCGAACCCAATCGGCGTTGCGGTGAGAAATATCAAGGTACACGTTGGAGCTTCCGTCCGAAAGCATTTCCTCGTGAATGGCGCGGGCAACAACATCGCGGGCGGCAAGATCACCTAAGGGATCGTAATTTTTCATAAAGGGCTGGAAGTGGGAATTCAGAAGAATTGCCCCTTCGCCGCGCAGAGATTCGCTCAGCAAAAACCGCGGAGCAAGTTGGTGGTAGAAGGATGTTGGGTGAAACTGAACGTATTCCATATTAATCACCCGGGCGCCAGCGCGGTATGCCATAGCAAGGCCGTCGCCCCGGGCACGCTTGGGGTTTGTGGTATGAAGAAAAATTTGCCCTACGCCGCCGGTCGCTAGAATTGTTTCTCGCGCTAACACGGGGGCAACTTCTTTGCCGCCGGGCATTAGCACGTAAGCGCCAAGGCATTCAGGAGTTGCGTAAACATCAAGATCGTTTTTTGTGTGGTACCCTTTTAGAATCAAATCCACCGCGGTACCATCCGTCAGGAGTTGAACGTTCGGGTGGGCTTCCACGGCTTGGCCCAGGGCTTTGGCAATGGCATCGCCGGTGCGGTCTTCCACGTGAATAATGCGGGGCCGGGAATGAGCACCTTCTTCTGTGAGATCTAATTCGCCAGCGGCGTTGAGATCAAACTGCATGTGAATGCGTTCAAGCAGAATTTTCTCAACAAGGGCGGGCCCTTCCTCAGAAACAATTTTTACGGCTTCGGCGTTACAAAAGTTTACGCCTGCTTTTTGTATATCTTGAGCAAGCAGTTCTGCGGAATCGTTTTCCCCTTTGTAGATGATTCCGCCCTGTGCCCAACTGGTGTTGGAGCCTCGTTCGGGGGCTTTTGCGTTGGTAACTAGGGTAACAGATAAGCCCGCATCTGCGGCTTCTAAGGCGGCGGTACAACCAGCAACACCCGCACCGATGATCAACAGATCAGCATCATGCATTCAAAAACCTTGAAACAATGCTTGAACTGTATCAACAGCCCAAGCACCAAAATTTTCCACGTAGGAAATTAACTTATCGGTTTAGTGAAGGCATTTATGATGCCGGAGTCGATTCTTTTTCGTGATTTTCAGAGGCCGTTTTTTTTCGGCTGTGGGTAATCACGGCCTCGATGAAGTCCCGGAATAAGGGGTGCGGATTCAGCGGTCTCGATTGAAATTCTGGGTGGAACTGGCAGCCCAGATACCATGGGTGGTTCGCCACTTCTATCATCTCTATTAGGCCGGTTTCTTCAAAGATGCCGGAAACTACTAGGCCTTCTTTTTCAAGGGTTTCCCGGTAGGCGTTGTTCACTTCATAGCGGTGGCGGTGGCGCTCTGAAACGCTTGGCTTTTGGTAGGCTTTAGCCGCCTTAGTTCCGGGGATGATTTTGCAGGGGTAGCTGCCCAAGCGCATGGTACCGCCTAAATCCAGCACGGCCTTTTGGCTTTCCATTAGGTCAATCACGGGATCCACGGGGCTATCTCTGAATTCCTTGGAGTTTGCCTCCGGAAGCCCGCATACGTCCCGCGCAAAGGCAATCAGCGCAACCTGCATTCCCAAGCAAATTCCAAAGTAGGGGAGGTTTTCTTTGCGTGCCATGGAGGCGGCCATGATCTTCCCCTCAACCCCGCGCTCGCCAAAACCGCCGGGAATCAGTAAACCGTCGCAATTGGTTAGCTGCTTTTCAAGGTTCACTTCGCTTAAATCTTCGGAGTCTACTTTGTTTATAATCAGCTTTACCCCGTGAAAGGCAGCGGCGTGTTCCAGCGATTCGTAGATTGATTTATAGGCGTCTTGCAGTTCAATGTATTTGCCCACAACAGCAACGCGAACGGTTTCTTTCGCGGATTTAATACGGTCCACTAAAGTCTTCCACCCCTCCATGTTTGCATCCCGTGTTACCATGCCTAACTTGGTGGTGATAAAATTATCCATTGCCTGGCGGTGCAACATCAGGGGGACTTCGTAAATAACATCCACGTTGCTGGATTCAAACACGGCGTTGGGATCCACGTTGCAGAACATGGCGATTTTTTTGCGCTGTTCAATATCAATAGGGACTTCCGTGCGGCAAACCAAGCAGTGGGGTTGAATGCCGATTTCTCTCAGCATTTTCACGCTGTGTTGGGTGGGCTTTGTTTTGGCTTCGTTTGCGCCCCGCAAATAGGGGAGCAGCGTTAGGTGAATAAACAAGCAGTTTTGCGCCCCAACATCATAGGGGACTTGGCGAATGGCTTCCAGAAACGGGAGGGACTCAATATCGCCCACCGTTCCGCCAATTTCCACCAGCAGAATATCGCACTTGCTTTCGCGGCTAAGCTTGTACACGCGGGCTTTTATTTCATCGGTAATGTGGGGAATAACCTGAACGGTTTTCCCTAAATAGTGCCCACGGCGTTCTTTGCGAATTACCGAGTCATAAATCTGCCCGGTGGTAATGTTACTCATGGAGCTAGTGGGTTGTTCTGTGTAACGCTCGTAATGACCTAAATCCAAATCCGTCTCAGCGCCGTCGTCCGTTACAAAAACCTCACCATGCTGAAAAGGGCTCATGGTTCCGGGATCGATGTTTATATAGGGATCAAGCTTCATCAGCTCAATTTTCAAGCCCCGAGCCTTTAGCAATGTTCCAAGACCAGCTGATACAATTCCTTTGCCCAACGACGAGGTTACACCCCCCGTAATAAAAACATATTTAGTAGAAGCCATGGTCTTTGGAACCTTTCAGACAAGATGTTTGGGAGTTTTCATGCGCAAAGCATGGGATTATTGAATAACCATAAACGGTATGCAAGTCAAGGGCTGCTGTGAGAAAAGTTTTAGAACCGTAAAAATGCTAAACTCGCTCCGCAATAAAACAAAACACCCCAACAAACGAGAATTCTATCACATCAAGAATCAACGTTAAAACGTGTTTTTGTGAGGTAATTTATTCGTGAGAGCTTATGGGTTTAGCGTTCTTAAAGCTTCAACAATCCCTTGGCAGAGGCTAAAGGCCTCAGCCAAGTGTTCGTTGTCAACTGTGAGTTCACCGGCAGATTGAACAAAGTTCGCCGGAACCAATTCATCACTACAATGGGTAATCATTGCATCCACCGTTTGCCGCGTAGCCTCGGGGTGAAACTGCAGCGCTAGAACATGATCGCCCACAGAAAACGCTTGATTAGCGCAGGCCGGGCTGGACGCGAGCAACTCCGCCTGAGGGGGTAAATCAAAGGTTTCGCCGTGCCAGTGAAACACGGTGTGCGCTTCAGAAAAACCAAATCGGCAGGCGTTTGGCGTGCACTTCACAGGGAACCAGCCGATCTCTCGTTCCGGGTTCTTTCTGACCGATGCCCCAAGAGCTGCAGCAATCAACTGCGCCCCCAAGCAAATCCCTAGCACCACCTTCTGTTGTTCAATCGCTTGGCGGATGAAGGGCTTCTCCGCTGCAAGCCAAGGGTAAGCTTGCTCATCCGCAACCCCCATAGGCCCACCCATAATCACAAGCCAATCAAACGAATCAATCTTTGGCAGTGGTTCACCGGCGTAAAGACGAGTGAAAGCAACGCTGTCGCCGTAGGCTTCAAAAATCGGGAGCAAGCTGCCGGGGCCTTCAAAGGGAACGTGCTGGATGATTTGGATCCGCTTTGGGGTTGTATTTGTTGTCATTTAGGGTGCGCACTCGTTGTGTTTTCAAGGCAATATTGCCAGAAACTAAACAATAGTACTGTGCAAATTACAGGTTATCTTTCAAGGAAAATGAAGGCTAAGCCTGAACAAAGATTAGTCTAAATTTGGCCTTCCGCTTTACGGCCAAACTGGTTGGATAGAATGAAGAACGTAGGAGCCCAAAGGCCAACGAAGATGCCGAACCGCTCTGCGTGGGCCATTGTGTCGGGATCAGTCCCACCTGTAAGGAACCATATGCCGATTGAGGCAATGATTGAGGTGAATCCGCCGATAAAACAGATTAAACTCAGGCGTTTATATTGTGTTGAGGTTAACATAGTACAACCTTTCAAATTGAAGTCTTTATCATGTAAATGAAAGTATTGTACCAATCCCTAATGATTATTTATGCAGGTGATCAATAAATGAGCCGTTATCCCTTGTAATGAAACAGATAACGGCTCTGGGAGCATGAATTAGGTGTATATTGATGTTTGTAAGGTGCTAGGTTTTGGTAACAATCGCTTCAATAAATGATTATTTAGGGAGTGCAATTAGAAACGTACCCACACGGATTTTGTTTGCGTGTAATTATCTAAGGCGTATTTGCCCATTTCTCGGCCGTAGCCAGATTGCTTGTAACCACCAAAAGGGCTGGCGGCATCGAACATGTTGAAGCAGTTTACCCAAACTGTTCCGGCATTAATCATCGCGGCCAACTTATGCGCTTTGGAAATATCCTTGGTCCAAATGCCTGCGGCCAAACCGTAATCGGTATCATTGGCTTCGTCGGCAACGTCCTCCAAGTTCTTCCAAGGCATTGCGGCCACAACGGGGCCAAAGATTTCCTCTTGAACAATTTTCATGTTTTTTTCCACTTTATGGAAAACCGTGGGCTGCACAAAGTACCCTTGGGAAAGTTCACCCTCTTTGTAGCTACTGCCCCCCGCGCAAAGCGACGCGCCTTGGCTGCGGCCAATGTCAAGGTAGCCGTTCACCCGCTGGAATTGCTCTTCCGAGACAAGGGGCCCCATCTCGGTGGATTCACTCATGCCGGCGCCAACTTTTACCGCGTTGGCAATTTCCCCCATGCGGCCGATGACGTCCTCATAGATTGCCTCGTGAATAAACAAGCGAGAACCGGCGCAGCATACTTGCCCTTGGTTGAAGAAGATTGAGGAGGCAGCTCCCTGAGCAGCGGTTTCAATATCGGCATCGGGGAACACAACGTTCGGGGATTTGCCGCCAAGCTCCAGCGTAACGCGCTTCAGGTTTCCGGCGGAGGCTTGAATGATTTTTCTGCCAACTTCCGTGGAGCCTGTGAAGGCAACTTTATCAACATCTGGGTGGTTGGCTATTGCAGCGCCTGCTTCGCCAAAGCCGGTGATTATATTCACCACCCCTTCGGGGAAGCCAACTTCGGCAATCAGTTCCGCCAAGCGAATAGCAGAAAGGGGAGTTTGCTCTGCAGGCTTCAACACCACACAACAGCCGGTGGCAAGGGCAGCGCCCATCTTCCATGCGGCCATCAGTAAGGGGAAATTCCAAG
>DAIOTT010000079.1:0-15832 GCA_036751885.1 Candidatus Sumerlaeota bacterium
GGGCGGGAAGTATGTTGTTGAATGCAAACCCAACCATCAACGGCCCATACAATGTGTTCAACGGCAAATCCCGGTACGGTGAAAGCAACACCTTCCAGCGCCAAGCGCGCCAGTAAAAGCTTATCCACGTTAAGCCCACTAACGGCAAAGCCCAAACCCACTGAATCTCCCGCACCATGGTTCCCAGCAAGCTAAAATCAATTTTCCGGAATGCAAGAAACAGAAAAAACGCACTCACAATCAGCGCAATCACGTTTAACGGAGTAAAAAACTTCTTCATCACCTAAGACACAAAAACCAATCGTAAAACTGCAAACCGTAAACTTTTACCTACACTGGCAAAGTAGGGTGCAACACCCCTGCGAGCCTTATAAGCCTTACCCGCGGGTGCAAGTGCAAAGCCAAAAGCAGGGCCCATCATTCAAGGGGGGTAACCTCTGGAATTGCCTTTCACCGATTACAGTATGATTTTCCTGCTTGCCAAGCGCCCAGCCTTGCGCAACAAATTCTCCCTATTGCGCGCCCATAGCTCAGCTGGATAGAGCAACTGCCTTCTAAGCAGTAGGCCATAGGTTCGAATCCTATTGGGCGTGCCATTTGAACCCCTTACCAATCACACTCCAACGCCTGCGCTAAGAACCGCACAAACGGTGCTGCACCTTGATAGGCTTTTACCGTTGCGCTCAGGAATTTGGGGGAAAGTGCGAGTTCCTCACTCAGCGGGTGCATCCCAATAAATTGCTTCAGCTTCAGGTGCTCCACAAGCTCATCTTCTGGAGTGAAGCCTTTGGGTGGGCGAACAAGTTTTTCCGATTCATCAATCGTCCAGCTTTGGGCAAACGGCTTTCCGGAGATAATCTTCTTCCAACTTTCACGGTGATCGCTAATGTGCTCACGA
The DNA here is from genome assembly GCA_036751885.1 of Candidatus Sumerlaeota bacterium. Lineage (GTDB taxonomy): Bacteria > Sumerlaeota > Sumerlaeia > SLMS01 > JAHLLQ01 > JANRMB01. The sequence goes on from DAIOTT010000079.1 coordinate 899, forward strand.
ATTTGTTGTGCTACTTTGGGTTCAGGCTGCCAAATTCCTGCCCCTAGAAATACGCTGCCGGGCTCTAAATGCAGGTAAAAGCCGGGGCTGTGGCAGTCCTTTTCGTCGCGATGCTTGAAGTAAATCCCCGCGTGGGTTTTGTAAGGCAATTTGTTGGCAGAGAAGCGAATGTCTCGTTGAATGCGAAACAGCGAACCCCCGACTTTTTTATCGCTGGCAATAAAGCTGGGGCTAATCTCCGACAAAGGCCCTTGAAAGTCCCGAATGAACTGAAAGATCGGTTCCCGAACGCTTGCCTCATACCGAGCCTTGTTTTCTTCAAACCATTCTCGACTATTGTTTGATTTCAGTTCGCGGTAAAAATCAAACAAGTCTTTTGTAAAGTACGCTGCTTTTGCCATGAATGAATTGAGCCCTCAAAATCGGTTGAAATCTTTCAGAGTGTAATTACGGCGCAGTTGCGGCCAAATTCGTTCCTACAATGAAGTTGTAGGAACGAATTTCTGGTTTTGAGTTCAGTTGCTAAAATAGGCAATGGCCTCGCATTTTGGTACGAGGCCATTGGGCTTTCAAGGAGAATTGCTGTTTTACCCAGCCAGTTACTCAAGCCGGGTAGTTGGAGTTTCTTAGTCCAGAATGCTCCACTCATCAACGGAAGCCGAAGCATCCCCGATGTACCAGTCTGAGAAGCTGCTGACGTTGCTGACCGTTACAGAGTTGGATCCGAAGCTGGTGTTTGCGCCGGAGATTACGCTGATTGTACCCGCATCGTCTTTGTAAACAGTGCTATTTGCGCCGCTGTTTCCAGTGTTGAGGTAATTCCACGTAAAGGCCGCCGTACCTGTAAAGGCCCCAGTTAGTGTTAAGGACTCATCAATCAATTTATCCACGTTGTAGCCCGTGGGGCCGTTATTGCCCAATGTGCGTTGCACGCGAACCGTACCCCCCACTGTAACGCCGGTGTAGTCAATCTCTACAGAGAGAGCATCGGTCATCGGGAATACCTGGCTTGTGCCGGCTGCAACCGTAAGCTGCAAATCGTTCAGCGTTGTGCTGTAGATTGTTGAATCCTGCGCAACATCCCCGGTTGGCAGCGTGTTGCTGTTGCCTGCTGCATCCGTAGAAACAACGTACAGCTCCACAAGGCCGTTGGTCGCTGGGTTGTAGTTGAAGGTTGCGCCGCTGAAGGTGCCAACATTGATCCACGCGCCGCCGTTCAGCCGCGCATAAAGCTCGGTCGCGACAACTGTTTCAGGGCCGTTGGCAAGGGTTACCGGAATATTCCCCGTTACTTTTGTGGCGGGGGAAACAGCAGTCAAGGCTGGAGCGGTGTTATCCACAACCACTGCAGCGCTTGTAACGCTGGCCGAGAGGGCCTCCGCGCTCAAGTCCTGCACGTCAGAGCCGGTGTTGGCTTCAACGGAGATTGTGCCGTCGCCAGAAACACCCGTTACGGTTACCGTATAGTTGCTGGCATCAACCGAGACAATTGTCACGCCCGTTGAGGCAGCAGTGCCCGTGGTGTTCACGGTAACATCGGCAGCATCGTTGAAGTTTATAACATCCTCGCTAAACGTGAAGGTGAACTCCAAGCTGTCAGCGTTCGTGGGTGTTGTGCCGTTGTAGGCAATGTTGGTACACGCCGGAGCCGTTGAAGCCAGTTCACCGACTTTCAAGAACAAAGCAGAATCCATCACAAAACGGTTTCCCGGAGCAGCGCCGGCGCCGTCGCCATCAACGTTTGTAAAGGTTATGGAGATCGCAGAACCAGCAGCACCTGCTGCAACGGGGACGGACGTTGTGTTTACTTTCACAAACTCATCGTTAATGAATGCCGTAATGTCTTTATCAATGTTGAAGGAACCGGATTCGCTTCCCGCCAAGTTGGTCGTAATGGAGTAAGTAGAGTTGGCCTCGGCGCTGCCGTTTGAAGGGCCGCCATCAATAATGTAATAAACATCGTACAAGCCAGCAGAAGTGATTGTGGGGGAGAAAGTGCCTGTATTGCCGATAGTGGTGGAGAAACGTGCGCCAGTTCCGCTCAACAGGGAGTTCGCAGATTTAGCAACGGTGTTCGCATAAGCGCCGGATTCTACATAAGTGGGTGAAGCTGTCACTGTTCCTGCCGCGTCGCGTGCTTCAACAATCACGTAATCCCCTGCAAACGCAACACCCGCCGGCGTGTTGGAGTCTGCTTTGTTGTTGTACCCATCTAAGGTTACCACACGGTAGAAATAAGTTTCGCCAATGCTTAGGCCGTTGCCCGGTGTATCGGTAAAGGAGTTGGTTGTAACATCGAAGTCTTTGTTAATCAGGTTTTCGTAATAAGGATTCACGTTGGAATCTGTGTCGCGGTAGATCAAGTATTTCGCCGCACCCGCTGGGGCCGACCATGTGAGATCAATCCCAAACCCTGCGCTAGCAACCGCAAGATCCGTTACGGGGGCCGTTGGGGTGGAATCCCACCCGGTTTTCAACGTGTACTGGCTGTTGCCGGAAGCATCAGCGGTAATCACATTTGGCCCGCAGCCGCCGCTGTTGTAGGCCTCAAGCTCCGTAAAGCGGTCGTTTGTTTCAGTGTTTGCCACGCTTTGAAGGCTGCTGAGGGCAAAAATCCCCCAGCCTTTTGTGCCGCTCGTTGTGGCAAAGCAGATGTTCTGAGCAAGATCTGCCCCCTGTGTATCAGCCAAAAAGCTCCCGTAAAGGGGGCTCAGCGTCATGTTGGCCGTGTTGATCTTGGAGTCAATCAGGGTTAGCAAGCTATTGTTTGTTGTGGGGTCAATGCGGTAAAGTTGTGGCATCATCACATCAACAATACCGGCCCCACTGGTGTGGATTGTGGTGCTTACGCTGCGGCTGCTCCACTCCGGGTAATCTTGAAACACGGAGTTCAGCGTATCAAAGTCATTACTGCCAAAAACCACCGGTGTAGCGCCGTAAATAACCCAGGGCTTTAGGTTGTGCACAAGAATTTGTGTTTCTTCAATAAAATCAGAAACCGCATCCCGGCGCGCTTCTCTGAATGTTTCATTTGTCGGCGTTGGCAAGCTTACTGTGGGGTCTGCATCAAGCTGCGGATCCACGCCGCCGTTCCAGTAAAGATCAAGTGCATCCGGATTGTAGCCGAACTGGTTACTTGGAAGGCGAATGCGATCCAGTATAATGCCGTCAACATCGTAATTCAGAATGAAATCCTGAATCACTTGTTGGTTGTAGGCCCGCGCTGCTGGAATAGCAGGGTCAATCCAGATGCCTGAGGAATCATCAGCCGTGGTTGCAATGGTGGGGCTTCCGCTGTTGTAAACCCAATGGCGCCAATCGGCGTTGAGCTGCGCGGGAAGGGTGTTGCTGCCGTCCGTTGAGAGGAAAACCGACCAAGCAGCGTAAATACGGATGTTTTTTCCGCTGTTCAGGTTGATTTCGTCCACGCGGTCAATCACGTATTGAACGGAGTCGAACCCACCGGTGAAGCTGGGCTCTGTGTTGGTGAACGTATCAAACGTGCGGTTTGCAATGTAAGAGCGGTTTGTTCTGTACCGCGTGAGAATTGCAATGGCGTTGAAATTATTGGTATTAGCGTAGGAAATTGCATTGTCCAAGGATGCAGAGCTCCCCAAGCTATCCCCAATGGAAATCCAAAGAACGCGGTCTTCAGCTTGGGCTGTAGTGGCAACAAGGGCCAATGCCCCCGCTAGAACGGCTCCAGCAAATTTTTGTGTAAAACGGTGCATGTATATATAACCTTTCAATCACTTCTAATTAGTTTTTTTGTTTGGAACTTAGAAAGTTTCATTAGGCTGTTTAAGGCAATTGCTTTTTCGTGTTCCCAAATTTTTTGTGATCAATCGCCAAATTTACTTACAACTTAAGTTGTGATAAGTGTAGATCGAATAGACTCGATTATTGATAAATAGTTTCAGGATTTTTTTATTATGCTCAAAAGGGCTTCAACACTTGCAATTTGGCTATTCGCCCATCCCGTTCAAGGGAGTTGGCAGCTTCCGCGCATCTTTCTTAACAGATTAAGTAAGAATTCACCCCTTAGCAATGCCGTTCCGTGGATGCCGTTTTTAGTCATCCAACACCTAAACCACGTGCTAAAGCCCACAGATCGCGTGTTGGAATTCGGCAGCGGCGGCAGCACGCTGTTCCTTGCCCGCCGTGTGTCAACCGTCGTCACGATTGAGCACGATCCACAGTGGGGCGCGCTTGTGCAAGCAGCCTTGAAACGCCACAATCTCACCCAAGTGGATTTCCGGGTCGTTCCCCCCGAGGCCGGCCACAATCCCGCTGCAACCTCCGCCGTTGCCGCCTACCAAGGCATGAACTTCACCCGCTATCTTCAGCAAATACAGGATTTTGCCGACGAATCATTTGATGTCGTGATCATTGACGGCCGTGTGCGAAACCAGTGCGTGGAAGCCGCCTTACCAAAGCTAAAGCCCGGGGGTCTGCTCGTTCTAGACAACGCCGACCGCGCCAAATACGCCCCCTCATTACAGCGCTTGCAGCACCTGCCCAGCACGTATTTCTACGGCCTGAACCCCTACCAGTTTGATCCCGGCGGAACGATGATCTGGGTGAACGCTGCAGCGCTTCCCAAGAAATCCTAAGCAGTTCAAAGGAAATTTATGTTTATAAAAAAAATTACACCAAATAACGCTTTTCTACTTGATTTGAAATATTGCATCATTAGCCTTCACATACAGTTAACAATTTTCAAATAGTAATCACAGGAGAAAACACATGAAAAAAACATTAGCAGCCATTTTGGCAGTTGCATCATCAGCAAGCGTCGCAACCGCACAAAACTATGTCGCCATCGAAAGCTTCAAAAATGCATCCGTTGGAACTCAAGAATCAACAACCATTTCTGCAAACTCAGATCTTGATGCTTCATCAACTTACGATTCATCTTACGAATACAGCGGCCCTTACCTTGAAGTCGTTGATGATGAAGCAACGGACTACCCAACAGATCTTCAAACTGCAGACGGAAAATACATCACTCTTGCCGGTAACGATGATCAGTTTTTCCGCTCTATTGCTTCAGCGGCAATCGTAGGAACTGATAATGTAGCCTCAGTTGCATTCGCCTTCCGCCTCGATTCTCTCGATGCGGTTGCCGCAAACAACGAAGTTGACTACTGGCGTGTACTGGACATCAACGCCACGGGTACAGCTGCAAGCATTATGGCATTCACCGTTCGTGCTGGCCAACTTCGCATTCAAACGAACGGCCTTGGTGCTGTTGACGTAGTAGACCTTTCTACTCTTACGTTGGGAACATGGTACGTTGTTGCTGCTCGTTATGACCGCACGACTGACGGCGCCGGAACATTCGACGCTTACCTTCTCAACCAAGCCACAAACGATGTTACAACCATCGCAAACCTTACAGGCCTAACTGCCTCAAACAAAGCTGAGATTGGTGCCATTGCAACAGCAGCAACATTCGCGGCGCCAACAGGTACTGTTGATTTCCAAACAAGCTTGGATGATTTTGCAATTTACAGCAACACCCTTAGCACATCACAATTACTTACAGCTGTGAAAGCAGACTTCGGCTTCCCAGCTAACGCCAATGTTTCTGATTGGAACGTTTTCAACTAATTTCAACCCAAACAAAAAATAGTAATTAGCACTAAAGGCAGTTCTTCGTGAACTGCCTTTTTTGCTTTTCACCCGAACACAAAAGAACTAATAATTTTTCAATTTCCCTAAATTTGCCCAGCACAAAGATCAACCATGAGCTCTAAGAAGAAAAGTCGTCCTCAAAAAAAAACAGGGAACACTCGAACCACTGCACCAATCAGTTCTGCCCCCGCATTTGTGGCTAAGCCCGGCACACTAAAGCAAAGTTCCTTTCGCTTAACCCCCTCACCGTTACTTCATGAGTGGCTTTTGAATACCAAATCAACCATCATGATTACCACCTACCAAAGCGGACAAGTCCTGATATTGGGCCTTAATGAAAACGGTTCCCTTGCCTACACTAGCAGAACGTTTGAACATGCAATGGGCATAGCGTGCGCGGCTAATTCACTGCATCTTTCTACTCTGTATCAAATATGGCATTTTGAAAATATCCTCCCTAAGGGGGAACTACAGGGAAATTACGACGCTCTCTTTACGCCAAGAACCTCCCATATTCTAGGGCACATGGCGTTGCACGATTTGGCAATTGAAGATTCCGGCAGACTTGTCTTCGTGAATACAAAGTACAATTGTTTAGGAGAACTTGCTGATGGCTTTAGCTTTCGCCCGATTTGGAAGCCAGATTGGATCAGTGAGATTTCAGCGGGGGATCGGTGTCACCTGAATGGTTTAGCGTTGCGCGATGGGGTGGTTCGCTATGTTACCTCGGTTTCAAGATCAAATGAGCGTGATGGGTGGCGTAAAAATCGAAACGGGAGTGGGGTCATTTGGGATGTTACGGAAAATCGCCTCGTTACTGAGGGCCTTGCAATGCCCCATTCTCCCCGCTGGCATCATGGTAAACTCTACTTTATCAATTCAGGAAGCGGGTATCTCTGTTCAGCGAACCCGGAAACGGGCGATGTGACCGAAATAGGCTTTGTTCCTGGTTTTGCCCGGGGCTTAGCCTTGCAAGAAAATCACGCACTCATTGGCACCTCACAACAACGAGCTAACAGAACATTCTCAGATTTACCCTTGGAAAACACCCTCAAATCCATAGGGATTGAAGGCGTTTGCGCTTTACATTTGGTCAATCTAGAAACTGGCGTGATTGATCACTGGATGCGAATTGAGGGCGACATTCAAGAGTTATACGATGTTTGTGTGATTCCCAATTTCCGCTTTGCAAACGTGATTGGCTTTATGAATGATGATGTGAAAAACTTAATCAACATCCCAAAAGGTGAACTCATGACAGAAGGCCGATTAGATGTGAACTCCCTCTAGGGTTGATTTTGTGCAAACTTGGTTCCATCAAAAATGCTAAAGATTCAGGTAGAATCTGCTTTCACCTTGCATGCTTTGTTCATGCCTCACTACTCTTGCCTTGTTCGATAGAGTCATCAATTTCTGCAAGGACTTTCATCTTCTAATGCCCCTTACCCCCCTGATGCAGCGCGTTCTCGACAAATCCATTCGGCCCCGCAGGCATTTGGCCGCGTTGCTGCGCTACGGTACCGTGCGGCGCTTTGCCAATGTTGCCCTTGTTGAAGCAGAACGCATGCTGGGCCGCAGCACCGTTTACGGCAAGCCCTACATGCTCGTCGTTGATCCCGTGAACATCTGCAACCTCAAGTGCCCCCTGTGCCCCACGGGCCGGGGGGATTTACCCCTGCGCAACGGCAAAATGAAGCGCGAAGCCTTTGAGGAGCTTTTCCAAATCATGGGCCCTTGGGCCTTCAAACTCATGCTCTACAATTGGGGCGAGCCGTTTTTGCACAAAGATATTCTCACGATGATTGAATTTGCTCACAAAAAGGGCGTGGCAACTTCCCTCAGCACCAACCTGAACCACCTCCCCAAGGGGGGCGCGGAGGGCATTGTGAACTCCGGCTTGGATGATATGATTGTGAGTTGCGACGGCCTTTCCCAAAAAACCTACGCCCGCTACCGCGTTGGGGGGAACGTGAAGGATGTGTTCCGCAACCTGCGCGAAATCGCCAAAGCCAAACGCCGATTGGGAAAAACCACACCGGTCATTGAATTTCAGTTCCTCGTGTTCAAACACAACGAACACCAAATTCCCCGTGTTCGGGAAATGGCAAAACGCTGCGGCGCAAACTTCGTTCGCATCATGCCCCCCTACATCGGGCCCAACAAGGCGGGGATTGAGCCCTCGCAAAACCCCTTGTACCGAAAAAACGCCAACATGAGCGACAACCAAAAGCCCGACGTGTTTGAACGTGGCGCTGATCTTACAACTCTTGCCAAGGAAAACCCGCCGCCCCTGAATTGCTTTTGGCCTTGGCGCTCCATGGTCATCAACTGGAACGGTCAAGTGGATCCCTGCTGCTTTAAAAATTACCACGAAAGCTTCGGCAATGTTTTTGAGGATGGGTTTGAGGCAATCTGGAACGGCGAAACATACCGCTATGCCCGCCAATGGATTTCCGGAAAGGCCGAGAACAACCCCAACATGAAGATCGTTTGTCGCGGTTGCGGAGGGTACGGATGAACCACAATCAGCCCCCCCTTCTGCCCAGCGCTTTCGGCTACTTTGGGCTGATGCTGGCCTTGGTTACCCTCTCGCTCTGCGGCTGCTCAAAACCCAACAAAGCCCGTTTTCAAGCCCACCCCGCCCATGAGCAGCAGCAACAGCACGCCGGTTGGTACAAAGGCAACACCCACGCCCACACCATAAACAGCGATGGGGACAGCTCCCCGGAAACCGTGGCTCGGTGGTACAAGGACAACGGTTACGATTTCCTGTTTCTTACGGATCATAATGTACTCACCCAACCCGCTGAAACCAACGTGCATAACGAACCCGGATTTCTCCTCATCCCCGGCGTGGAGGTTTCCTCAACCTACCGCAGCGCAACCGATGCCAAAGCTAAACCCATTCACGTAAACGCCCTAAATGCCGCTGGGCCAATCAGCGCGGTACAAGGCAGCACCTCCGTTGCAGATACCCTGCAACAAACAATCAACAACATCAACAACGCGCAAGCAATTCCCCACGTCAACCACCCCAACTTTCGCTGGGCCGTAAGCCACCTGGATCTGATGAACGTTCAAGGCTACAACTTGCTGGAAATCTACAACGGGCACCCATCGGTCAATAATGCTGGAGACGAAGAGCGCCCCGGCATGGAAGCCGTATGGGATTTACTGCTCACAAACGGTCACCAAATCTACGGCGTTGCCTGCGATGATGCCCACCACTTTACCGGTGAGTTTACGCCGGAACGCTCCAACCCCGGCAGAGCTTGGGTTATGGTTCGCGCAACCACCTTGCAAGCGGATGATATACTCTACAACATCGTAACAGGGAACTTCTATTTTACAACGGGCGTACTGATTGATAACATCTTAGTGGAAGGGCGCTCCTATACAGTTTACGCAAACAACATTACCGGCAAGCCGTATACCACGGAATTCATCGGCAACGGGGGACAGGTGCTTTACCGAACAACGCGAAACCCCGCCAGCTATCTTGCCAACCAGAGTGACGGGTACGTGCGGGCAAAAGTCACCAACTCAACAGGCCAAGCCGCATGGACTCAACCAGCATTTCTCCTCCCTGAAGTCACTGAGTGACACCCCAACCCCCTTCACCCAAACAACAATTGAATAACCCCCCACTGCAAAGCAAAATCCCCCCACTGCAAATCAAAATTTTGAGGAACCCATGAAAGCAATCGGCTACCAGAATAGTCTTCCCATAGAACACCCAAACGCTCTGCAAAACATCAACCTACCAGAGCCAGAACCCCGCGAGCACGATCTACTTGTTAAGATCAACGCAATCTCCGTAAACCCGGTGGATTACAAAATCCGCAAGCGTGTCACTCCCGCCCAAGGCGACTGGAAGGTTTTAGGCTGGGATGCCGCCGGTGTTGTTACCGCCGTTGGCAGTAGTGTGTCCCTCTTCAAGCCCGGCGATAAAGTATACTACGCGGGGGATCTTACCCGCAGCGGCAGCAATGCCGAACTGCAAATTGTAGACGAACGCCTTGTGGGCAACATGCCTGAATGCCTGACCTTTGCAGAGGCTGCCGCCCTTCCTCTAACCACCATTACTGCATGGGAAATGCTCTTCAACCGCTTGCAAATCCCGAGGGACACTCAAGGCCCCGCAAAGCGCGTCCTCATTGTGGGTGCCGCTGGGGGAGTAGGCTCCATCATGGTGCAACTCCTCCGCAAGCTTACAGGCGCCCACGTTATTGGTACCGCCTCACGCCCGCAAAGCGTCAACTGGCTCTCCCAACTCGGCGCCCACCAAGTCATCAACCACCATGAACCCCTATCAACCGGCCTAAACGCCATTGGCATCCCTGAAGTTGATTGTGTAATCAGCCTTAACAACACCAACCAGCACTACGCTGAAATTGTGAAATGCCTAAAACCCCAAGGCCACTTTGGCTTGATTGATGACCCCGGCCATCTGGATGTTTCACTCCTCAAAACTAAGTCCATCTCCCTGCACTGGGAGTTCATGTTCACCCGCTCCATGTTCCAAACGCCAGACATGATTGAGCAGCGCAATCTGTTGAACGAGGTTTCTACGTTGATTGATCGCGGTCAAATTCAAAGCACCCTTGCCCACCCCTTGGGAACAATCAACGCCGAAAATCTGATCAAAGCCCACGCCCTGCTGGAAGCCCAACAAGCTCACGGTAAAATTGTTCTGGAGGGTTTTTCTTGAACCCGCAAGCCGCGCATTAATACCGTATCAATTTACCTGCTAAAACCTAAACACGCGGTTCTTTTTTGCCCGCTTTAAATACCCGCGCTGGCCAATCTAAAATCACATACGCCAGCAGCAACCGCGAGCTTTTTGCGCTGGGCTCCCTCAAGCTAGAGATCAGTTTCAACGCCGCCACGCACGCTAAAATACACACCGCGAACAACACCGCAAAACCAGGGCTGATCGATGTAATATTTTCCAGCGTACTCGGCCGAGTCCACTTCAGCATTGTTCCAATCAGCAACGGCGAAACACCCGCACACAACGCAATTGAAACCTGCAAAACGGACATCTCCAACGTCAGGTCTTTCTTCGGGCAACACCCCAGCATCATCTTCACCGTGGCAATTACGTGCCCCGAAGCGTGCACCCCCCAAATCAGTTGCAACGCCATAATCATCCACCAAGCGGGTGACACTACACCACAGGCAAACGCAAGCCATACAAGGTATTGCAACAGTATGCCGCTCATCACAATGTTCAACACGGGTTTGCTGCCGTATTTATCGCACAAATTCCCCCAAGCAAGGGAACTCAACAAAACACCCAGCGTATTCAACGCCTGAAATTGCAACGTTTCTCCGGTTGTGTACCCCAGGTTTTCGTTGATGTACAAAATCAAAAAACCCTGCACCGGGAAGATCGCCAAATTCACCAGCACAAAATACCGAAGCGTTCGCCGGTAGGAAACACTCTTCCAGGATTCACTGGCCACAACCCATACATGGCGCAAGCCCGTGCTTTTTCTATCTCGTGCTACAACAGGTACTGCCCTATCAGGGCTTCGCTTTAAGAAGTACGCACTGGTAACACCAACAACCGTGGCAAAAACCAAAATCGCCGAATACTTCCATGCCGCCGGATTTTCCCCGGTCAGAATCAACCCCGAAAGAATCAGCGTAGCGAAAGCCGAAAAATTAATAATCCGTTGTTAAATTCCAATGTACTTTCCGCGAATCGACTCAGGAATCAACTGCGACAACCACGGAAACCACGCCCCCGAAGTTAGCCCCCGAATAATATTAAACCCCAACTGCGCCGCAATCAGCACCCCCAACAAAAACTCCGGCGAGTACTGACCCACCAACAACGGCAGCGGCACAATAAACAACAACAACAGGCTGCGCAAACCCCAGCCCACCATCATGCTGCCCCGGTAGCCTAAACGCTCCACCAGCCGGCTGGAGATCAGCTGCAACACCACCATCAACGCCGGTATCGCAATCACAATCCCCACATGAAGTTCTGATCCCCCTAAAAAGCGGATCAACAGAATCATCGGCGAACCCATGGCAATCGTGAAGTTGATTGCGTTGAACGATTGAAAAATAAACAACCACCGAACGCCCTCAGGGAACCGTTCCGGTGAAGTAGAAAGTTGATTAGGAAGTAAATGAGAGATAATCAACACCCCCTCTTTCTCACTCGCGCGTGGACTTTCTGAAGCCATACCAACTCAAAACCTCAAGAGGCAACCCGCATATGTTGTAAAAGCCTAATAGCGGAAACCTGTAGGCCGTGGCGGGCTGTATGAAGGAAATTTAGGGCCGGGCTAGGCGGGATTGACGGGGGTGACCAGGGTGACTTTATTGACGGCGTTGACAAAGTTGACGGCGTTGACTTTATTGACGGAGTTGACGGTATTGACATTATTGACGGTGTTGACTTGATTGACTGGGTTGTTACTTTCTGGCGGGCTTCGCCGCCTCAGGGGTGTCAGCAGCAGTGTCAGACCTGTCATTAACGTCAACAGCGTCAAAAAAAAACGTCAGGCCGGTAAACTCCTAGTCAACACCGTCAAAAAACCATAACCCTCGCCAACAACGTCACCACTGTCAACACCGTCACCAAGTAGCCACCAAGCCACCATCTACATTACTGGCAGGCAAAAGTTTAAACCGCCCATAAGCAGCTTTTCTGATTGTCCCAAGCCGCAAATACATTAATAAAAAACTTCCTTCAACCCTCTCACGAAAGCGACCTTTCCCATGCCGGAACTCTTCGATAAACACGGGGGGTTTCGTCGGCTCAATTCCTTCACCCTGGCAACGATTGTCCAGTTGGAAACGCTGCGATTTTGCCGCCGATTTCTAACTCATGATCATCGGGAGTCCGCCGCAAAGCTTTATGATCCCAAAGGCCGGCAGTACGACCAAATGACTCAAGCCGCTCGCAGTGGTCGACAAAACATCATCGAAGGCTCGGAGCGCTCTGCCACATCCAAGGACACCGAGATGAAACTCACCGATGTTGCCCGCGCAAGCCTCAGCGAACTGCGGGGCGACTACGAAATTTTCATCCTAGATCGGGGCGAGCTCCCGTGGTCTGTCCACCTTCCGGAAGCCCAATCAGTGAACGGCATCTCGCTGGACGACGCACCATTCGCCAGTGACGCCGTTCATGAATCGGCCAAGCACGCCCTCCAGCAACGCCAAAAATACGCCGCCTGGCTGGATTCTGATGACCCCTTAGTCGTCGCCAACGTGATGTTAATCTTGATCGGCCGCGCCATGAATATGCTCAAGGCCCAGATCAAAGCCCAAGGCAAAGCATTTACAGAGACTGGCGGATTCAGCGAACGGTTAACAACAAAACGCGTTGAGATGCGCGACCAACAAAACACCCCCGCCGAATCCCCAGAATGCCCCCAGTGTGGCAAGCTGATGAGGCGCCGCAAATCCGCCAAGGGGGACTTCTGGGGGTGCGCCGCATACCCAGATTGTAAAGGCACCCGCCCCGCATGACGGTGTTGACTCAATTGACCTTGCTGACGAAAAGGCCAACACCGCAAAAATCGCAAAACGCAAAAACCGCCAATAGCGCCACAAACCCGCAAAATCGCCCCATACGCCAACACCACCCACACCGGCATGTACAACCAACCCTGTCACTATTGTCAACAGCGTCAACAAAGTCATATCAAATCAACACCGCCCACAAAGTCATAAAACTCGTTGCCAACCCGATAACCTTCAAAAGCCCCCAGCCTTTGTCGCTGGGGGGTTGGCGGTTGGTGATTTTAATCCAGGGTCTTAGCAATCCCTTGCTGGATCTTTAGGAGTGTCCCGGCAGGATCCGCTTCAACTTTCTTTTTGCAGCCCGCACAGCAAATGCGCACCAATTGGTTTGCGATAACAACATCAATGGGTCCGCCCATGGAATCCAGTGGTTGACCGCTTATGGCGCAGGTTTCCAATGGGTAGGTTTGGGTTTGCTGGTCAATTACCGCTTGGTTTAGGATTTCAATGTACTTTGTGGGGTTTGCACGCACGGGTTTATCACACGGGGGGCAACAGTATACAAAGAGGCGGTTTCCAACAACGGAATAAGCATTCTCTGATTCTTCCGCCCCGTTCTATTGAAGTACCTGATACAAGTATTTCTTGAATGGCTTCCGTGGAATCGCGCAGTTCTTCTTGGTAGCGCACACGCACAGGGTAACGCTCTCGCCCTTCTACGGTACGGGTAATTGGTTTGCCGCCCACAGCAACTTCCACAACTTGTAGCACCTCTTCAATGCTCATGCCGTGGCGGGCCATTGCATCGCGATCGGGTATAATTTCAAGATAGGGTTTACCCACCATTCGCTCGGCAATCACAGCGGCGGGGCGAACGCCTTCAACTATGCCTGACTTCAGAATCTCTTCAATTTCAAAGCTAACCTAATGTATAGTTTCTAGGTCTGGCCCGTAGACCTTCACACCCATGGGTGCTCGCATGCCGGTTTGCAGCATCACTAAACGCGTGGCAATTGGTGCTAATTTGGGCGCTGCTGTTAGGCCAGGAAAATCGCTCACGGCCTCTGTAATAGCATCCCAAATGTCCTCTGGTGATTGTATCTCTGGTCGCCAATTTCTGTAAGGCCTGCCTTCCTCATCGGGAATGAGTTTACCCGCGTTGTCTTGCAGGTGCACACCTTCATCCTTGTTGAAAGCAAAGTTTACCCTGTCCCCCTCGGTACTTTGTATGTACTCTGGTTTGTATTGAATCACTGTTTCAAACATCGAGATCGGCGCCGGATCCAACGGGCTTTCCAGGCGGCCAAGTTTCCCCACCACGCTTTCAACTTCCGGTATGCTCTGGATTGCACGATCGGTTTGGCGCAGATATTCCTGTGCTTCCCCAATACTCCCGTGGGGCATAATTACGGGCATATAAAGAAAGCTGCCTTCATTCAGTGTGGGCATAAATTCTCGGCCTAAGCCCGGAAAGATCTCAGCCAGGTGCTGCCCCATGGGGGAATCCTGAATAGCGTTTGGTTCCGTAGTGGTAGCGCGATTATTATTCCGCTCTGGAATGATGGGTGGTGGGGTTGTGGCGCAGGCTGAAAAACCAACGGTGCAACCCAGCAGTAATAAGCTGTAAGAATATCTCATGCAAAAATCCTGATTACAGAAACAAACTCCGCAAGCGCCCAAAGGAACGAACGGCAAACGTTTAGTGAATCGCGGCTAAGTGAAGAAACCTAGCCTGTAATCAGAATCAAATAATGTAGTGGGAATTTACGGCAAAAAAGGGCCGCTCAACATACGGCTGACCCCGTA
>DAIOTT010000080.1:0-11493 GCA_036751885.1 Candidatus Sumerlaeota bacterium
CAGTTCAGATTGATGAAGTTTTCGATTGGCGCGTACCTAAAACATGAATTTATTGTTGTATCCTATTTTAATAACTGGAACTGATATTTAGCGGATGTCTCGGCAAAACCCCAATTCTAATGCCTCGGAACGCTCCTTCTCGTTGGACTCTCTTGTTGGAGAAGTCATTGAGGGTCGTTATGTGATTGATAAGCTGTTGGGCACCGGCGCCATGGGGGCTGTTTATAAGGCCAAGCAACTGGGAACCGCCCGCACGCTTGCCCTAAAGGTACCAAAACCAGAGTACTGTGAAAAATCAGAGTTCATTGAGCGGCTTTCCAAAGAAGCCATGGCAATGTCCAAGCTGATTCACCCCAACATTGTGCAGATTTACGATGTTTACATCTCCAAAAGCATGAGTCTGCCCAGCTTTATTGTGATGGAATTGATTGATGGTGTACCCATTGATCAATACCTAGAGCAAAACGACCATCAGCTGTTGGTGAACGACTTTCTTCGCATCATCAGGGAAGTTGCTTTGGGCATTGATGCGGCGCACCAAAAGGGAATCATTCACCGGGATATTAAGCCGGGGAATTTGTTTATCCTAAAATCAACCTCCACTGTAAAAATCTTGGATTTTGGTATTTCGAAGCGCGTTGATGGGGATTCTTCGGATTCCAAAGCCATGGGAACCCCGGCGTTTATGTCGCCTGAGCAAGTAACAAATAATCAGGTTTCCCATTTTTCCGACATCTATTCCCTAGCAATGTCCATCTACCATCTACTGTGTCGCCGTTCCCCCTTTTCTGCTACAACGGTAAGCGGATTGACTTATGCGCAGGTGAACGAGCGCCCTATTTCACCCAGTAAGGCGAACAAAAACTTACCCAAAAAGCTGGACTTGGTTCTTCTCCCGGGGCTTTCAAAAGAGCCTGATATGCGCCCCGAGAGCGCTTTGGAGTTGGTGGATCAAATTGCCAGTGCGTTGCAAACGGTGGCAGAATTAAAATTCTCCAGCTTATTCTCAGGCCAAATGCAATCTGCGGAAATGAACATTAAGCCTAAATTTGCCTCAGGAACGGGGGAAGACTCTACGGGTCGTGGATTGAACTTAGAGTCCAAAAGCGAGGAAGATACGGCACAAGAAACCAAGAAAATTCGCATCCCGGCAGACATCAAGAACGAAAAGTCCCCCCTCAACGACTGGCCGGACGCGGGCTCTATTATGTCGCAAATTCATTGGCTGAATAAAGATGATTCCCCTGCCAGCCCCAAAATACCCAAGTTCCCTAGTGCGATGGAAAATTCTCCGAAGCTGAATTATCGCATTCCGGACCTTCGCAGAATCCCTGATTCCTTGGACGAAATCGAGATGATGAACGATTCATTAGACGAATCGTTTGATGATGATATTGATTACGTTTCTCCGGCGCCGGTTGCAAAAGCCGCACCCCGCACATTCACACAGCCGGACCCGCGCACAGTTTTCATCGAGAAGAAAATTGGCCCCATTCCCATACAAGTTTCAAAAGCCTTGTTGGATGAATTATACGGAATAGATATTCGTGTAATCGGTGCTTCCGTATTGGCGGTCATTATTGGTTGGTCTTCGCTGGTGTATTTTAGCATCACCCGTGGGGACGAAGAATCTGATTCTACGCAACTGGCAATTGTGCTGCCAGCACCCACTGATGCGACTAATCCCGGGGGCGTTCCGGGAAATGTTGACGCGGAAGATCCCCTCCGCAATTACCAACCCTTGCGGCCTGAAACTACTGCAACCCCAGCGCCTGAAGTACAAGCAACGCCTATAGTTGTTGTACCCACGGCAGAGCCTACACCTGCACCCACGGCTTTGCCCACACCAGAGCCAACCGTTGCCCCTACGCCGGTGCCCAGCCCGACGCCCACACCAACACCCGCCCCAACGCCAGAACCAACGCCGTTGCCTACACCAGAGCCAACGCCTTTACCAACCCCTGCACCGATTATTCGGCCTACTGCAACCCCCACGGTAGTGCAGCCCGCTGTTCCGGCAAAAGTAACTTACAACCCAAGCTTGTTTGATGTTCAGCAGTACCCCACAAATGTGGCTGGTTTTGAAAAAAGCGAAATCATTCGGGCGCTGGATGATTATATTGATAAAGAAATTGAAGCGCCAATCTCGCAAGCCTCGTATTTGCCGTTGAACAACTCACTGGTAAATGTTCGCACGCCTGCATCAGAGCAATTGATTGCGCAAATCAAGGATTTACAAAGCCGGTATAACGATGTTGCCATTCTGTTTCGCGTGTTGGAATCAGATTCCACGGTGTGGAAGGATAAAGCGGAATTATCCTTAGAATTTCGCGTGGTTGGCAGACCACCAAACCGCGTGAACCCAAATTACCGTGAAACTTTCATGCGCACTGAAACGCCCCTTACAGCTCGGTTTATCTACAAAAGAACCACTTGGGAATTAGTGGATTTTTCTGGCTCAATTCCACCCCTGACTAACTAATCCACAACGCTTGTTCGTTCCTTTGGTGCATCATGATTAGCTTGATAATTTGGGGGGTAGGTGTTGTATTTATCTCAGCCGCTTGGTACCCTTTGGCCGCCAAGCTCTTCGCGGACTTACCGGATAAAGGCCTTACAGCTTCGCTCCCCTTGGGGGTGTTGCTAACAACACTTAGCGTTTGGCTTTTGGGTCAACCGCCGCTGTGGTCTGGCGAAGCAGCTGTAAGTTGGCGGGCCGGTATTCTACTTTTATCCACCCTTTATGGTTTTTACCTCGTCTTTAAAAAACAAGGTTTTGCTGTTTATTGGGATAAATGGTTCTGCGTTGGTTTCGGTATTTTCGCGGCGCTTGTTTCCGTACCCTTTTCACTCTTTTCCTGCGTTCTTGCAATCCTGCTAGCGGCCGTTGCAAACTACGGCATACACCTAAAATTCATGGGAGAGTCATTCAAGTTCACCCGCAGTCAGTTGGCGCTTGGCGGATTGGGCATTCTACTTTATTTTTGTGGTTTTCTCGGCTTTGCTTATATTAGGGCTCAGGTACCCGATATCACCTTCAACCCCGGTGCAAGCGGTGCGGAAAAAATGGGGAACATGATGCACCTTACCACCGTTATGCGGGCCGGTTGGTTTCCCCCTCAGGATGCTTGGGCGGCGGGCTTTGCAACCAACTATTATTACGGCGGGCACTTGAGCATTGCGCTGTTAACAAAGCTTTCAGCTCAGTTGCCGTGGGTTGGTTTCAACCTGGGTTTGTGCCACACGGTGGGGCTTATTTTGGCTTCTGCTTATTGTTTGGGCTTAGTGCTTTGCCAACTTTTTCACGTAAAAGCACGCGGGGTTTATCAGGGGTTAATGAGTGCGTTTTTTGCCTTTGCGGTTGGGATTATGGGCAACGCCGATATGATTTTTCAATCCCTTCAGGCATCGGAGTTTCTTGCTAGTAAATCAATCGTAAATCTTATTCCCGTGGTGAATGGGTACGCCCTGCTGGCGGAACAAGGAAACCAACTTCGGGGCATTGATTATTGGCAATCCAGCAGGGTAATCCACGGCGCGCCGGAGTTCAGTACTGATGCTGGTACCATTACGGAGTTCCCGTTCTTCTCTGCTCTGTTGGGTGATTTGCACCCACACCATTTAGCGCACCCTTATTTAATTCTTGGAATTACTGCGGCGCTTATTTCATTTCTGATTCGGCGAACAGAAAAATCTGCCCTCCATTTTTTTGTTCTAGGGTTGATTTGCGGATCGTTGTTTTTCATTAATACTTGGGATTGTATTTTTCTTTCCTCCTTTGTGATGGTCTTATTTGTAACAGGATTTGTATGGAAGCAGCGGTTCGATCAGTTCAAGGAAATCGCCTTTATTGCCCTTGGGTTCATTCCGATTGTAGCATTATTTTTAGTCTATTTTTCAAAGCCCGAGGCGGTACATTTTTTTGAACCGAAGGGGCTGAATTTTATGCTTCAGCAAATTGGGTTGAAATTAGTTCAGCCGGAAATCAGAACCAAACCGCTGGAGTTTTTGATTCACTTTTGGCCGTTTGTTTTTGCGCTCGTGTTTTCGTTCAAGCAACGAAGTCAGGCGGTTCACCTGTTGCCCTTACTGGCGGCTTTTTTGTTGGGGAACATCATCTTCTTTCAAGTCGTCTTATTCGCAATATTGTTCGTGTTGAATCGTGACAATTTTTTTCCCCCCCTACTGCTGATGTGTGCGTCGGTTTCTATCGGGGTTGAAGTTGTGCTAATCAATGATCATTACACGGAGAATTTTGATCGCTATAATACGCTCTTCAAATTCTACTATTCTTTGTGGCCGCTGTGTTGGGCGTTGTTATTTGCAACACTTCTTCGTTCTAAAATACAACTTCAGGGGGTTGGGGTTTTGCTTATTTCCAGCATTGGTTTACTCTACCCGCTGCTGGGTACAACGTCGCGTTTACAGTACAGCGAGCAGCAATTTACGCTGAGCGGAATTCAGTGGATGAAAGACTCACCAGAGTGGCAGGGGGATGCTGCTTTTGCGGAATGGATTTGGGCGAATCCAACGAACAAAAGAACCCTGCTGGTGGAATCGGCATCAGCGGCAAATGCATCTTCCTACAATAGCGAGGGGCGCTTGGCATCTTTAACGGGCTTACCCAGTTTGGTTGGGTGGACTCACCATGAAATGCAATGGCGTGGGTGGGGCGTTCAACTACAAGATCCACTCACAAATCAACCTGTATTGATTGATGATCTGTTCAACAAACGCCGGGCGTTGGCGAAGTCCGTTTATGAATCCGGCGACTTGAGTTTATTGAACCCCTATTTCCGGTTGTACGATAGAATTTTGATTGTTGTGAGTGAACAGGAACGCCAAGCAAATTCTTTGGCAGCACCGCTTCTTAGCATGAAGCCAATTTGGAGCTCCGAGGGAGTTGATGTTTATGAATACAATCGATAGACTAACAGATTATCTGGTCGCGCGTTTCAAAGCAAAAGAAGCAACCTTGCTTTGGCTGTTGTTTTTGATTTGTGCTTTCACCCGGTTGTTTTACTTGGGCGACAAACCCCTGATGCATGATGAATCGTTGTTTGCCTATTACGCTGAATTTCAATTTCACCGGGATTTCAGTTACACCTACCTCCCCATTCTGCACGGGCCGTTGTTGTTGTATTTGCAGGGAATCGTTTTCTTTCTCTTTGGCGCTTCGGACTACACCATGCGGCTAATTCCGGCCTTGGCAGGCATTGGCGGATTTCTGCTGATTGCGCAAATGCGGCATTTGCTGGGTTTGTACGGTCGGTTTGTTGCTCTCCTATTTTACACATTCTCCGCACCGCTCATGTTTTACCAGCGCTTCATGCGCAACGATCCGTTGTTGATTTTTCTCACTCTGTGGGCGTTGCTCGCTCTTATGAACATGGTGAAGTATAAATCCCGCAGGAGTATTGTGCAATTTTTACTTGCTGTTACTTTAATGATTTGCACAAAAGAAAGCTCCATCTTCTTTTACTTCACGCTGATTACTTTCGCACTTCTCGTGTTTCTGCACGATTGCATTCATTGGCCGCTGTTTAAGAGAAGCCTGTCACCCTCGCAACTTACGCCGAATAAAATCCTTCGACTTAGCCTCACAATCCTCTCACTTTTCGGCATCATTGTTTTGTTACAAACACAGATGATTGAAGGAATCACCTACGATGCTGAAGTTGTGGAAGAGCTTGGCCGTAATACCTCCCTTGCAACGATGAACTCCCTTTCTGGTTTACAGCAGGGGGAGGGAAAATGGGTGCTGTATTATTTGTATCTTTTTGCATGCTGTTCAGCCGCTATTTCAACCCTTTACTATTTTCATGAGCGGCAAGCGGGTGCCAATGCACGCATAAGCAAGGCGTTGAATTTTTTAGCGAGGAATCAATTCCTTATTCTGGGAACTGTTGCTGCTTGCTTTATCTTGTATTGGGCGCTTTTTACAACGCTGTTTTTGTACCCTGAAAATCCGTTTAATATTTATCGGCGAACCCTTGGTTATTGGATGGGGCAGAATGCGATTCACCGGATTGAAGGGCCCTTTCATTATCATTTTATCAACTTAATAATTTATGAACTGCCTTTAGTACTTTTAGCTGTGGGTGTATTGATTGCCTCGCTGTGGGATAACATTCCGAAAGCCCCTTTGGGAGCACCAACTTGCCTGTTAGTTGTTTTCTTTTTGATTATGTCCGCCGTTTGTTTCTTTCTTCCCAATATTTTTTCTTGGTTGTTTCTGATTCCCATTCTAATTTGCGCCGCATTTTTGTTGCTCAATCTATTTGGAAAAACCCCCATTTGGTTGGTTCGTTTTTTTCTTTTTGGATTAGCATTTTATTTTATCTTCTACCTTCTTTCACCGGGCTGGAATGCCATTTACAACTTCCCGGTGGAATCAAATGATCCGCGTGTGGTGAATTACAGGGACTATTTAGACGAAACAATTTCCGTTACAAACTCCTACCATTTGTTGCTCATCATTCTGCCTACAATTGCAGTGCTCTACCATGTGTGGGGTTGCCTTAATCGCCAGCGCCGGTTTGAGGCGTTTGCCTTTTGGTGGATGCTCACCACATTTGGTGCTACAAGTTACGCCCGGGAAAAAGTTCCTTGGGTGGGCATTCACACCATTTTGCCGCTGCTGCTGATTGCGGGGATTTACGCGCAGCGAATTTTCACTAGTCAGCGCCAATTCGTTAAATCAGCGGGGTTGTTCGCCCTGGGTATTGCATTACTGCTTGGGATAAAAAACTCCGCACAATTAAACGTACGGTATTCCAGCGACGTTCGCGAGCGTATGGTTTACGGTCATTCCACTCGCGATCTAAAAAACCATGTACTCCTAATTCAAAAAATGGCTGATATTAGTTTACCCAAATTTTCCCACCCGCTTTATCAAGAATTCCCAACCACCTTGGAAAAAGATTGGGTAATGCAATACAACAACACCAGCGCGAACCGAATGGCAAAAATCTACGTTGGTCACGAGGAACTCAATTGGCCGCTGTACTGGTACTTACGTGATTTGGAAATGACCACGTTCGAAACTCCGGAATTGGCCATTCAAAAAGGAATTCCCTACCTATTTCTCACTCCAAAGCAAGCGGCGGAATTGCCGAATTTAGAAGAAACATATTTTGTTATGCGGGGTAGAAGCCGCATGCACTGGACGCCGCGAGCCGCTAACGAGGAAGCACTTTGGGGGATTTGGCGCTTAGGCATTCCCGGTTACAAACGAACGCCGGATACACGCACCGGTGAGCTTGTAACGGCGACTAAAAATGAATGGCTTGGCCTTTGGAATTACTGGTGGGCCCGTAAAGTAATGGAGCAGCCTACCCCTAATTTCTCGGTTGTTGAATATATTTTTGCCGTGAATCGAAACGCCCTTTCATATCAACGCAGCTTGGAAGGAACATTTGAACAACAGTGGAATCAGAATCAGGGCGCGAGCTGGGAGCAGAACCAGGATGATGCAAGCCAATGGAACTCTGATGCGCGCAACGCCGAGGGCCGCAGAATTACCGAGGAAATTCTTGATAGCCTTGAACCGGAAGAATCCGAACAAACCGCCCCACAGAAGGGCGGGCGCTTCATGGATTTTGACGCCATAGATGAACCGCGCAAGAAGGATGAATCCACTCCGTTCAATCAGTAATTAATCTGCGAATGAACTCACCCTGCTTTTAGCAACTCATTTACGAATTGCCCGGGGCATTGTGCCGAGCGTTTGCTTTGGTATTAATACTCGCCAAAGATTTGATCAATTTCAAGCAACTGCCCGTTCAGCGCTGAAAGTGCGTCCATCTCCTGCTTGCCTGCAAACTTTAGCCGGCTAACCAACACTAAACCGTCGCCGGTCATCACAACAATCCCTCTGCTGCTGAGGGCCTCAATAATTTGCCCTGGCACAGGGACTTCATCTTCTTCTTCAAACTCCCGTGTCACCCAATCGGGATCCACCGCATCAACGGCTGTTAGCTTTACCTCTTTGTCCTTCAGGCGTGTCACTGCGCCGGGCCAAAGCATAAAGCCGCGAACCTTACAAATAATCCTGCTAGCCGGTAACGTCCAGTCAACAACGGCGTCGGCTTTTGTGATCAGCGGCGCGTAGGTTGCTTCCTCTTCGTCCTGCGCAATAAGTGTTAGTTCTTGAGTTGATTCAAGGTCTTCCAGCACCTCAAGCAGCAAGCTTGCGCCCACAACGGAGAGCATATCCATCAGGCTTTTGGCATCATCGTCGTCCAACACATCAACCTCTTGTTTGCGAACAATTGGGCCTGTATCCATGCCTTCGTCCAGCTGCATAATCGTAACACCGGTTACTTTTTCACCGTTCACCAAGGCCCATTGAATGGGTGCTGCCCCTCTGTATTTGGGGAGCAGAGAAGCATGGATGTTCAGGCAGCCAAATCTGGGGTGGTCTAAGAACGCACGGGGCAGAAGCTGACCGTAGGCAATCACAACGGCAACATCGCAGGGGTAATGGGCCAAAATGTGTTCTAAGTCGTCGGCCTTGCGAATGCGCTCTGGTTGCAAGACGGGAATATTGTGTTGCACCGCTGTTGCCTTCACGGGGGTAGGCTTAAGCACACGCCCCCTTCCGGCTGGGCGGTCTGGTTGGGAGATTACCGCAACAATTTCGTGGTGCGAGTCTATCAGGCGCCTAAGGCATACATCGGCGAATTCTGGTGTACCTAAAAAAAGGATTTTCATTTCAGGTTTGATTGACCTGTTCATTTGGATTTGTTTCTAATCGAATTCTTCTCATGCTTGCCTACAAACGCAAGGATTGGTTTGCGTTGATCTTTCACAGGAATATTTACCATGGAACCTGCACTGCTATTACTCGCGATTATATTCCCCCCAATAGCCGCCTATTTAGAGAGGGGCGCTTCCATGCAGTTCTTTCTAAATCTATTTCTCACCGCTTTATTTTATGTGCCGGGCTTAATTCACGTCTGCATTTTGTTTGTTTTTCCTAAACCAACGCCCCAATTTTCAGCTTATTGATTCGTCGTCGTTTCTTCCTACTAAATAGTTGTAAGTTTGCCCGGATTTACAATTCAGGCCCATAATAGTTGTAAAATTGGCGGAAATCTTTGAATATTGCTGTAATTTTATCAAATTTGTACAGTTATCGATGAATTTTGAAGCAGAATTACGCTTCTTCACTTGAACACCAAATCACAGTTGCGGCACAATAACCTCTACAAAATGCACAGATTTCCGATAAGTTTGCTCAAGTAGTACTAGAAGCAGAGTAAATTGATTGAAAAGCATGATTCTGCATTTCATCGTTTGCGATGCGCTGTTAATTAGGACTAATTGAATATGGAAATCCTTCTTCCCACATGTACACCCACCGTTTTGATCGTGGGGAACGACGATGTTTTTCGGCAATCGTTGACTGATGTTGTTTCTCAGCTGGATTTTGATTTTGTAACGGCATGCAGCTTACAAGAAGCAACGCATGAACTAGCGCGTAATCCCGCGGATGTTGTTATCATAGATTCAAGGCTTGCGGCTGGTGCTGAACTCCTTCACCAAAAAGAGCACTCTTGTATTCAAAAAATGATTGTTGTTTCAAATGATAATCCCCTCCATTCAACGGCTAAAGACTTATTGTTCAATGCAGATTTGGTCCAAACACAGGTTGTTAGTTTGAATCAACTAAGCGAACTTCTGAAAGAGTGGACTGAACTACCACCCATTCAACAGGGCAATCGTCAGGGGAATTCAGCCAACGCAGAGACAATCCACTCCTGCAAAAAAGTTCTGTTTCCTGAAAAGCGCACAAGCCCGGTGTACCAACAAATCCTGCGTGTGGCACCAAGCCACGCAACCGTGTTGCTGTGCGGTGAAACAGGAACGGGTAAAGAAGTGGTTGCCCGCACTATTCACGATCTTTCAACACGTGCACAACGGCCCTTCATCCCAATCAATAGCGGTGCAATTTCTTCAAGTTTAATCGAGTCCGAATTGTTTGGTCATGAAGCGGGCGGTTTTACTGGGGTGAACCATCGGCACTTGGGGTGTTTTGAGCAAGCCCAAGGCGGAACATTGTTCTTCGATGAAATCACCGAAATGCCCAGCGAACTACAAGTTAAACTCCTGCGCGTGCTGGAAAACGGTCGGTTTCGACGAATTGGTGGTAAAACGGAAATCCAAGTCGAAGTGCGGATTATCGCCGCCACAAACCGCAATGTGCGCCAAGCAATCGATCAAGGTAAACTACGGGAGGATTTATACTACCGCCTCAATGTTTTCCCCATTCATTTACCCCCATTAAGAGAAACGCAAGACCACCTAAAGGAATATGCTCAACTTTTCCTGAAGGAATTTAACACCCTTTATAAGGCAAATAAATCCTTCACATTAGGGTGTTTAGCAGAATTATCTCATTACTCTTGGCCGGGTAACATTCGTGAGCTTCGAAACTCCGTACATCGGGCTTTTCTAATGTTTGATGATAAAATTGAGCACCTGCACGAATGTAAAAGCCCTTTGGCGAGTACAAATCGACCTGAAGATAAATCTCAAAAAATTGCCTTTCATGTGGGAACTTCCCTCGCAACGGTAGAGCGTGCGATGATTCGCTGCACCCTTGCATCCTTTGACGGCGATAAAACCCGCGCCGCTAAGACGCTTGGAATCAGCTTGAAAACCTTGTACAACCGATTGGCAAACGATCGTAAAGATCCGCTTAAACTTCCCGTCTAGGCTGCCACTTGTCTGGGTTGCAAACACTCTAGATTTATATTCATACCCTACGGCCTGAAGTGGAACAAACCGCACCTCCTGAATTGACAACACCCGGGGGAGTGGGAGTACGTTATTGCGCAGTGAAAATATTGACTTCAACCATGCTGGATGTAACAGAACAATGAGCTCGAACTTTGGAACCCTTTTTCGGATTAGTACGTTTGGCGAAAGCCACGGCGGAGCGGTAGGCGTCGTGATCGACGGATGCCCGCCCGGCTTTGAGATTTCTGAAGAAGAAATACAAGTTGAGCTGGATCGTCGCCGCCCGGGGCAGAGCAAAATTACAACCGCCCGCGGCGAATTAGATAAAGCTGAAATCGTGAGCGGCGTATTTGAAGGCCGTACAATCGGAACGCCGATTTGCATCCTCGTGCGCAACAAAGACGCCCGGGCAACCGACTACGAGCCGTTCAAGCATTTGTACCGGCCCTCCCACGCGGACTTCACCTACGATGCAAAATACGGCATTCGCAACTGGTCTGGCGGTGGGCGAAGTTCAGCTCGGGAAACAATCGGCCGTGTTGCTGCCGGTGCAATTGCCAAAAAAATCCTGAAGCAATTTGCCAACATCGAAATTGTAGCCTGGGTTTCACGGGTTCAACAGATAGAAGCAACCGTGGATGCAGAAACTGTTTCCCTTCAAGATGTAGAGCAAAACATTGTTCGTTGCCCTGATACCAGTGTGGCAGAAAGCATGATTGAACTCATCAAGGCGGTGAAAAGCGACGG
>DAIOTT010000080.1:11503-15784 GCA_036751885.1 Candidatus Sumerlaeota bacterium
GTGATTCCGTGGGCGGAACGGTGGATGTTGTTGCCCGA
This sequence comes from Candidatus Sumerlaeota bacterium, assembly GCA_036751885.1. Taxonomy (GTDB): domain Bacteria; phylum Sumerlaeota; class Sumerlaeia; order SLMS01; family JAHLLQ01; genus JANRMB01. The sequence continues at coordinate 11,542 of DAIOTT010000080.1, forward strand.
AATGTACCGCCGGGATTGGGCGAACCGGTGTTCGATAAATTGGAAGCAGATTTAGCAAAAGCAATGCTCAGCTTACCCGCCAGCAAAAGCTTTGAAATTGGTTCAGGCCTGCAAGGTACTTATATGCTAGGTTCTGAACACAACGATTTGTTCATCCCCAAGGACGGTCTTATTGGTACGGAAACAAACCGCAGCGGCGGCGTGCAAGGCGGCATAAGCAACGGCGAAACCATACGGCTTCGCATCGGTTTCAAACCGGTGGCAACAGTTCTAAAACCACAAATGACCGTTGATCAAGACGGCGAAATTGCTGAACTCATGCCAAGGGGTCGTCATGATCCCTGTGTTCTGCCCAGAGCAGTTCCCATGGTTGAAAGTATGATGGCACTAGTTCTGGCAGATCATTATTTGCGGCAAGTTGCGATTATTGAAACAGCCCATCCGGATTTATTCCCTGAAGAAGCGGAAGGCGATGAATCCTTTGAGTTTGCTAACGAGTAAACTTTAGAAAAGCTGTTTATGAAAAAGAAACTTATGTTTCTAAATTTTCATCCCGCCTTTAATCCGCCAAAATCTGGCGGTGAATTGCGGTACTGGAATTTAGCAACCCGCGTTGCAAAAGACTACTCGGTAAAAATGTTGAACCCCACTTTCGGGGACGCACAGCCGGAAGCCATTCAGCACGCGCCAGATTGCCTAGAGTACCGCTTTCCCAAGGCGAAAGCCTACAACGCTTGGCACCATTTTTTTGATCGTTGGGCGGGCTTTCAGGAGTGCTCCGGCTTAGTGTCCCTGCTCGCTGCAAACCAGGATTCCGCTTATCGCAAAGCAGTAAGAAAGGCAGCAACAGCGGCAGATGTTGTTGTGCACTCCAGCCCTTTTGTTTACCCAGTTTACCCGAAAGCCCGCAAAGGCCAATTCCTTGTTTACGACTCCTACAACGTGGAATCACGCTTAGCCAAAGAGTCCTTCAAAACAGGGCGTTGGCCGCTGCGCAATCTTGCAACCCGCTTTGTTGCCTTGCAGGAGCGCAAGCTGTGCAAGCAAGCAGATCTCATCCTATGCTGCAGTTCAGAGGATGCAGATTTCTTTGCCTCAGACTACGGTATTGGGTACGAGAAAATGATTGTGATTCCCAACGGCGTAAACACGGGCGAATTACAACCACCAACTCAGGAACAACGCGCCGCCGCTCGCCGTAATTTAAACATTCTCACCAAGCCAACGTGTTTGTTCTTCGGCAGCTTTCACCCCCCCAACTTGGAAGCACTGCAATTCATCGTGAACGTATTGGCACCCATGCTGCCGGAAGTGGAATTTCTGATTGCCGGAAATGTTTGCAAAGAATTTGCAGAGAATAAAATACCCAACAACGTTCGCCTGTTTGGTTTAGTGAGCGAGGATATTAAGCTTGATCTGCTGCGCGGGACAGATTTGGCATTGAATCCCATGTTCTCTGGCAGTGGAACAAATCTAAAGATGCTTGAATATTTAGCAATGGGGCTTGCAATTATTACCACCTCTTTTGGTGCTCGCGGTTTGAACCTGAAGAATGATATTCACGGCAGTGTGATTGAATCAAAATACTTCACCAAGGCAATTCAGGACTTATTAGCCGACCCAGCAAAACGGGCCCTTTATGCGCAAAACGCTCGGCGAAAAGCAGAGTCGGAATTTGATTGGAATACGATTGCCCAAAAATTTCTTGATGTAACAAAAATGCGAACATCCCCCCGTGTTCTTATGTTGAATGATTACCCGATTTCGCCCGTTGCTGCGGGCGGGCAAATTCGCTTACACGCGCTGGGCGCTTACCTTTCACGCAAAGGGAATAATATTCTTTCATTAACATTTACGAATCAACAAAACGGTGCGCACACTCTACACAATCCGCAGTTTGAAGAAATCAACCTTCCACGCGGAACATTTCAACGCTTTATTGACCGGCTTGTTAGCGCTGCCATTGGTGTTTCTGCGGATGATATTACTCTTGCTTTGGTTTCCAAGTATGCACCTGTAAAGCTGTTTGCACTTTTGCCTAATTCAGTACCAGTACCTGCAGCGGTTAAACTCTACCGAATCATTGCAAAGCAAAAAAATTACATTCTATTAATCATCTTAAATCACAGCTACATGGTGTCAATCGGCAACAAGTTTACCAATTCAATTCCCGTGTTTTATGAATCTCATAATGTGGAATATTTACTGAAGGATAAGCTTTATCCGCAAAAATGGTTGGGGCGTTTCTTGGTAAAAGAAGCGCGAAAGTTAGAGAAAACTGCCATTCATCTTTCCCCAAAAATAACGACTGTTTCTCAGGAAGATGCAAACATGTTTGCTCAGGAGTTTTCAATCTCGGCAAAGCAAATCATTGTTTCGCCCAACGGGGTGGATTGTACTTTAGTAACACCTGCAACGGAACAAGAAAAGTTTTCGCTCAGGAAAAAAGTTGGCTTAGGGAACGAGCCAATCTTTATTTTTCTGGGGAGCGGGCACCCACCAAATGCTGATGCAGCTCGGTTCATCTTGCATGAACTTTGTTGGCACTTTCCCGAGGCAACATTCCTTATTTTAGGAAGCGTGAACGGGTGGTTTCATTCTGAAAAAATTCCCGAAAACATCATCTTCACCGGCGTTGTTGAATCAGGCGTTAAAGATTATTTGTTGCGCATTGCAGATGTTGCCCTTAACCCCTTGCTTGCAGGCTCGGGCTCAAGCCTTAAAGTTCCAGAATATTTGCGGGCGGGTTTACCGGTTGTCTCAACCGAGCTGGGTGCTCGTGGGTTTATTGCTGATGAAGGACACGGAATCTACACTTCGTCCCTTCAGCTTTTCCATGAACCGCTAGATCAGTTGCTGAAAAGTAAATCCCTGAGATTGCAAGCAAGTGCTGCTGCAAGAAAAGCAGCTGTTCTTCATTATGATTGGGCTAAAACTCTTGAACCCATGGGTAAACTGGTAGAGGAATTGATCGGTAGTCCTGATACTTATACAAAATCGGGCATAGAAAAAACACCCCAAAAATCGGCGCCCCTTCTATGACTTCCTCATCGTATTCCTCAGCAAGCTCGTCCCTCGGCAACAGCCCCCGCGTTGTGATCATGTGCGGCGGAAAAGGCAAGCGCCTGCGCCCCTACACGACTGTACTGCCAAAGCCCCTGATGCCAATTGGTGATCATTCCATTCTTGAACTCGTTCTTCGAAAGTTAGCGGATTCGGGCTTTGTAAATGTAACACTTTGTGTGGGGTATTTGTCGGAGATTATTCAAGCAGTAATCGGCAACGGCGAAAAATTTGGGCTCAGGATTGACTATGTCACTGAAGAGAAACCCTTGGGAACCATTGGACCCCTTTCATTTATTGATGATCTTGGTGATGATTTCCTGGTGATGAACGGCGACGTATTAACGGATCTGAATCCGATGCAGGTTTTAGCTGAACACAGAGAGAAATGCGCCGACCTTACCATTGCAACTTATGAGCGTGTACACCAAATTGATTTCGGCGTGCTTCACTCAAACCCCGAAACGGGCCGAGTAACAGAGTTTGTGGAAAAACCTACGCGCACTTACCAAGTTTCCATGGGGATTTATTGTCTGAATAAATCACTCTTACAATACGTTCCCAAAGGCGAATACTACGGGTTTGATCATCTTGTGCTGAAATTATTGGCGGAGAATCGGATTGTTCAAAGTTCCGTACACCGTGGTTATTGGTTGGATATTGGCCGCTTGGAAGACTACGAAGCTGCCCAAGTTGATCCCCGTTGGAGCCTTGATTCATGAGTGAATCACAACTGCACAATTCCCCTTCAACGCTGCACGGTAAACGCGTGTTAGTAACAGGAGCTGGTGGGTTCATTGGAAGTCATTTAGCGGAACACCTTGCAACTTTAGGCTGCAATGTAACCGCCTTCGTTCATTACCGCTCTCGAAACCCTAAAGCTTGGTTAGCAAATAGTAAAGCATTAATCAAATTTGTAGCCGGTGATATTCGCGATTCACTTGCCGTTCGCGAAGCTGCGCAGGGGTGCGACGTGATTTTTCATTTAGCAGCACTCATTGGCATTCCCTATTCCTACAAAGCGCCGGATTCTTATGTGGGAACCAATATTTCTGGTACGCTCAATGTACTTCAAGCAGCTCGTGAACTGCAAACGCCGCGGGTTGTTGTTACATCAACAAGTGAAGTCTACGGCTCTGCGTTGACCGTCCCCATTCGCGAAGTTCATCCTCTTCAAGCT
>DAIOTT010000081.1:0-5867 GCA_036751885.1 Candidatus Sumerlaeota bacterium
AACTGAAGCTTTCAAGGCAAGAGCACTTTATTCAATTACCGCAAAAAATTGAGAGGTGGATTTTATTCTGAATCCGACTCAAGACCATACTGGTAAATTTTACGCTGTAAGGTTGAGCGGGAAATTCCTAAGCGCCGAGCACAGGTTGATTTATTTCCGGCGCAAGCGGTAAGCGCATCGGTAATCGCTTGCTTTTCAATTTCCTCTAACGGAACCACCTCGCTGGGGCTTTGGGGTGCGGAGTTGAATTTATCCTTACGGGAAGCAACGGCAACGGAGTGCTTGGAATCTTCCATAACACTGTTGTGCTCCTCATAATTTGTCATCACACGCTGTACCAAGGAAGATTCCGTGAAGTCCTGATCTGATTCAAGGAAGGAGAAGCTCATTAGGTGGCGCTCTTCAAAGTGAATGACTTCGCCCTCGGATAAAATGATGAGCCGTTCAATCATGTTCTTTAATTCACGCACGTTGCCCGGCCAAGTGTAGTTCTGGAAAAACCGCATCACTGTTTCTGAAAAACCACTTACTTTTCGGCCTAATTCCAACGCTTTTTGCCGCAATATTGCCTGCGCTATTACCTCAATATCCTCCGGGTGTTTTCTCAGCGGCGGCATTTGAACGGTCATTACGGCAAGCCTGAAGTATAAATCCTTGCGGAAAGTCCCCTCTTGGCACATCGCCTGCAGATCGCGGTTAGTGGCTGCAATCACGCGAATATCCACGGGGCGAGAAACGCCGCTCCCTACCCGTGTCACGGTGCGGTCTTCCAATACGCGCAGCAATTTAGGCTGAACGGAAAAATCAAGCTCACCGACTTCGTCCAAAAAAATTGTTCCACCATCCGCCAATTCAAATAACCCTTTGCGCATGGAGCGAGCATCCGTAAACGCCCCTGCTTCGTGGCCAAAAAGCTCCGATTCAATCAGCGGCCTTGGAATTGCAGAACAGTTAATCTTAATCAGTGAATTGTCCTTACGGGAAGATTGATGGTGAATCGCTTGTGCTGCAAGCTCCTTCCCCGTACCGGATTCCCCTACGATCAACACGGGCGTGCTAGGGGTTTGAGCAACTTTACCTAGAATCAGATTCACGTTACACATTTTGCGTGAAGTCCCCATCAACCGGTTTGCCGGATTGATAGAGTTCAGCGGATCTCGCTGGCGTGTCACTTCCTGAACCATGTTTTTGCGCTTTTCCATCGCACTCTTAACCACATGGGCAATGGATTCTTTCGAAAACGGCTTTGTGATGTAATCAGATGCACCGCACTTAATTGCATTTACGGCCCGCTCAACACTCAAATCCCCCGTAATGATAATCACCTGCATCAACGGATCCAAGGCCTTAACCTCGGTAATGGCTTTATCCCCTTGTTTATCCGGTAAATGAACGTCTAAAAAAACAATGTCCAGATTGGCAGACTTCATACGGTCTAAAAGATCTTCAAAGGTACCAACGGAGTCTACACTGTGATTATCCGATGCCAAAACACGTGAAACCAACCGACAGATATTTACATCGTCATCAACTATAAGAATACGAGCCATGAATCACAAACACTAGGGCATTGGGGTGAAATAACGTCTTATGTGTCCTATTTTGGGTCGACGTAGGCAACAAGAAAAACCATGCGTCTAATATTGAAAAATAAAAATACCTAGAGTAATTGTCAGGATATTATATCTTTATGCGCAAATAATCAACTTTTGCAGGAAGCTTTAACAAATTAATCGCCCATCTTCTACTTAAAGTGTTCTGGAATACTACACCTTGAAAAGGCGTTGAAAGAATAAACCCAAAAAGAACATTGCTTTGCTCTTTGGGTTTTCATCAAATTTACCGGTTCACCTCAGTGAATCACCATTGCCGTACAATCGGGGCCGATGATTCAGAATAACAACCAATTCTCAATTCCGCTGCGCCAATCATCACGGTGTGTGCGGCCTAAAATCGTGAAAGCACCTCCACCCTCTTATGAGCGCAATACGTCCTCAACAAAGCTTGCTCGTTCGCCTACTCCTTAGGGTGCGCCCTCATGCATTGACGTCGATCTTAAAGCCGCTCTTGGGCATTCGCCGTCAGGTCATTCAGGTAGAATCAGGCGCCCGTTATTGGATCGATCCGGTCTCAAATTTAGGGCGTTTTCTTAGTGCTGGTAATCTTTACGAACCAGAAGTTGGGGAGTTGATTGCCAAACTTCTTCAACCGGGTAATACATTTGTTGATGTAGGGGCAAACGAGGGGTATTTTTCCGTTCTGGCGGGGCGGATTGTAGGGCCCAAAGGAACCGTGATTTCCGTTGAACCCCAACAACGGTTGAAAGCGGTGATTGAACGCAACCGCCAACTCAATCAGCTTGAAGGGGTGCTGCACCATGTACCCTTCGGAATCGGCGCTGCGGAAGGCGTTGCTCAATTGCAACTCGCCTCGGATGTCAATACCGGCGCCTCTGGCGCTAAACGCTTCTGGTTTATCGGTGCAGGTGAACAACCCATGAAAATCAAATCATTGGAATCATTAGCGCAAGAATTTCACTTAGAACAAATACACCTCCTAAAGGTAGATTGCGAAGGGGGAGAAGTCGGCGTGCTGGAGGGGGCACAACGCCTGTTGAAGAACCATCAGATTCACCACCTATTGGTTGAGTACCACCCCCATATTCTTGGGAAGCGCGAATGTGAACGCCTGCACCAATTAATTCTTGCAGCCCAATACACAGCAAAACGTTTTGGCGAACACACACTCTACTCCTGCCCAAGCGGTGAACCTGCTTGAGTCGGCGAAACAGCAACGCACCTTCCGAAGGCAAAACGCCCGCCGCCCGCCTAGGAGAAGTAAACCGTGTTTCTCCTTTCCTGCTTTCTGATGCACCTAAAAGCTTGCCAACGCTGCGCTGGGCCGCCGGGGGATTACTGGTACTCGGCATTCTTTCACGGATTCTAGGGCTGGCGCGGGAAGTAATTTCAGCGTATCTTTTCGGAGTAAGCGCGCAGCTGGATTCACTGTACCTTGGCATGTCACTCCCCGCGGTGATTACGCTTGCCCTAGGCAGCGGGTTGGTGCGGGCCGGTGTTGCGGCCAGCGCCGGGTTAGCAACGGAGCGACTTGCAGGGCTTGCCACAACGGGGGTTTGGCGTTTGGCAAAACGGCTCATTCCCTACTCCCTGATTCTTGCCGTTCTTACTTCTCTTATTGCGTGGTATGCTTTAGCAACCATGCAAGTTGTTGCCTTGCCGCTTATCATGGCCTGTGTACTGGGTTCGCTTACGTTGGTAGGCGTTGGCATGGCAGGCATGCTCTCTGGCATTGCAAACGCCCGGGGCAACCACGTGGGCAGCGCCGTAACACCGTTAGTTTATAACGTAGTCTTAATATTAACGATCGTCTTAACCCATGCGCCTTTTGGGGTGCTGAGTATTTGCTTCGGTTTCTTTTTGGCAGAGTGGGTTCAAGTGCTTTGCTACAAACTTGCCGTTGGCAAAGATGTGCGCTTGGCAAAACCAAAGTTTGAAATGGCAGACTATCAGGCTTGGATGCATCGGTTTTGGCCGGCGGCTTTTGCAGCTTTACTGATGGGCGCAAACTTGGTAATTGATCGCTTCTTCACGGTTCGGTTGGGGGAAGGGGCAACAGCGGCTCTTTCCTATTCAGATAAACTCATCAACATGCCCGCCGGCTTGCTGGGTGTTGCCCTTGCCGTTCCCCTATTTACGCGGCTTAGCCGGTACCGAGCTCAAGGGCGCGAAGCAGCTTATCGTGTCACGTTATTGTTAGGCATTCGCCTGCTTTTAGTGGCGGGTATTCCCATTAGTGTGCTGGTACTATTTATGGCAGAACCCATTGTGGCCATAATACTGCAGCGCGGCGCGTTTGATGTTCACGCCGTGTCCCTGTGTAGCCAAGCCCTGCGGGGCTATGCGCTGGGCATGCCCTTTATTGCCATGTCACTGTTGCTGATTGGCGCAAGCCTTACCACAAAAAATCCTTGGCGGCTTGTGTGGTGGTTATTTGTAAGTGTGTTGCTTAATACGTTGCTCAACGCCGTGCTTTCCCCCCGGTTCGGAGTAGCGGGAATTGCTATGTCAACCAGCATCGTGGCGGTGTTCCGGGTCGTTGTTCTATTGCAGCTTGTAAGCCCTCAGGTGCTGAGTTCATTGAACCTTAGAAAATCTTTTGCAGGAATCATGCTGGCCGTTCTACCCGGAGGTTTGATGTTAGGGTTGTACACGTGGTACGGGGATGCAAACCAAGCAACCACACTTTGGGAGCGCCTTACCGTTGTTGGTGTTGGCGGGCTGATCTTTACTGTGTGCTCCTTTATTAGCTTGCCCCTGATTCGTCGCGAGTTGGCGTCCCTCGGCCGCATGCGCACAAAAGCAGCACAGGCTAATGGGGCGTTTGTGAAATCAAAACGGTCATGACCTCATCAACAATCCGCCCATCAACAATCCGCCTAACAATTCGCCAAAAACAACGCCGCAAACAAATCGTGCTCTACTCGCTCATAATCTCCTAACCAAAAACACAAATTTCCTTTCATGAGTCTTGAGTTGACCCATTTTCCCGCGCTTGAGCATACTTCCAAAAATTCAACATGCAGGGAAAAATCTCCATGAAAAACGCAATTCTTACTACCATAGCCTTTGGGCTAATTGTTGCCTCAGGGTGTTCTTCAAAAGAAACCCACCTCGTTCAACAACCCGTTGCGCAGCAAGCAGCGCCCACACTGCCGAACGATGTACACTGGTTCCGCAATGCAGCAGAACAGCGGGCCGTTTATCTTCAAGGGTTCAAACTGGCAACAGCCAAGCTTGAAGAAATTGCCCGCAACGCACAGCCCGGCACATGGGCTGTATCGTTAGATGCCGATGAAACCATTTTGGATAATTCCCTCTACCAAAAAGAGATTAGCTTGAAGGGTGAATCCTACAGCAAGGAAACTTGGAACCTTTGGTGTGAACGCCGCATTGCCGGCGCCTTGCCCGGTGCGCGGGAATTTATGCAAAAAATACAAGAACTCGGCGGTAAAGTTGTCATTGTTTCCAACCGCTACGTGGAAACACAACAAGCGACTGAGGACAATTTGCGGACCCTAGATATTCCGTTTGATCTTGTAATGTTGCGCCAAGGAAGTCCCGATAAAGAGAAAGAACGTCGTTGGAACGAAATTGAAACCGGCACGTCGCCCGCCGGCTGGCCTCCCCTGAAAATTGTGATGTACGTAGGCGATAACATCATGGATTTTCCTGACCTTGAGCAAAGCATTCGCACTCAGCCTGATGCCGCATTCAGCGCCATAGGCAATGAGTACATCGTGTTTCCAAACCCCATGTACGGCTCATGGCAAGGCAACGCACAAGATTAACTCACAAGTCGTACATCAGTAAAACCATCGGCAGTATCGCTTGTTTTGCATTAAGCAATTGCGATTACTGCCGATTCAATTTTTACTTACCTCTATTCTGCGCCAGCAACTAACAAAGGAAAACAATGTCCGCACCACTCAAACGCCAACCCTGTTCTGAAATTCGCCCCGGTGATTCAATCGAAAGCCCCTACCTGCTTGCCAATGTGGAGCAACGATCAAAGAAAAACGGCGATCCCTACTTCTTTCTCACCCTAGGGGATTCCAGCGGGCAAGTGGCGGCCGTCATGTGGGACAACCACGCCCCGCTGCTAGACAAAGAAATCACCCAGGAGGACTTCGTCTACGTGGAGGCCAACGCCTCGGAGTTCAACGGCGCCCCCCAACTGGTGTTACGCAAGATCAACCGCCTTCAGGACGATGATGTAAACCTACAGGATTTTCTTGCCGTAAGCCCCCGCAGCCGGGAAGAGATGGAAGCCCAGCTGAACGATTGGAT
>DAIOTT010000081.1:5877-15647 GCA_036751885.1 Candidatus Sumerlaeota bacterium
CCCAAGTCAAGCACCCCGCCTGCCAACGCCTGTTGGCCCGCCTTTTTGGCCACGAGCGCTTTCGCGATCTCTTCTGCACCGCCCCCGCCGCCGCCAGCATTCACCAAGCCTATCGCCACGGCTTGCTGGAACACACGCTCAACGTGGTGCACCATGCCGTACACCTGATTCAACTCTACAAACCCTACAGCCATGATCTCCTTGTAACCGCTGGCCTGCTGCACGACGTCGGCAAAATCCGCGAATTTGAATGGCGCCGCACCATCCGCTACTCCCAAGAAGGGCAACTCTTAGGGCACATCAGCATCGGCGCCAACATGGTAGATTCCGCCATTCGCTCCCTACAGCGAGAACCAGAGGGGTTCCCCGCGGAGTTCCATCACCACATCTTACACCTAATCCTAAGTCATCACGGTAAGTTAGAGTATGGCTCCCCAATTGTGCCAAAAACCAAAGAGGCTTTAGTGCTACACTACGCAGATTATGCCGATGCTTACCTAACAAGCTACCAAACGTTGACCGCCCAAGCTAGTGATTCAAAAACTGGATGGACGAATTACCAGAAGCGTTTTGAAAGCCCGCTCTACGCCGGCCCAACCCTTGGGCTTGAGGAATCGGCGGAGTTCGCCAGCGCACCCCCCACAGATCAACCCCCACATCTGATGCCATCAGCTGAAGTGCCAAGTGCCTGAAGTACCACGGGCCTAAAGCATCAAGCCCCTGAAGAACCAATTGCTGAAATTAAACAGGCAAAATCAAAGCAGCCCAACTCACCATACAAAAAGCCCTCAACACACAGTTGAAGGCTTTTTGTATAAATTAGGCGGAAAAAAGAAGAGTCATCGTAAAATTCTCCTCATCACTTTTCATCAGGAAAGCGAGAACGGCATTACCCTTGGCTAAAATTGCTCAACAACTGGCCCATGTTGCCCCGCTGAATTTGAGCGTACGCATCGTGGTTGTGAATGCTTTCGTAGTTGTTGCTTGAAACAAAGAAGTACCCGATACGCTTATCATCCAGAAGAACCTGAAGCTTCAGGGCAACATCGCGAACAATATCCTCTACAAACTTCGGATTCTCGTAAGCCTTTTCTGTTACAAATTTCTCATCGGGTCGTTTCAAAATCGGGTAAAGCTGGCAACTGGCGCTTGCTTCGGCAATTTCAATCAAATCCTCAAACCAAAGGATTGTGCCTTTGCCCTCGCGAACGCGAATCGTGATTAAGCTGCGCTGATTGTGAGCGCCGTACTGAGAAATATTTTTGCTGCAAGGGCACAAGCTTGCAGCATTTACTCGTACTTCAAGCATCTTCTCGTATTCACCGGAATCCGTGCGAACTCCCTTGAAGGAGCATTCGTAATCCAAAATACCATCCAACCCCGTAACCGGCGCCGGCCGGCTTAGGAAGATTGGGAAGCTCATATCAAGAAAAGCAACTTTTACGTTCAACATCTCAATAAGGTGCTCAAGTATATTCGAGACAGTTCCCGGCCGGAGTTCACGGTTCTTCTCCTGCAAGGCAATCATAAACCGACTCATATGAGTACCCTTTTCCGTTTCCGGAAGTGATACTCGCATCGAGACCTTTGCAACGGTGTTGAACGCGCCGCCGTCTCGCAGAGGGAATGTAAGAGGGTAACGGATGTTTGAAACCCCAACTTCATCAATCGCAATTCCCCGTTCATCCAATGTTTTTTGAACATCAGGAAGCGGAGTTGCGGTTTCTTTCGTATTGTGGTTTGGTGAGACCATCTAGTTTCCACCCTTTATCTAAAAATTTAAGTTGGTTGTGATTTATGAAATTAAATAATTGCAATCTGATACACAAGAAAAGGGCCATAATTTAGACGGCTGATTTTATTGACTTTAGTTTTTATCGGTGAAAAATCATCGCCAAATTGGTGATAAGTGCCACCAAAAACTTGAATAACTCGCGCAACATGCGTTCTTAGCTTGTTCCTTGATCGTTCCCCCTAATAGCATTTACCAACGTTTGCAAAACACGGAGAACACCACCATGACCGACGCATTTAACCCCCTTGTAACGCTGAAAACCTGCCGCCAGTTCCGCATCGGCAACGTACCGATTGGCGGCGGAAACCCCTTGGTTGTTTTTGCAGGGCCCTGCGTGTTGGAATCCGCCGAACATGCCCTGGATTTAGCAACTAACGTGAAGGAAATGTGCCACAAACTGGGCCTTGGGTATGTGTTCAAAGCTTCCTACGATAAAGCAAATCGCAGCAGTAATACCTCTTTTCGAGGGCTTGGCCTTGCTAAAGGGTTGGAAATCTTGGCCGAAGTAAAAGAACAGCTTGGCGTGCCGATTCTGACTGATGTTCACACGGAAGCAGAGATTCAGCCCGTTGCTGAAGTTGTGGACATTTTGCAAATCCCCGCGTTTCTCGTTCGTCAAACAGATTTTGTTCAAGCAGTTGGCCGCGGCGGCAAACCCGTAAACGTAAAAAAAGCCCAGTTTATGGCCCCCGAAGACATAGTAAATGTGGTTGAAAAGCTCCAAGAAGTGAACTGTCATGATGTGCTTTTAACCGAACGAGGCGTAACTTTTGGCTACAAAAATCTTGTTTCCGACTTCCGTTCTCTGCCCATAATGCAGCACCTAACAAATTTACCCGTTTGTTTTGATGCAACCCACTCGGTTCAACAGCCCGGGGGGTTGGGAAATGCCAGCGGGGGCAAACGGGAATTTGTTCCCGTGCTGGCGCGCGCCGCTTGTGCCGTTGGCGTAAACGCCCTTTTCATTGAAACACACCGCAACCCTGATAAAGCCCCCAGCGACGGGCCAAACATGGTCAAGCTGGATGAATTGTACACACTGCTGGCAAAGTGTTCGGCAATTGTATCAGCACTTGCCTAATCATCTAACAACTTGAAAACGTTACATGTATATTTAAACAACTCAAAATGTCTTGAAATCCTTTCAAATTATTACACATGCATTAGCTAACATGCTTCTTGCTAATACCGTATTCAAGTAATTACGGTTGGCTTCTATCATTCAACAGAATTGCTGTTTTTTTGTATGCGTGGAGACATGGGTTGAATAACATTTTATTTATTGATGCGGATAAAGCAGCATTAGAACGTTACTCCTCCCTTGTTCGTGACTTCTCAAGATTACCCGCAACGTTCTTTTCGGCTGATGCAATCCCCACGGCAAAAAGGCAAATCCAGAATCACGCGATTGATGTTGTCTACATCAGAGAATCAACAACAGCTTACGATGCCGTGGAATTTATGGCGAATTATTCCCAGCAAAATGCGCTAAAGCCAATCTTCCTCCTAACAGACGCAAGAAACAACGATCTTGAAACAAAAGCGCTGGCGGCTGGCGCCGTGGATATACTCCTTGTTGGTCATCTCTCGCCGGACATTTTAGAGCGCACTTCCCGGTTCAGCATCGAACGCTACAAATCAAGAATCGAACTTCTTGAGTCTGAAAGCCGCTTTCGCGGCATTTTCAATGTTTCCCCGCAATTCATGCTTCTTGTGGATCAAAAAGGCGACATTGTGAATATCAATAATACGGCTTTAGCGTTGATGGAATTACCCTCCAAAAGCCACATCATCAACCGCCAATTATCTCGACTCCCAATTTGGCGTAGTGCACAAAATTTTGAGTTCATCGTCTCCGATGCATTTGCCTCTACCATTGCCGGCTTGGAGTGCGACTTCAGCATTCCGCTGATTTCACGAACCGGTAAGCACTTCCAAATGAAGTTTAGCTTCAAGCCCTTCTTTGATCACAAAATGGTTCCCAGCATTCTGGTTGAGGGAACTGATGTCACAATCTTGAAGACAAAAAACGATGAGCTAAAACGAAAAGTTGCTGATCGTACCAAGCACCTTGAGGAGTCGCGGCGCATCGCCGAGGAAGCTTCCTTGAAGCTGCTGGAATCCAACCACCACCGCAGCCGATTTCTCGCCAACATGAGCCACGAATTGCGCACCCCCTTGAACTCCATCTTAGGATTCTCGGACTTATTAAAAGGCGCTCACTTCGGAGCCCTCAACGAAAAGCAAACTTCCTACGTCAACCAAATCGAAAAAAGCGGAAATCACTTGCTAAGCCTGATTAATGATTTGTTGGATCTAACCAAAATTGATTCCGGCGCAAGTAAACTGAATGTACAAAAAATCAATCCGTTAGAAGTGATCAACAGTTGTGTTGAGATGATTGAAGTGCAGGCCGTTAAGAAAAACTTGGAAATTGTAAACGAAGTAAACCCGGAAATCCAAGAGCTCCCGGCAGATCCACAACGGTTTCGCCAAATCCTAATCAACTTGCTAACAAACGCCGTGAAATACACGGAAAATGGAACAATCAAAATCACAGGAAGAATCTTGGAAAACGGTGATGTGCTGTTCACAGTAAAAGACTCCGGCATTGGTATCTCAAAGGACGATCAACAGCGGGTTTTCAACGAGTTCTACCAGGCAGATCGCGTGCGCGACGAGCGCCTTGGGGGAACAGGAATAGGCCTTGCCCTTACGAAACGCTTGGTGGAGCTGCACGGCGGCCACGTAGGGCTCAACAGTGAAGAGGGAAAAGGCTCGGAATTTTGGTTCAAGCTTCCCTTCAACACACCAAACGAAAGATCCAGTTCAGACATTATCAAAGTTAGCTCCATAATTACACAAACCTCCAAGAATGCCATTCTTGCAGTCAATGATTCACAATCCTTAGCGGTCATGATCGAACTCTTGCAACTGTGCGACTACCGCAGCGTATTGGCCTCCACCAAGAAGGAGCTGCTGGAGCTGATTCAAGTTCAAAAGGCTCGCGTAGTGATTTTAGGGCTTGAGTTAAACATGCAAGATACCGAGCTGTTGCTCCAAGATCTTAAGGCAACCAAAAACCTGAGTAAAGCCGCCTTATTCGGGATTATCCCCAATACCAAAAGCCCCCTTAAATCCCTCTTTGAACGGTACGGAGCATCGGTATTTCTTCGCCGCCCCCTATACGCTTCAAACTTTCTTGGCATGATTCAATCCCTTGACGACCAAAGCAGCGAAACCCGATTATGAGCAACACCTTCCACAACCGAATCATAAGGCCGCAATTTGCTGAAAACCAAAAAATCCCCACCCTAATTTTGGTTGTGGATGATGTGGAAGCAAATTGCATGATGCTGTGCGATCTCATCACCACCTTCGGCTACCAAGCCATCAGCGCAAAAACCGGTGAAGAAGCCCTCCAATTACTTGAGCTTAAACCCCAGATTGATCTTGTATTGTTAGATTATATGATGCCCGGGCTTAGCGGGTACGAGGTATTGCAGCGCATCCCTTCAGCCGTAAAAACCCCTCCGTACCCGCCAGTAATTATGGTCAGCGCAAACACCACTCTGGAAGCCACGATCTCCTGCCTTGAGAAAGGAGCGAAAGACTACATTCAAAAACCCATTCAAAGCGCCCTGCTTCACACACGTATTAAAAACTGCCTCGCGGAACGCAAAATGGAGCGCATAAAACTCCAGCACGAAATGTTTATTGAGCACCAAAACCAGCTCCTTGAAAAGCGCGTTCGCGATCAAGTCTCGGAAATTACCCGCGCTCAAATGGCAACAATCTTTGCCCTCTCAAGATTAGCAGAATCCCGGGATCCCGAAACGGGAAACCACCTGGAGCGCATTGCCCGCTACTGCAGCCTGCTTTGCCATCAGCTGGACAAAGCCGGCGAATTCAATGGGGCAATCACCCCCGATTTTCAAAACACACTGGAAATGGCAAGCCCCCTGCACGACATCGGCAAGGTTGGCGTTCCGGATTCCGTTCTCATGAAGCCCGGCAAGCTTACTCATGAGGAGTTTGAAATCATGAAGCACCACACACTGCTGGGCGCCGTTACACTTGAAAAAGTAAATCAAGAGCACCCGGGCAGTAATTATGTGATGATGGGGATTGAAATTGCTCGCTCACACCACGAACGGTGGGACGGCAAAGGTTACCCCGATGGAATTGCCGGAGAACAGATTCCCTTGTCCGCAAGAATTCTCTCCGTTGCTGATGTTTACGACGCGCTGGCATCCAAGCGGTGCTACAAGGATGCATTCTCCCATGAAAAGTGCTGCCAAATTTTACAAGAGGGCAACGGCACACAGTTTGACTCCCGTATTCTAAAGGCATTCACCCAATGTCATCAGGAATTCCGTGAAACAGCCATCATGTATAAAAGCGGCTTAACTGCATAAATGTTTGCTGCTTAGTTCCGCCTCACCGGAAAAAACAACTCGAACCTCGTCCCAAAATCTACCTTGCTGCTAACCCGTATTGCACCCCCATGTTGCGTTACTATTCCGTAAACAATCGCAAGCCCCAACCCAGTGCCTTTTTGCGGCTCTTTCGTCGTGAAAAAAGGCTCAAAAATTCGCTGCAATAAATCTTCCGGGATTCCCTGCCCCGTATCGGAAACGCTTAGGCAAATAAACTCCCCAAAGTTCACGCTGATTGGGGATAATTGTTTGCATTCTTCCGCACTCAAAAAAACCTGTTTTGTTGAAATACTAATTTCACCCCCATCATCGTTCAACGCATCCCGGGCATTCACCATTAAATTCGTCAAAACCTGATCCAGCTGCGGCCCGTCGCACTCAATCAAATCAATGCCCTCTTCAAGCTCACATTTCAGGGTAATCTTGCTCCCCAATAAGCCTGTAAACAGTTTTTGAATGCCCACTACTGAGTTGTTTACCTGAATGCGTTGCAGCGCCACGGGCTGTTTGCGTGCAATCGTTAGAAGCTGACGTATAATCCCCGTGGAGCGCTCTGCGGCGAGTTGAATTTTCTCAATGGAAGCCGCACACGGGTGCTCCCGATCCAGCTCCATCAACGCATTGTCCGAGTGCAGTAAAATGGCTGAAAGCATGTTGTTCACATCATGCGCCAACCCACCGGCCAGCCTGCCGATGGACTCCATTTTTTGCGACTGCAGCAATTGGCGGTTCAGTTCGCTTTGGTATTTTCTTGCAAGATTCAATTCCGTAATATCAGTCCCCACGGAAAGTATTTCCCCTACTTCACCATCAGCGTTCAGAATCGGAATATCTTTCCACAAATGCCAATGAAGTGTTCCTTGCCAATCATAGGTGCAAGCCTCTGAGGTGCACGGGGTTTTCCCTTCAATAATCGCCGCAAAATTTACCCGCTCGCGCAGTAATTCTTCATCAGGCAAAAAGTCGTACAACTTGCGCCCAATAAGCTCGTAAATCGGAATATTCAAAAACTTGGAGAACGCCTGATTCACAAACGTAATCGTGGAATCTGGCCGGCATTTGTAAATTAGCTCCGTTTGGTGATCAACAATCAATCGGTGGCGCTCTTCGCTTTCAATCAGGTTTTGCGCAATTGCTTTCTCCTTTGAAATATCCTCCATGGATCCCAAAATACGAATGGGTTTCCCCGACTTATCGCGAATCAAAATTGCCCGGTCTAGCACGTGCGCGTAGGTCCCATCGCCACGCTTCAGCCGGTATTCAACGCACCAATAATCTCCCGATTCCCCCGAAACAAAATGCTGTAAACTCTGCGTAAGTTCCAATAGGTCATCAGGGTGCAATAGCGCTTTCCACCCCTCATGACTTGTTTCTATTTCTGCTTTAGTATAATTAAACAGCGGGTAAAAATTATCCGCCAAGTATTGCTGATTAATTTCTAGGTTCCAATCCCAGATGATTTGGTTGGTTGCCTGAAACACAAATCTAAACCGCTCAATGCTTTCCCGCAGCTTTTCATCTGGTTCCACCGGCCTAACGCTTTCATCCTCCACCCATAGAATCGCCTCGCTGCCCGCCCAAGGAATTTTCGAGGCGTTCCCTTTTTGAATAAGATAAGTCCCGTCTTTTTGCCGAATACGGCAGTTAAGATCCGTCAGTTCACCCGACCGTAGGGATTCCAATTTCTTTTGTGATGAATCAGCCTCCGAAAAACCGATGATTTCCGAGGTAGAAAATTCGGAAAGTTCCGCCTCTTTATACCCATATTTACGGAAGAACGCTTTGTTGGTATATAGAAGTTCGCAGGTATCACCGCTCTCCTTCGGGGATAAAACCAAAAGAGTTTTCTCAAGAATTTCGGCCAATGCTAGAAACTGATTCGTTGAGTTTCCATCAAAGTTTGGTTCTAATCGTTTTGTCATTGTCAGCTATAAAAGTTTTGCATGATCTCTTTGTCTCGTTAGTCACAAAATAAATAGCGAAAACCCCGTTGAACCCCTTAAAATCCAAAGGGTAATCCCCGCTTGATGAAAAATCTATTTAGCACATTAGTTTTTACAGAAACATAATTACACGGCTATTGCAATAGATTGATTCAACGTTGATGCAAAGCTATAATAATGCCCTAAAAGTGGATTGAATTAGTGCAGCAGAAATGGGTACTCACGATCATTGAAGGAACCCATTTCCACTCAGCCTAATTTTCAGCACGAACTTGTTTAACTTCATTCATCTACAAGAAAACAGGAGGATGATTTCAAATAAGCCACTCAGAGATTACGCTATTTTTACTCAGTCTGGGGCTCTTGCTCGGGTTCGCCCGTCTGCTTGGGGAAATCGCCCGGTACTTTCAGCAACCCGCCGTTTTGGGCGAATTGCTAGCCGGCATCCTCTTAGGCCCCACACTTCTTGGCTATTTAGCGCCAGAACTAAGTGCCAACATCTTTCCCAGTGAAGGCACCGTTACCTTAGCGCGGGAAAGCATTTCCACCCTAGCAATCGTTCTTTTCCATCTAGTTGCGGGGCTTGAAGTGGATCTTTCTACCGCCTTCAGGCAAGGTAAAGCAGCCATTTATGTCTCCATACTCGGGATGGTATTTCCCTTCGCCTTGGGGTTCCTTGTCTCCTACGGAGCACCCGGCCTATTAATGGAAGTCCCCGAAGGACGCGAATTGGTTTTTGCCCTCTTCTTCTCCACCGCACTTTGCGGTTCTTTGCGCCTTCGCGTGAACTAAAAACAATAACGTAACAACTGATCCCAGCCTGATCCCAGCCTGCAAACCAAAAGCCAAACCTTACGTTGTAAGGCCCTTGGTTTGCAGCTCGCGGTTTGCCTGCTCCACGCTATCCACCGCCGATTGATTAGCCAACCACTCCATGTACTCAGCCAAGCCCGTATTGAAATCAATCTTCGCCTCAAAGCCAAACGCCTCGCGGGCGCGCGTTACGTCCGCGTAACAGTGGCGAATATCCCCAAAGCGGTATTTACCAGCAAGCTCCGGCGCAAAATCCACATTCATCACCTCAGCCAACCGCTCGGCAATTTCCCGAATGCTCAAGGGCTGCGCTGCCCCAACATTGTAAACGTCCGAAGGGATTGAATCCGCCTCAAGCGCCATGCGGCACGCGCGGGCAACATCCTTTACGTTCGTAAAATCCCGCATTTGCTCGCCGTCCTCATACACAAGGGGTCGGTTGCCGTTCAACAAGCGCGAGGCAAAAATTGCCAGCACCCCCGTGTACGGGTTGGAAAGAGCCTGCCGGGTTCCGTAAATATTGAAAAACCGCAACGCCACAGTACTGCGGTTATGAGCTTCGCCCAGCATCAGGCAAAGGCGCTCTTGATCGTACTTGGAAAGGGCATAAACGGACTTCAAGATCGGCGTTTTACTCTCCGGCGTGGGAATCGGCTGAAGCTGCTCGCCGGTTTCGGGGTCAAACGGTTCCCATCGGCGAGCCTTCAAATCCTCCAACGTGCGCTCCACATTCGCCACGGTTTTCCCGCTTGGCGAACGGTAAAGCCCCTCGCCGTAAAT
>DAIOTT010000082.1:0-15368 GCA_036751885.1 Candidatus Sumerlaeota bacterium
TGTTTCGCCAAACCTACTCCAACACCTTGGCCTTCGCGGATTTTGATGCCGATGGTGACATCGACCTATTTACTTTCGAAGATAGCAAAGGTGCCTTTGTTGAAAACATTGGCACCCCCAACCAGCCGCGATTTGCCACGCGCGACCTTGGTAATGGGGGCTTCACCGTTGATACATCGCGGTTCATCGGTTCGCCCTTATTCAGTGTGGTAGATGTTGATGGGGACGGTGACTTTGATATTTTTGCCATTGGTTACGTTCAGCTGCAGGCGCGCTATGAGTTGGATTTTTTCCGAAACGAGGGGACACCTCAGCAGCCTAGCTTCACTGCAGAAACAACCTTGCCCGGGGGGCTTCCGAAAATACTCACAACCGAGCGTTTCTTAACCTTTGCCGATCTGGATAACGATGGCGACGCCGATGCAATTTGGGGCTTGGAAAATGGTTCCTTCTCCGTGTCACTCAACACCGGAACACCGAACGCCCCCGCCTTTACAGTACCCGGTGGCAGCGGTCTTTTTGGGCTTCAGCCACTAGCAACAAAATTTTCGTCCATCGCCTTTGCTGATCTTGATGGCGATGGGGATTTAGATGCCATTACGGGTGAAGAATCCGGCGCTCTTTTCTTTCACCGCAACGTTGGCACTGCCAGCGTGCCGAATTTTCAAAAAGCCGCCAACCCCCTAACAATCGGATTGAATCCCTCTACTGGTTTCTCCACCCCAAGCCTGAGTGATATAAATGCCGATGGCATGCCGGATCTTTTTGTTTCCTTCTTTGATCAAAACAGAAGTTCAAACTTTAACTTTGTGCAAATCTATTTGAACGTAGTACCAAGCACAGGAAACGTTTGGCTGTTTCAATAAGCCTTGTGAAAGTTATACCCCAAAAAAGAGTTTTGCAGCGCTCAGCAATGTCATGGCAATCAGCGCAAAGCGAATCACCTGCTCCCCTTTAGCCCCTAGGGCTAAGCGTGTTCCAATCCCTGCGCCAACCATTTGCCCTGCGCTCAGAATAAGCCCTGCGAGTAAGTGGATTTTTATTCCAGCAAGAACAAAAATCAGCAGCGCAAAACTTGTGATCAGTAAAATCATCATCACTTTCAAGGCATTCGCTTGAACCAGCGTCATTCCGGAAAGCAGGGAAAGTACCAGCAGTGTCACCATTCCCATACCGGCTTGAATAAAGCCCGCATAAAACCCAAGACCAAAAAAGCTCACTAAAATAAGGAGTTTCTTTTTTTGGCTTAAGGTTGAAAACGGCTTGCTCTCCACGGCGGTGAAGGTTGTTTTGCGAAAAATTAAAATCAGCATGATGATCATACAAACGCCAAGGGCTTTATCAAACTGTTGGCCTGAAATATTTGCGGCCAGCCAGGTTCCTAAAATCCCCCCTAAAATCGCGGTAGGCAGCAGGGCGTACAAATAGCTTTTTGTTGCTGGCTCTGTGGCTTGAAACATTTTTGGCGTGGAAACCAAGCCCTGGGCTAATACGCCAAGGCGGTTTGTTGCGTTAGCCTCCACGGAGGGTATGCCAGAGAAAATAAGGGCGGGCAGCGTCAATAAACTGCCGCCCCCCGCCACTGTATTCACCACGCCAGCAATTAAACCCGCCAGTAATAATAGTATCCCTTGCAGCAGTGTCACTGGGGTTGTTCCCCTACACCGGCAGCAGCCGTTTCAGGTACTCGCAAGGCAACTAGTGTTATATCGTCTTCCACAGGGTGCCCACCACGATGTTGCTCAATTCCGGCTAAAAGATTGTCAATCAACCCCTGAGCACTGGTTGCGGATTTCATTACCCGTAAAATCTCTGCTTGCCCAAACTGGCGTCCCTCATTGTTAAAGCATTCCCGTAAACCATCTGTGGAAATTAGCAGCATGTCCCCCGGTTGCATCGTTCCCTGAATGGGTTCCTTTACATTTGGCAATTCCTTGAACATCGCCAGCGGCACAGTGGTGGATTTCAATTGCTCAATTGTTCCATCAGCATGGTGAAGCAAGCTGGGTTCATGGCCGGCGGATATGTGCCAATACTCCCGTGTTGCAAGATTCACTTGTAGCACGGCAAGCGTAAGAAAGTGCCCGTGAGAAAGATCCTGCCGTAGTTGAGCATTTACGCGGTGCAGCATGTTTTTGGGGGTTTCCTGCAAGCGAAGAATAATGCGCAGCGCCGTGCGGGAGGCGGCCATCATCAGGCCAGATTCCAACCCATGACCGCTGATATCACCCACGATTACAGTTAGGGTTTTCCCGTCGCACAGGTAGTCAAAAAAATCCCCGCCCACCCTATTGGACATTTTATTGGTTTGGGCAATTTCCAGCCCTGTTTCCATGCTGCAGGGGGGCGCTTGTGGGAGCAAGCCTCGCTGCAATTGCCCCGCAAGGCGAACCGCTGAGCGCAACCGTTCACGGTCCTCCAAAGCCTCCACCATCCCGTTTATGTGGTCCGCAAGTTGGCCAATTTCATCGTTGCCGGGTATTGTTGCGCGGCTGGTTAAATCCCCCTCCGCAATGTTCACCAAAACACCCCTCAGAAGGCGTGCTCGTTTTGTAACCCTGTTGGCAACTAAGAAGATAAACGGGAGCATGCACAAAAACGTGATGAGCAAGTAACGGCCAATAAACACAAGTAGTTCAAAAAATAGCGGGGAACTTGTGAGCGGCTTTACAATGAAAACTAAGTGTGCGTTGGTAAAGTCCCACCCTTGTTCCCGGGCAGACTCTATAAATTCGGGGCTTAATTTTTCCGTCAGGTTTACATGAACATGAACAAACTTCGGTAGATTTTTGCGGAACTGATTCGTTTGGTTTTGCTCTACCCGTTGCCGCAGGTAATCCTCTTCAGTGAGCATAAAGTTTCCCCACGCCCTACCCTTGGTAATCTCCTCCCTAAAGGGATCCAACTCCCAAGGCTGACCCGCCCAAGCGGGAATTGAACTCATCAGGTGAATCCACTCGCCGTTGCGCTTTACAAGTACAGAAACATCCTGCTCTTGGGGATCAAGATCATTCCAAGGATTGCTGAAAGCAAACTTCCGAAAATCATCAAGAAATTTTATTTGTTCATCGGGGTTCAGCGAGAAAACAGATTTCTCAAACTCCTCAGCTGGGAACACTCTGGAGGCGTACGTGGTGCGTTCAAGCGCTGTATTAATGCGCGACACCAACACATCGCGGGAGGCTTGTTGCGTCAGCACCAACCACGCGACAATCGTGTACACGGTAAGCGTAACCGTTGCCTGAATAACGGCCCTAGTTGCCATGGATATTTGCAACCGGCGAACAGGGTAATTGAGGGTTTTTTTAGAAGACAAATTGGTTATCGCAGTAGGCGTAAGTGTAAAGGATTGAATAACATGCGATAACAGGGCGTTTGAAACTGCCTTGCTTTTCCCAGTTGTTATTCAGTTGGTTCAGCTTCAACCCCGTAGGAGGGTTTATTCCCAAACTCATGGGAGTGTTTTGCAACCCAAGTTCCAAGCAAAGCTAATGCGGTAATTCCCGCCACAACTAAGGATAAAACCAACGCCGTCAGCATCGTTGTTTGTTGGCTGTTCTTAACTTTTGCCATGCGCTCGCGGGTGCGGGCAATGCGGTTTATTGTCTCAGGATTTTGATCAGTTGCCATCATAATAGTTGTACACTCTTTCGTCGGCGGTTCTGTGTGGTGTTATAAATCACCCGTTGAAGCTGAGTGGGGGAATTTTGTTCCCCCTCAGTCTCAGCGGATAAGGGGAGGATTACTCAGCCGAATCGGCTTTCTTGGCAGGTTTTCTAGCTCGCGCGGGAGTAGTTTTTTTTGCCGGTTTATCATCTGCAGTATCATCGGGTGTTGTTGCATCGGTTGCCGCTTTTTTCGCGGTGGTCGCAGGTTCTGCTTTTGCAGATTTCCCAGCCGGTTTTGGGGGTGTTTTCGCTGCTGAAGTTCTGCTTTCTGGTTCTGAGGCTTTATCAGCGGCAGCTTTTGCGGCGGTTCCTGTTGCCTTGGTGGCTGTTTTCTTAGCGGCAGGGCGCTTTGTAGCGGTTTTCTTAGGCGTTGCAGGTTTATCGTTTGGTTTTGCATCTTCGGCGGATTCTGTTTTTGCCTCAGGTGCTTTCGCCGTGGTGGTTGCTGGTTTGGCGGCCGTTGATTTGCGGCTTCTGGAACGCTTTGCCGTGGGCTTGGTTTCAGCATTCGCCGTTGCATCAACGGGGGCTGTTGCTTTGGCTTCAGTTGGTTTAGCTTCAGCGGCAGGCTTTGTTGCACTGGGTGGTGCAACGGCGGGCTTTTCTGCTAAAGGCTGTTCTTTTTTCGCTCCCCAGCGGGCAACAACTTGTAGGTTTCTGCTCGGTTTGAATGGGGTGGTGAGTGCTGGCTTGGCTTCTACTGCGGGTGTTGCGGCGGCTGCTGGTTTTTCAACAGCAACTTCAGCGGCAACCTCCGGCTTGGGAAGGCGCTTATCAAACGACGACAGAATTTTCACGGTCTTGAGGGTTTCCAAGCTCCGGTTGCTGGGTTGTTTCACTGCGGCTTCAATTGCCTTCACACGGTCGTCCGAGCCGCCTGCTGCGCCCTTAGGTACAATAAGCGAATTACGGCTTACAACCTGAAGCTTACTCTTAAAGGGTGCATCAACGCCCGGTACGACCGGTGCAACGCTACTGGCCGCGGGTTTGGTTGCGCCCCAAGCACCAGACTTTTGTTCTTGTTTGTGATCTGGTTTCTGCTCGTGTTTGTGGTAGGGTTTTGAAGCAGATTCAGCGTAGGGGTTACCGTTTTGTTTTACGGAGGATTCCGTTGCAAGTTTCTCTGCTTCTGCTTCCAGTTCTTCGTCTAGGGCGGCAACTTCTTGAATTTCCCCTAAGTCTTCGTCAATCGCTTCCAAGCCGATTGGCAGATCCTCTGAGGATTCAACTTCATCCTCCAGCGGCTGACGTCTGCGCCCACCTCTACGCCCGCGGCGGGTGCGTTTTGGCAAGGAATCATCCTCCTCAACGGCGGGATCAACTTCCTCAATTGCTCCGGGTTCTTCCCAATCTGCAATGGATTCCACAATTTCCTGAGTTGAAATGGAGTCGTAAGGCAATGTATCGTTGAATGTGCGGCGCCCATCAAGCCGCTGGCCGGGAAGCAGCAGTGCATCGCGACCCGGCCGTTCAATTCCTGTTAGGGTGAAGTCCTCCCGGTGTAATGTTGCCTCGGGGCGGATGATGATATCAAGTTGGTTGGATTGTGAGATTTTGCGAACGAAAGATTTGTAGGTGGTTTCCAGAAATTCTGCCAACGCGGGTTCGCATGTTACAACAATAGCGCTTAGCTTTACTGCATCCTCGCACATCAGCAGCAAATCGCTTTTTATTCGGCGCCAGATTTCCTCTTTGCGCAACACGTGGGCCTTGCCTTCGCAATAAGGGCAATCTTCAAAGATTTGCTTCTTCAGCGATTTATTTTTCCGCTTGCGAGTCAACATCAGCAGGCCAAAATCACCGACTTGGCCAATCTGCGTTTTGGCACGGTCAAACTCCATGCACTGATGAAATTCATCCGTAACTTTGCGTTTGTTTCCGGTGTTGAGCATATCAATGAAATCAATCACGATAATGCCGCCAATGTCCCGCAGGCGAATTTGATCGGCAATTGCTTCGCAGGCTTCCATGTTAATTTTAAAGCTTGTTCGCTCCTGATCCTTGGAGCCCGTAAAGCGCCCTGTATTTACATCAATCGCTGTAAGGGCTTCGGTTTCTTCAATAATCAAATACCCGCCGCTTTTCAGCCAGTATTTGTTGTCCAACGCTAAATCAAGCTGCCGTTCAATGGAGAACGCCTCAAATATGGGCTCATTCCCGTTGTAAACTTCCACTACGTTGGCAAGTTTTGGCATGTAGATTTGAAGTGATTCCTTCAGTTCGCTTGCAAGAATCGCATCGTCCAGAATGATCTCGTCAATATCAGCGTTAAATACGTCCCGCACCATGCGATCAACAATATTGTGATCGCTGTAAACAAGCTTCGGCTTTTTGGTTGAGCGAAAGGAGCGTGTGATTTCATCCCATACATCCTGCAGGCGCTCTACATCAGCATTCACTTGTTCTTCGGCCGCACCTAAACCAGCGGTTCTCATGATAAACGATTGGGATTTTGAGCGGAGTTTATTGAGCATTTTCTTCAGGGCAAAGCGCTCTTTACCCATGGCAACCTTGCGAGAAACGCCGCCGCTTTGGCCGGGAAAGGGGAGCAGCACAACATAGCGGCCTGCCAAGGCTAGGTTAGTTGTAACTCGGGGGGCTTTATCGCCAATGCCGTCTTTCACCACTTGAACAATAATTGTATCGCCCTTCGCGATTGGGGCTTCGGTAATGCCTGCTTTAAGGTCAACGCGGTCTCGACGTCCCTTTTTCACAATCCGCCCGGGGATGATTGTTTCCGAGGCCCGTTGCAACGCCTCTTCCAAGTTGGATTCAGTCATGACAAGGGATTCAGCGCGTACATCTAAGAAGTGGAGAAAAACATTACGTTCCAGCCCAATATCCACAAATGCGGCTTGCAAACCGGGAATAACATCCTGAATCACCCCGCGGTAAATGTTGCCGACAAGGGATTTTTGATTGAAGGGTTCTTGGTGAAATTCAACGAGTTGATTGTCTTCTAAAAATGCAACGCGAATATCGGCGTCGCCACGATTAATCACAACTTTGTTTTGCATTACTCCGGAATCGATCCTTTAATTCGCCTTTGGGAGCGGCTGCCAGGAGAATACGTTGTATTCACCGAGCGCTTCAAACAAAGGCGCTTTCTGTAAAATTGATGTTCAAACTTAACTAATACAATCGCTCACTAGCGAAATATCAGGTTTATCTGAGTCTGAACGAATGTAGGAAGCAACGGAAAACGACAAAAAACCCTTGCTTGTTACACCACTCTTCCCATTCCGTGTGGTACGCCTTCACAGGTGTTCATGCTGTAAAATAATAAACCCAGTTTGGATTAACTTCCCTATGAAAAATCCCCGTCATTACCTTTATTCACTGCTATTCAGTGCGTTTCTTCTGCTTCAAACCGGGTGTGCAAGCATCGGCCCCGGCGGTGCTGCCCCCGGATTCATCTACTCTGATACAACCTACCCAAACGATTTAAACCCGAACATGCAGCATCAGATTTTGTTTGATCGAGACGATATTGAGCTCCTTGGCCCTGTGGATGCATCTGCAAAATCCACTTGGATTGCCTTTGTTTACTCCGGCGGTGATTCCGGTTACGCGGAACTCATGCGCCAAGCCCGCGCTCAAGGGGCGGACGGGGTAATGAATGTGACTGTTGATACAAATTTTCAGTGGTACTTTATTTTGTTTGCGAAAGTTACAACAAAACTTTCAGCCCAAGGGTACCGTTATCGCCGCATGCCAGATGAAAAAACCTTTGTGCAAACGCCCATCAACTCAACTCAATAACAGGGGGAGTTCCTAGTGTTTTTAGCATTATTCAACAAATCCCTTCTGCTTATAGCGCTGTTGTTCACCCTTCAAGGGTGTGCCCCTATGGTGCGCTTAGGCCCCGGCGCATCGGCCCCTGCGCTGTTGGCAAACAATACAACATACCCGGCAACGGCAACTAATTCGGGCCCCGTAATTCCCTATTCGCCGGAAGAGGTTGAAATCCTGCACTGGGTTCAGTCCGAGGAAGCAAGCAGGGGCGTAAACGCCCGGTTCCCGATATTTGGCTCCCGCGATCTTGTTGGGATAGAAAGCTCTGATTATGCGGGCACTTATCAGGAACTGTTGAAGGAACACAACTTAGATGGATTGCTGAATATCACGGTAGATACACGCCGTTCCGTGTTGAATTTGATTCTGATCCGGGGGACAAAATGGCGAACCCTAGTGGGGGGCGTTGGGTACCGAATTAAAGACAAGCAAACCGTTGATTCACCGCAGTAGGTTGCGGGTTCAAGAGTTCGTGGGGTACAATCAACCCGATAGAAACCAGTTATTCACTCTTATGCTCGGCATTTACCAACGTGTGGTATAGCTTCTCGTACTCTTGAACGGCGCGGTTATTAGCCCAACTTTTGCGCCATTCGGTGAACCTGCCGGAACGGTTGGGTTGGTGAGCTTCTGGTGCAGAAAGAACAGTTTTAAGGCCGTTTGCCAAGGCGGAAGAGTTTTTGGCTTGAACAAGCATCCCGTAATGGTTTAGGCCCTGCACTAATTCGGGTGTTCCGCCCACAGTTGTGGCCACAATGGGTACGTTGCAGATAAGCGCTTCCAACACAGCATTCGGTAGGCCCTCCTCGTAGCTGGGGTGGGCCAAGCAAACAGAGCGCTGCAACTCGCCGAAAGGATTTGCCGTGGGGCCCATAAGTTGTACTCTTTCCTCAAGCCCAAGGGTGCAAACAAGCTGTTTCAGTTGTGCCAGCATCCCCGTATCACGACCGCAGCAACGCAGCGTTACATGGGGAAATTCTGCTGCAATCTGCGCCCATGCTTCAATCAACTCTTGGTGCCCTTTGTAGGGGTGGTAGTTTGCCAAGCATACCACTTGCTGGCTTGGGCCAATGGGTGGGGCTGTGCGCACGGGAATTTGGCTTAATTCCAGACCATTGTAAATCACGTGAAAGTGTTTGGGCAAGTTGCGTTCTGTTTTCAAGCAATCACGGGCAACGGCTTCGGAGTTTGCCACAACTGCTTGCGCTTGGCGGTTTGCTAGGTTTTGTGCCCAAGGCTTCCACCAGGTGTTGTCCTTTGTTTTTGCCAAGCTTCTGCGGCTTGTAACAACACAGCCTTTGGCATTACCTATGCGGCAAAGCGTTAACCACAACTCTGATTCTAAGAAAAAGGGGTGAACAACATCGGGCTGCCAACGGCGCAGTAAGGCCCTGCACTGCAACAAGCAGTTCAAGGCTGCGAATTTCCCCGCTAGCCCAAGGATTGGGCGTAATTCTGGCACATTCATACACCAAACACGCACGCCAGCCGCCCGTAATTGTTCAACCCGCTTTTTGCCTTTTGCATGGAATAATATCAACATTACCTTATGCCCACGCCCTTGTAACCCCTTGGCTAAATGCACTAACTGCCCTTCAGCCCCACCGGTGGCAAGGCTGCCGATGATGTAGCATATGCGTAAAGGCTTATGCTGATGCTGTGGTTGATGTGGGGATTTCAAGGAAGGGGTTCTGCGCTGCATGGAAGGTCTTAGAGTTGTTTGACTAGATTACCGAAAGTAATCACCGCCGGGCAACGCTGATTTATACTGTTGCTTCCCGGGTAGTGTAGTTAAAGGCTTGCGGTGGAATGCTTGGCCGTGAATTATTGCACTGATTTTGAGAGTCATCCTCACGTTTCGGTCTGGATTTTGATTCCACAATACACTCAATATTCCGCGGAGTAATTTTCAATCATGAAAAACAAGAGCTTCTTCAAAACATCAATTCA
The DNA here is from genome assembly GCA_036751885.1 of Candidatus Sumerlaeota bacterium. GTDB lineage: Bacteria > Sumerlaeota > Sumerlaeia > SLMS01 > JAHLLQ01 > JANRMB01. The sequence continues at coordinate 9,414 of DAIOTT010000082.1, forward strand.
CCTGTTCCTTGTTTCCACCCTGTTGGTAACCTTGGTAGGGTGTAGCGATTCATCGGAATCGTTTAGCACGAGTAATGATGTTGATAAAAATGCAACGAGCAAAACGGCGGCGGGAAAAGTTAGTTGGCCTAAGCTTGAAGAAATTGATCACCTTAGCCACGTGCTGATGGCGCAAATGGAAGCCAGTGATTTTAACGGCGTGATTGAAAATGCTGCCTTGGTGAATCGGCAACTTCTTGCCCTCTCAAGCGATGCAATACCTGAGAATGCTCAATCAAAAACGGAAATCAAGGAATTGCAAGATCAGCTGAAAAGCCTGACACAGGACTTTGATTCGCTTCTTCAAGAAGAGCTTACGCCTGAACAGCAGGCTCGCATCATCGTTGCCTTCAGCCCTGTCACTCACAAAATGATGCGCTTAGCAGGCGTCCCTCACGTTCACGGAAAACCAGACGCGGCAACTGCGGAGACGGAAAGTCATGAAGGGCACAGCCACGAAGGCGAACCACACGACGACCACGCTGATCACGACCACGCAACAGTTGACAACCACGCTGAAGACCACTCCGACCATGACCACGCCGAAGGTGAACACAATCACTAAGTCAACATCGTCCACCACGTCAACCACGCGTCATAATCGCCAATCGGTGGTCTAACTCTAAACAACCGTTTCAACCATTACAGGAGGGCCAGTGAAATCCGATACAATCGTGGAACTTGCCAACTGCCATAAGAAACTCGGTTCTGGCTCCGGCCCGGCGGTTGAGTTTTTGGTTGAAAGCCTTCAGCTTCAGGCGGGGGAATTTTTGGCTCTTACCGGTCCAAGCGGTTGTGGGAAGTCCACGTGTTTGAATTTAGTTTCAGGCTTGATTTCACCAGATGCAGGCACTGTCAATGTTTTCGGTAAATCGTTGAAGGAATTATCTACTCGTCAGTTAGATTCCTTTCGTAGCATGCACATGGGGTTTGTGTATCAGTCCTTCCACTTGCTTGATGCGTTCACGGCATTGGAGAACGTGCTGCTGGGGCTTAAGTTTGGCCGTAGCATTCAAGCTGCAGCTCAGCGGGAGCGGGCAAAGCAGTTGCTGGAACAAGTGGGCCTTGGGCACAGGCTGAATGCTAAGCCCCACCGGCTAAGCGTGGGCGAACGCCAACGCGTTGCAATTGCCCGGGCGCTGGCAAATAAACCGCAGCTGATTTTGGCCGATGAACCAACGGGCGCGTTGGATCCCACAACGGCGGATTCTGTGACTCAGTTGCTATTTGATTCATGCAGAGAAACCGGAACCGCTTTGCTGATGGTGACACACGATCTGCAGTTGGCCCAGAAGCTTGACCGGCAAATTGATTGCCGTGCGTTTATTCTCGCAAACCAAGGGGCCGGCGCATGAGCTTACTGAGCATTGCTTGGCGGTATTTGCTGGCGCGCCCTCTGGTGAGCATTCTTACAATCATCGGTGTTGCATTGGGGAGCGCCTTAATCAGTTTGGTTTTAACAATCCGCACGGAAACTCAGCGCACGTTCCTAAACGAAAGTTACTTGTTTGATTCCGTTGTGGGCGCAAAGGGTAGTCCTTTGCAAATGGTACTTTCCAGCATTTACCATTTGGATGTTCCCACGGGTAATATACCCGAGAGTATTGTTGCGGAGCTGCAATCAGATTTCCGCGTGGAGCGCGCCGTCCCCATTGGGTTGGGTGATAATTACAAAGGCTTCCGAATTGTTGGAACCGTGCCGGAAATGTTTCAGGTGGAAAGCAACCGCTTTGGGGAACAGGGAACCGAGGAAAAGTTTTTTCAAGCCGGAACCGGCGCACTGGATCTCAGCAGCCCGTTTAACGCCGTTCTTGGCAGTGTTGCTGCTCAGGAAACGGGGCTTCGTGTGGGCGATACATTTGTTGGTTCCCATGGTTTAGTTGCCCTGCAAGGAAGCGAAGAACACGATGAATTCCCTTACACCGTTGTGGGGATTCTAAAGCCCACTAATACCTCACAAGATAAAGCAATTTTCTCCAGTTTAGATGCAACTTGGCAAGTGCACGATGCTGAAAAAGCGCTGCATGAATCGCTTTACGGTTCAGCGCGGGCAGCGAACCCCTCAACAACTAGGGCTCAAGTTGAAGGGGTGAATTCTGCAAATGCTACCGAGTCCTCAGCGGAGCCCACGGCATTGGAGTCGTCCTGGGCGTTTGCTCCTGCGGTACAAAGCACTCAACGGGAAGTAACCGCCGTGCTCATACAACTGAAGTCTGCGGGGTTGCGGTTTCAGTTTGCGGAAGAAATTACCGAATCAACCAGCACGATGGCGGCAATTCCCATTCAGGAAATTCAACGGCTTTACATCAACTTTCTTTCTCCAATGGAGCGCACGCTTCTGATAGTTGCGTACCTCGTTGTGGTGGTTGCGGTGCTCTCCATTCTAACAAGCTTGTATCAGGCGGGGGAACGGCGCCGGCGTGATGTTGCCATATTGCGCTGCCTAGGGGCTCATCCGTCGCAGGTGTTTCTGATTGTTTTGTTCGAGGCGCTTTTAATCAGCCTTCTAGGCGTTGCGTTGGGTTGGCTGGTTGCTCATGGGGGGCTGGTAGTTTTTGCCCATGAAATCCGCAATCAATTAGGCTTTGGCATTCGCCCATTCGTATTGAATCGGGAAGAATTATTTGCTCTTAGCGTTGTTTTGATTAGTGGAATGATTGCTGGCCTAGGCCCTTCTTTTATGGCGTACAAAGGAACGCCAGTTGTTGATTTACAACGTGGAAATTAACCAAATCGACAACTGATTCTTTCGCCCACTAAGGCCTAGGTTCACGACGTTTTTGAAAGAGGCTTTTCCAATCGATCCCAATTCCTGATACAATCAACAACACAATTATATCGTCGATGAACGTAAACGGCAATAAGTCGGGCAACACCAAGTAAAGCAATCCAAACACAATCCAAATTCCACGGCGCATCATACTTTTTGCGCTTTTGTAAATCTGAACTGCAGAATGATTGTTCAATCTTTTACCGGGTAAAATCTCCCGGGCAATGCTATCAACTTCAACCAACTGGTGTTCTAAAAGTTCTGCGAATAACGGCGCCTGTTGCCGTAGGTAGACTTTTGTTTGCCCCGTGGAAAGTGAGCCTTCGTTCAGAAGTTCGCGCAGGTAGCTCAGTTGCAACGCATTTAAATGCCATTCCAGTGATTGTGAAAGAATCAGCGGTTTTTCCCAAACTGATTTCAAAAAATACAGGAAAAAGAAAATAGATAACACAACCTCCACGTTCTGGTAAATCACCAGCAGCGCAATTGCTTGCCCTGCGTAAAGCAAGGTTGTTGCGGTGCGTTGAAATAACTCTGATTGTGACGTTGTGATGATGAGAACGATGATCAGAAGAACAAAAAAAACGAGAAGTTGAATTGTTGCGCCAATAAACATTCCGCCGGGAACAACCTCTAGAAATGTTCTTGCATTGCCTACGGCTTGAGTAATTAATGCAAGGTTCTCCTCCTGCTTAGGTGAAGGGACAAATACCAAGTAACTGTAAAGCGGCATCACAACGGAGGTTAATCCAACAAGGGTTTGGTTTAGCGGTGAACGCCAATCCCCCAGTACTTTCCAACCAAGAAGAAGCATTAGCAATGCAAGGGAATTACAAAGCCAAAGGCCAAATAACAACAAACCTGCTTGAAGTTTTAGATCAACCCCTTCAAGCAAAAACACCACGGCACAAGCCAGAAGCCCTAAGCGGTAGAAGAACTGTTGTGCGGTAATTGTTTTAGGGGGTAGGATTGGCCCGGCAGTTTGCGAAGCAAGAAGCGGGCGTTGCTCAACGGCCGGCAAGTGATGATCGGGGTTGGGAATCACCATTGTCCCCCCGGAAGATCATGAAGGGGATCTGCTTTTTTCCCGCTCCACGTGGAGGAATCTTTCCCGGTGAACGGTAAGGAGGGCCCATGAAAACGTTCGTTGCTTCGGCGTAATTTTACTTGAACTCTGCTTGAAATCTGCGCGGCCAATCCATCGTCAATCGGTGCAAGGGCAAGCCAATCTTTGTTTGATGTAACCCAGCGCAGGGCGTGCTGGTAAAATTTCCGCGCGCTGGAAAGGCGCACTTGATCTTGGGTAATAATCCCGGCTTTATCGGCTTCTAAATCGCCGAAGCCTTCAAATACTTGGGCCAACTGAATTCTTAGTTGTAACACTTCTTGTGTCATTGTGGGTTGATTGCCAATCAGCAATCTTAAGCGGGGTGAATGACGAAGAAAATCATCCGGGTTGCGGGTGTAGTGCAAAATGATTTTGGCTTCTGCAACATCCAAAGCGGCAACAAGTCGTTTCTCGCTGCTGCGGGCAATGTAGGGGCGCAGAATGGCAATTTCCTGATTCATTTTGCCGGAGCGCTCCCCAAGTTGAATGCGAGTCAGCAACTCAAAGGCGCGAATGATTTCTTCTTTTTGCAACCGCTCTGATGCGTTTGCAATTCGGCTTTGCACGGATTTCCAATCGCGCGCTTGGTAGGCAAAATTCAGTTCGCGAATTAATTCTTCAAGGGCTTTTTTCTCCTGCCGTTGCAGATCGGGTTCCTTTGAATCTGGCAATTTCACGTTCACCAAATCCCGGCGCTCATCAAAATCTGCGGAGGGGCGAGCGTCTGTCCCTCCGGTGATTGCCTTGTACATGAAATAAGCTACAATCACCAGCAGGGGAATCAAGGCTTTCAGCCAGGAGATCATTTTATCCCGTGGGGGAATGGGTAGTTCCGCAGGCGGCAACTCTTGCGGGGGAGCAGCGGGCGGATCAGTCAGAAGCAGTTCCCATTCTGCTTCATCGTGAACCACGAGTTGCTCGTTAGAATTGCTTGTTTGCGCGGGCTCTTTTTGTGGGTGCTGTTCTTGGGGGTTTGCAGCAATTGTAGAATCATTGCCTGCTGAGGCGTCGTTCGCGCCTGCTGATTGACTACCTTCAGCGGAAGCATCCTTACCATGGGGCGGTTTAGTTGTTTCACTCATGGTTGGGGAGCTTTCGATTCGGCTTCAAATTTTTGTATTTTTGCGTTATACTCTGGGTGAGAATTAGCTAAGGCTTCAAATTTGAAGGTAAGTTCCTTTTCCCGGTAAGGAACGCGTTGTACTTTTTCCCAATTCACTTCAATCAACAGATTATTCGTCCACCAAGCAACTGTATTACCCACCAGCGGATCAATCGTCCATGGTTGAAGAACAACCCGCGGCTGACTCCAGCGGGAGCGAATCCGCATCATCATGTTGGATGCTAGGCTTTCATCAAAACCCATGGCGATAATCGTGTAAGATTGAACCTCCCCGTTTGGCCCTAGTGTCACTTGCATTATTGTCTCAGTATCGGAAAATTTGTAGGAACCATCCTCAAGCAAGGCCCACTGTTCAGCCAAAGGGCCGGTGGTGAATCGTTCTACGGGTTGATTTAAATAGTAGGGTAAATCTAGTAAATTCCCCTCCATTCTACTGTTGGCAAGCACATTCAAAAGTTGGAAGTTTCCGCTTCGCAGAATGTTGGATTTATAATCATTTGGTTGGCCTTGGTAGTAGTAACGCACGGTACCCATTTGCCAAGCAGCATAGCTAGATAACAGCAGCACAACAATTAAACTAGCAGACCATATTAGAACCCGCATTGTTCCGTTTGAGGGGAAAAATATCGCTGTGGCAATTTGCTTGAATGGGTATAAAATCAGATTCATGGGGAACTACAAATACAACCGACGCCTTTTTTGTTCGGGGTCTAGAGGAACTAAACCTGGGAGCACGTTTATCCCGGGGAACGCGCTTCCTTCAACCTGAATCGGAATTCGTTTCTTCTCCTGCGGTTGATTCATAAATTCCTCAATGTCGTCTGCACGTCTTCTAGGGTAAATAAGGCGCACTGAATTCAGAACACTGCCCGGTGTTACGTTGTAAGTTAACCATTCACCATCGGCCTTATTTTT
>DAIOTT010000083.1:0-15365 GCA_036751885.1 Candidatus Sumerlaeota bacterium
ATACCGAGCCAGTTCCCCCAAAATATCGTCCAGTAACAGCAGGGGCAACCCCGGAAGTTCATTCGCCAATAATCTTAGCTCCGCCAACCGCACCGCCAACGTGCAAGAGCGAATTTCCCCTTGGCTGGCATAGGTTCTAGCATCCTGCCCGTTCAGGCTAAGGGCGAAGTCGTCTCGGTGAAAACCTTGGGTAGTTGTTCCCCGCTCCAAGTCGGTTTTGCGTTTCGAGGCCCAAACTTCCTTGAGCAATTGAACGGTTTTTTCCGTAGAATCATCAAGCCTGAACCCAGAAATACCCGGTTCGTACAGCACTTGTAAGCTCTGTTTTCCGGGAGCAATTTGCTGCAAAAGCTCCTGCGTTTCATGGGAAAGCTTAGTCAAACACCGAATACGACTTTCACCCATAAGGGCGCCATATTTTGCCATTTGGGCTTCGTAAGCTTCAAACTCAGCGGTTTGAGGGTTTCGAGCTCTACTTCCCGCGGCTTTCAATAAAGCATTACGGTGGTTAAGTGCTTCCGCATATTTTTTTTGCGAGGCAAGGTTTTCCCGGTTCAATTGCCCCAACAATCGATCCAGAAACAGCCGACGGTTCCCCGGTGGGCCTTGAAGCAATTGCATGTCGGACGGCTCGAAAATGACCGTTGTAAAATGCCCCCACAACTCTGAGATCGTTCGCAACGGTTGCTCGTTTAGCCAAAAATGTTTACGGGGTTTTGCGTAGGCAAAGCGTATTTTCTGTGGGCCAACAGATTTACAGTCAGCGTCTGCACTAAAGTGAGCCGTTGCGCTGGTAACCGCCTGCGGCTCGCAACTCATGGTTCGGCACTCATTGTCGCGAATTGTTCTAAAGCTTCGCCCCACGGAGAGGTAATGCAGAGCTTCCAAAATACTCGTCTTACCCTGAGCATTTGGGCCAACAAACAAATTTACACCCGGAGCCAACTGCAATTCCATGCGGCGGATGAGCCTGAAATTCTCAATCTGAACGGTTGCCAACGTCATAACGTACGCAATTCTAAGAGTCGATGATCCATAAGATTGTTCAATAAACAACGCCCGAGCACAAGGGCTCAGGCGTGGAGTTCGGTTTAGATTAGGTGAATTGGTAAAGCTTAATGGCTTGCAAGACGTTCAACTTCCGCAAGTCGTTCAAGCTCCGCAAGTCGTTCCAGTTCACGGGCTTCTTCCGTCAATGGGGTAGAAAGATAACGCTCGGTTGAGGAGCAAGCAATCGTTACAATCAGCTTTCCCTTGTTCTCTGGGCGCTGGGCAATGCGCATTGCAGCGCAAACGTTGCCGCCGGTTGAAATCCCCGCAGGTACGCCTTCAAGCTTGCAAATTTCCCGCGCCGTGCTGAAAGCATCATCGTTGGTGATTTGCACAACTTCGTCCAAAACATCTTTGTTCAAGTTATTTGGTATAAAGCCGGCGCCAATACCTTGAATTTTGTGAGGGCCGGGTTTACCGCCGGAAATAACGGGGGAATCTTTTGGCTCTACGGCAATAACTTTAATGTTAGGATTGTATTGCTTTAAAATAGCGCCAACGCCGGAAACCGTGCCGCCTGTACCTACGCCAGCCACAAAAATATCAATTTTGCCGGCTGTATCGCGCCAAATTTCTTCGGCCGTTGTTTTTTTGTGAATATCAGGGTTTGCCGAATTGTTGAACTGTTGAGGGATGAAGCAGTTTTCAGCGCCGTATTTCTCCACAAGTTCCGAGGCTTTGTTGATCGCTCCTGACATACCACCGGAGGCGGGTGTTAGAATAACATCAGCACCCAACATACGCAGCAACAGGCGCCGCTCCATGCTCATGCTCTCGGGCATCGTAAGGGTAAGCTTGTAGCCTTTGGCCGCACACACAAAGGCAAGGGCAATCCCCGTGTTGCCTGAGGTGGGCTCAATCACTTGCATGCCGGGCTTTAGGGCGCCAGCTTTCTCCGCCTCTTCAATCATCGCTTTGCCAATACGGTCTTTCACGGAGGAAAGGGGATTAAAGAATTCGGCTTTAATCGCGATCGTTGCATCAATGCTTTCAGCGATTCTGTTCAAACGAATCAGGGGTGTATTGCCAATTGTTTCTGTAATGTCTGAGTAAATTTTGCCGTGCATAAGATAAACCTTTTTCGTGGATTTTGAGTTGAGGTTGCAGGATTAGAACCAATGTTGTGGGGCGGAATTATTCAAGTTCATCAATCATTTTACGACCACCCTTGGGGCGTGAATCGTCGTCCTCTTCATCGTCTTGATCATCATCAGCGTTGTATTCGTAACATTCCCCTTCAACATCATCTTCGTAAAATTCATCCCCCTCGTAAACGTCGTCATCAGCATCTTTTGGCAGGCGTTCCAGCATTTGCTCGATTGTCACTTTTTTAGGCTGTTCTTGGGGTTCTGAGCGGTAAAAGTATTCTTGCTTAGGGCCTGGTGCATCGGCGCGGTTGCCGTTGGCATCTTTTTTACGGGCGGGTTTGTTTTCAATAAGATTACCATTTTTCTCCCGATTTCCACGGGAATCGCCGCCACGACTGCGATCTTGTGGGCGGTCTTTTCTGTCGCCTCGGCGGGCTCCTTCCCTGCGGGCTTTATCACCACCGGGAACTTCAATCGCTAAATAGCGATTCGGCTCGGCTCCGTAACTATTCGTCTTAATGCCGGGTTCATCTTTCAAGTAGTTGTGAACGTACTTTCTGTCCTGCGAGGACATCGGCCGTAAATCCACATTTCGCTTAAACCGAAGGGCTTTTTCAACAGCTCGGTCGGCAATTTCTTCCAACTTTTCAAGGCGTTTTTCACGGTAATCGCCCACGTCCAGCTGAATGATTGGGCAGTTTGGAACAATCCGCGGAAGAATACGTGTGACAATATGCTGCAACGCCTCAAGTGTTTGCCCTTGGCGGCCGATCAGGATTGAGGGGTCGTCGGCGTGGAAGACGGCCGTTGCAACGCCCTCTTCGTAAATCATTTCAACACGAATCCCCTTCTGGAAACGGCTCATCAGCCCTTCCAACCACTCGCGAATTTGAATTATCGCTTTGTCCATGTTAATACTGATGACAAATAAGATCGGCTCGCCATCGTTTTTATATTCAGGGAAGTCGGCTTCTTCTTTTTCAAGGTTCTTCAAATCCAGATCATCCGGATCGTATTCTTCTAAAACCGTAAGCTCTTCAGGAGTAACGTCGAGTTTTTTTGCGGCTTTCTCAAAAGCTTGGTCTTTTGAGCGAGCAATAATTTCAATCTGACTCATGGTCTGGTCTTCCTTATATCGATAAATAAGTGCTTGTGATATTAGATGATTGATTGGAATAAAGCCCTTGAAAGGTTTCATCCCATGATCGAATCTTTTACTAAGTTTGGTTTACGCTTTGGCAGGTTTTGCCACGGCAGTTTCAGAGTATTTGGCCTCGTGCTTGGCAACATAACGTTTTGTTAGGTACGTGTGCCCAATTTGCCAAATATTTTGCACCGTCCAGTAAAGCATTAGCCCTGCGGGCATTTGGTACAAGATAAAGATAAACATAAATGGCATCAACATCATCACTTGTTTTTGGGTGGGATCGGTAATGTTTGATGACATCATTTTTGAAGTAACGAATTGGGTGCTTGCCATTAAGAAGGGGAGTAAATTGAACGCGCTCCACCCTAACAACGGAATTGTAAAGCCTAGTTGAAAAAGCTGGTCTGGGGCGGCAAGATCTGCAATCCACATGAAGCTTTGACCCCGAATCTCAATTGATTGATCCAGGGCAACGTACAATCCAAAGAAGATCGGCATTTGAATAAGCAACGGAAAACAGCCGCGCAACGCCCCAAGGGGATTGATGTTGTGCTCGCGGTATAATGCCATTGTTTCTTGAGTACGTTTTTGCGAGTCGTTTTTATACTTCTTATTAATTTCCTCAAGCAGCGGGCGAACGCGGGTTTGCTCTGCCATAGTTTTGGCTTGATTCACAATTGCCCAATGAGAAAGCGGGTAGAGCAAAATTTTCACGGTAAGAACCAGCATAATAATCGCCAATCCCCAGTTTTTCAGGAACGACTCAAACTTGCGCAGTGATTCTAGCAGCAGAATTGAAATGGGGCGCACCCACGTGAAGTTCAGGGGCATTTTCGCCATGGAAAGCTCGCTCAGCGGTTGCCCCGTTGCCAGCATTGAAACTTGAAGGTTTTTCAACAGATGGTAATCCTTAGGCCCTACGAAAAGAGAATACCCGATGTTTACTGTTTCACCTGCATCCAGCGTTCGATCCTCTTGATAAAGCACAACCGACATAGGATCTTGCACGCCGCGTTCCTCGTATTCGGCGGTTTTGTCTCTGCGCCGTGAAGAGATTTGAACGGATTTCGCCGGGTTTTCCGGTGAGGGGATGATGATGCCCGCAAAGTATTTCTTTTCCTGACCAGCCCACGCCACTTTATTTTCGTAAATCACCGGATCATCTCCTAAATCCACGGATTTTAACCGTACATCATCACCCACAGATGCTGCGGCATAAATATACCCGCCTAACAGTGATTCTGCATAAGGCTGCAAAAAGCCCCCTTGCCAGCCCAAACCAAATCCTTCGTTCGGATAACCAATTTTGATCCGCGAGTTTTGGGCGGTGATTGAAACGTTGAGAGTGGAAATGAAGGAATCTTTTTGAATGACGTATGTGCGCGTAACTTGAAGTTCATCAACTACTGGCGAAGTAAATATTACGGTAATTTCGTTCGCATTTTCTTCCAAGGTGTATTCATGAAGCACTTCGTTGAAAACTTCAAGGTGCTTGCCTTCCAACTCCAACGGTACAAAGCGCCTTTCAGGATTTTGAACCTGAGGAATAAGATCAATCGTTTGTACTTTACCGGTTTTGGCATCTGTAACAGGCGCTAAATAATCCGACGGCAAAATCTCCCATTTCACTGGAACTCCCCCAACGGGACTAAACTCCAAGTGGATGAGCGGCGTGTTGATAACAATGGGTTCAACATCCTTACGCGTCATTCGAAGAAGTTCGGCGCCTCCGGTGGGTAAAGCTGAATCCACTGCACTTCCTGAATCGCCGTTTTCAGCAATCACATCAATTGTATTGATTGATCTTTCGGCAGTGGTGGAGTTTACGGAATCACTATTATCATCAGTTAAATCAATAACTTCAGCTTGAGCTTGGGATTCTGTCCGTTCACTTTGAGGCGGTTTTGGGGGTGCGGTTGAGGCGTAGTAGTACATCAGGGCGAAATAACCTAAAAATACGACTAAAAAGAAGTTGAGCCAGCGTTTTTCCATATAAATAAATACAACGTATGAGGTGATTTTTTCCGAAGGTGGATGAATATAAGGAGTATGAACAACGAGATAATGGTTTTTAGATGCACCTTCGGTAAGGCCCTCTATTTCAGGGGGTAAGCAGAGGAAAAGGCAAGGCGAGTTTCAGGAAAATATCAAGTTTTCAGTGAGGATGTTTTTTCCGACTCAATTTTTTTATCACCCGACAATTGAGAATGGTAAATGCCTTTCCTTCCGCTTACTAAAAACGCGACAAAGCAACCTACCGCCATGTACACGATGCTTTCGCCCCCAAACAGCTCGACTCCCATGATTGTACAGGCGATTGGGGTGTTTGTTGCGCCTGCAAACACTGCCACAAATCCAATCGCGGCAAATACATCCGGTGGCATTCCTAAGAGATTGGCAAAAGCAGCTCCCAAAGTTGCGCCGATAAAAAATAACGGTGTTACTTCCCCGCCTTTAAAGCCGCAGGAAAGGGTAATTGCGGTGAGAAGAAGTTTCCAAAACCAGCTCAGTACGCCAACATTCCCTTCAAAGCTGCTGAGAATTGAAACGCCCTCGGCTGTTGCCGACCGCACCCCCAACCCGAGGTAATCCGTTGTTCCCAATAGCAAGGAAATTCCTAAAACCAGCAAAGCACCTACTACGGGCCGCAACCACCATGTAGTAATTTGATGATTGAATTGATTCTCAAAAAAACGCAAACTAATGGCAAATAATCGCGCAACTAAGCCGAATCCAATGCCGCAAGCTCCGGCTAGAAACACCCAAGAGAGCTTAATTGTGTGAGTCGTGGAGGACTCTGAAATCTCATAAAGTGAACGAATAGAGTAGTGTGTGTGCTCAATATTCCAAAAGATGCAGGCTTGGTCTGCTAGTAAACTGGCAACTAAGCACGGGAATAACGCCTGATAACGAATTCTCCCCACGGTAATTACTTCAATAGCGAAAATTGCCCCTGCAATGGGGGTTCCGAACACTGCACCAAACCCCGCCGCAACCCCGCACATCAGATACATGCGCCGGGTTTCCGCTGAAAACCGAAACACCTCAGTAATGCGGCCGGCAATACTTCCGCCAATTTGAACCGCAGTACCTTCTCGCCCCGCCGAACCGCCAAATAGGTGGGTAACAACCGTTGCCAGCAACACAAGCGGCGCCATTCGCAGGGGAATTCTCCCCGCTGCGGGTTCGTGAATGTGTTCTATGATCAGGTTGTTCCCTTTTGCTGATTCACCGCCGTATTCTTTGTAAACCCAAACGATCGCAATTCCCGCAACGGGCAGAAATACTAGAACCCAAGGCGCAGCAAACCGGCTGATTGTTGCCCATTCCAAAAGCCATAAAAATAACGCCACAACGGATCCGGTTGCTATGCTCAGGGGAATGACAAGCATGCTCCACAGGAGGATGAACCGGATTGTAGCAGGGAAGTCTTGTTTCATTCATCCGTTTCAGACTGCAGTTTGCTGGATTCGCCGCGATCCAAGGCGTTTTCCCTTCTCACTCTGGATCTAAATTCAAGGGGATTAAGGATTGTAACGCTGTGGGGCCCTTGGGGTTCGGGGGGGGTGATTGCAGAGTCCTCGGGCATTTCAACGTTTCGGCGGAGTAAATCTGAGGAGCGCAAGCCTACGTGGCGATTAATTTGCAGAGCGGGCCGTTCGGGCCCAGCGTTGTAATAGGTGGAATGCCCTTGCAACTCTTTCAAGTGGGCACGAAGGGATTGAATCTCCAAATCTCGTTTAGCTTTGGGGTAGATTTTATTCTGACGTTTAATCACGGCCAAGCGAATGGCGGTTTTTTTGTAGTCGTCTTTCAACTTTCCAGGAAACAGATATTGCAGAGAATTTCGCTTGGTAAAGTCCGAAATAACAATTGAATCGCCCAACGATAAAACCCCGAACGTCGTTTCCTCCTCTAATTCCTGCTTCAGAACCTTGCGGTCGTACGCAATACTCATAATCGCCGACGACAAAATAACGGCAAATGCGATGAAGAAGCAGAGGATTCCCAGAAAGAAAAATGCAGGGCTGGTAAACTCTGAAAGGGTTGCTGTTAGGTTCCAAACGCCGTGAATGACAACTGCAATCGAATAACCGCCTAAGCCAAAGATCACCATTTCCCAGGGATTATGCCCCCGGCTTGCGCCGTACCCTAATGCAGCCCCCATTGAGCCCGTTGCCATTACATGAACGAAGGATGTAAACAGTGTTCTTAGGATGATTGTGGTAATCCATGCGCCAACCCCTGCGGAAAAATAGGAGCTAAGGTAATACAAAAAGTTCTCCGTTATGGCAAAGCCAAGGCCGATCATAGAGCCATAAACCAAGCCATTAGTTGCTGATTCATAACCTCGTGGAATCAAAATTAACCCCAGAAGAATAATTCCCTTGAAAAATTCTTCAACAACCGGGGCAAAAACCACCGCCGAAATAAATTCCACCGTGGTTGGTTCGGCAAATAGTCCCAATATTGTGGCCGCAATTCCCGACCCAATGATAGACCACAGTGTTGCTCCTAAAGCACCCCAAGCTAATGCAATGAAAGCCGCCCAAAAGGGTTTGCGGTTGTACACATCGGCAAACCAAATTAATAACGCAACGCAACTTAACGGAAACGCGGCAAAGAAGATGGAAAGAATTGCAATAACGAGTTCCAATAGATTTGACCCAATCAACCTCTTCAACTAAAGATGGCTTTCAGTTTTTCACGGTTGGTTTTGAAAATGCAACAGGCAGTTTTATTGTATTCCTGATCCGTTGATAAAGTGAAAACAATTTTGCCTAGAACGTTTAGCGTACCCGAAGTTTGCGATGATTTTGAAATGAAAATTCTACGAGTAATTTCCCACCTCAACGTGGGGGGCGTTCAACGGCAAATGCTACGAGCCTTTCATCAACTCAAGGCTCTTGGGGTGGAGTGCCACGTTTGCTGTTTGGATGAACCCGGCACGCTTGCCCCGCAGTTTCAAGCGGGTGGTTTTCCCGTGCATCATATTCCCCTGAAGGCTCGGTTAGATCCCCTTGGATTATGGAAGCTTCGTCGATTGATTTTCCAAAAGAAGTTTGCTGTTGTTCACGGGCAAATGTACGCCAGCAACATGAGCACAAATGCGGCCCTGCTAGGGTGCAAAGCACCCGTGTTGATTAACGGGTACCACAATCAAATTTACGTTAGCAGCAAACCCCAAGGGAAAAAAGTTTTAGCATCAGCAGATAAACCGCACGCGTTTGTAGCAGTGGGGGAGAATGTTAAATCCGCATTAGTTGCTGGCGGAATTCCGATGGCTAAAATTCACGTTGTAACAAACGGCGTGGATGAACCAACGTCGCCGGTTCCCTTCCCCAAATATGATGAATCAACCCCTGTAAAACTCTATTGGGCGGGTCGATTTGTCCCCCAAAAGCAGCCGGAGTTTTTTTTGAAGGTTGCAGAATGCTGCCGGAAAATCAGCGTCCCTGTTGAATTTACACTCTACGGCAATGGCGTGGATTGGGATAATTTTCAACAACAAGTCATGGATAAAAAACTCCAAGATTTTGTGAAAACCCCCGGTGAAACTACCGAGCTGTTTCAAGCAATTGAGGAGCATGAAATCTATTGCTCTGCAAGTTACCGAGAGGGATTTCCCAACGCTTTACTGGAAGGCCTTATTGCGGGGAAGCCGGCATTAGTGCATAACATAGAGCCCCACACCGAAGTTCTGGGAAACACTTCAGCGGGAGTTGCGTTGCCGTTGGATGCAGAAAAATGGGCCAAGCAAATTTTCCATTGGTATAAGAACCGCAACGAACTACAACACCGAAGCAACGAAGCCCGCCTACTTGGGCAGAAGCACACAATTAAAAATACAGCGCTGGCTACAATCAAGCTGTATGAATCTCTGCTTCAAAAACCGTAGTAAAACTATACCCTCAAATTAACATTCATTAATTGAATATATCAGTAAACCAAAAAAGGTGTGGACTTACAAAAATGAGTAAAACTGAAAACTTTTCCGATACAACCGGCCTTACGCAACTGGGCTCTGGTGTTGCCAGCAAACCAGAGCGAAAACTGGAGTCTTTCCCCTTTCACCATAGCGGCCGAGATACAAAAGTAACCTTCCTGTGCGATGAGTTTACCATTCATTGCCCCCTTACGGGCCAACCAGATTTCGCTAAGCTTGAAATTACAATCATCCCCAACGACCGTGCGTTGGAGAGCAAGTCGTTAAAAAACTACCTCTGGAGTTTTCGCGATTCTGCAGGGTTCCATGAGGACTTAACGAATGTCATTCTGGATGAAATTTTCGACTTTCTAGAGCCAAAGTATTGCAAAGTTCTCACGCGTTTTAATGTTCGCGGCGGCATTGCAATTGATGTGGAAGCAGAGCGGTGGAATCCGGCCCTTAAATAGTCTTTGCGTTTCTTAGCTTTTGGTTCAATTGTCACACAACTTTATTTTGGCTCTAAAAAGGCTCACGAAAATGACTAAAGAACAATCCCCGTACGGTAAAAAACTCAAGCAACTTGTTGTAATGCTTTGCATTTGTACCTACTTGAGTGGCTGTTACGGCACATTCCCCCTTACAAATGCCGTTTACCGCATAAACGGAAAAGTCAGCGGCAACACGGTGCTGAACTCAATTGTCATGATTGTGTTCGCCATATTTGGTGTGTACGGCATTTCCATGTTGATTGATGCAATCATCCTGAACAGCGTGGAGTTTTGGCAGGGTGAAACGATGGAGATTGGCAAAACATATACTGATGACCAAGGCAACACCGTTACTCTGGCTAAAGGCGAAAATGAAAACGAAGCCATTTTGCAAGTCTACAAAAAGGATGAACTTGTTAGTGAACGCCTGTACCGCCGCCATGCAGACGGAACAACGAGCATTCTTACCATGCAAGGCGAACTTGTGGCCGTTGTACAGCCCACATATCAGGGTGAATTCTTGCTGACTAAAGCAGGCGAAACTGAGCCAATCATTCTGACCGCTGAAAAGATTGCAGAACTTAGAACATCAGCCTTGGCAAAAAGCAGCAATCAACCAACGCTGTAAATTCGCTGATAATCCTCTGCATGTTTTTCCTGCAACTACCTGCAGGGTATAAATGGATTTCATAGGTAATACACCCAAACCGACTCAAGCGTCATTCTTGAGTCGGTTTCTCATTTAAGCCTGTATTTTTGATCGCTGCTTTTTCCGCCACAGCAAGCAATAATTCCCTCAAGCAAATCAGCCGCGGAGTTTGCAATTTTTCTTCCAGCAGAATTCGGCAAACCTTAGGCGGATCAAGGGACACAGAAGTAACACCGCTAATGCTTTTGGCAGCTTCCTTCACCGCACTCATGGTCTTTGTTTGGTTTGAGTCCAAAAAGGTAAGTCGAACCATTGGGCCTGAGCCGTCCACCATCATGATTTTCAACGAGGCAGCTGCAATCCGTACACGGGTGATTTCCAATAAATTCACAACGCCTTCCGGAGGAGAACCATACCGATCTCGAAGTTCTAACGCAAGATCAGCAACATCCTCTTGCCGATCAAATGTTGCCAAGCGTTTGTACACCGCCACACGCTGGGCTTCCACGGGGATGTAAGGCATGGGAATAAATCCACTGATTGGCCATTTAATTTCAACGTCGTGGCGGTTGTGAGTTTCTTCACCCTTAAGTTTTGCAACGGCTTCATTCAGCATTTCGCAGTAAAGTTCAAACCCAATTTCCATCACAACGCCGTGTTGCTCCTTGCCTAATATGTTCCCCGCACCACGAATTTCTAAGTCCCGCATGGCAATATTAAACCCGCTCCCCAGCTCCGTAAACTCCTCAATTGCAGCAAGGCGTTTTAGGGCAGTATCTGTAACGTTTTGCCCTTTCGGTACAATCAGGTAAGCGTAGGCGCGGCGTTTTTCACGGCCCACACGACCCCGCAACTGGTAAAGTTGCGCAAGGCCAAACGCATCAGCCCGGTTTATAATAATAGTATTCGCGTTGGGAATATCAATACCTGATTCTACAATTGTAGTAGAGACTAAAATATCGAAATCACCCTTGATAAACGTGATCATTTTCTCTTCAAGCTCGTGTTCATTCATTTGTCCGTGAGCAACACCAATGCGCGCATGGGGCACAATTTTCTCCAGTGTTTTTGCCACGTCTTCAATATTATGCACTCGGTTGTGAATAAAGAATACCTGGCCGCCGCGGTTCAGTTCCCGCAGAATTGCCTCGGCGATCGGCTCCTGCTCCCAGTGAATAATCTTTGTACGAATTGGTTGGCGGTCTGGTGGGGGAGTTGTAATTAAGGAAAGTTCCCGAAGCCCACTCATCGCCATGTGCAGCGTACGTGGAATTGGCGTTGCCGTAAGCGTTAAAATATCCAACTCAGCCCGAAGTTCTTTTAGCTTTTCCTTTGCCTTAACCCCAAAACGTTGTTCCTCATCCACCACAAGCAACCCAAGATTTTTGTACTCAATTTTATCGCTCAACAACTTGTGTGTTCCCACTACCACGTGAACATCCCCGCTCTTCAAACCTTCCTTAATTTCACGGGTTTCCTTTGCGGATTGAAAGCGAGACATTAACTGCACATTTAATTTGTAGCCAGCGTAACGATCTCTAAAGTTATTGTAATGCTGCAACGCCAAAATAGTTGTAGGAACCAGAACAGCGGCTTGGCGCCCTTCGCTGATGCACTTGAAAACCGAGCGAATCGCCACTTCTGTTTTCCCGTAACCAACATCCCCACAAACTAAACGATCCATGGGGCGGTGCTTCATCATATCTAACTTCACATTATGAATGGCTGCCAACTGATCCGGCGTTTCTTGAAACGGGAAGGACGACTCGAACTGCTTCAAACTCATGGTATCCTCTGCAAACGGCTTGCGTGTTGCATTCTCCCGCACTGCATAAAGCTGCAATAGCTCCTGCGCCATTTCCTCCACCTGCTCCCGCGATTTTCGCCGACGCTTTGCCCATCGGTTATTTCCCAGCTTATCAAGCTTCGTTGTTTCCTGATTGCCCGCAAAACGCTGCACATAACGAATCTTGTCAACGGGAACTAAAAGCTTATCATTTGCATCGTAAAGAATCTCCAGCAAGTCCACCGTTTGCCCATCAATCACTTGCTGGCGCATGCCCATGTACATCCCAATTCCGTGATCCACATGCACCACCAAATCATTGCGGTGCATTTCGTCAGAGTCCGCAATTGGCCTGCCCTTGTAGAGTTTTTTGTACACGTGGCGCCGCTTATACCGACCAAATATTTCACGGTCGGTCATCATTGCAACGCGGCTTTCGTGGAACAAAAACCCCTCGTAAGGCATTCCCACTACAAGCAGAACATCCTGAAAACCTTCAATGGCGTTGTGGTGTTCAATTTTCTTTAAGTCCTCTTGCTTCAAGAGTGACACGCACTTCATGCCTTCATCCTGGAGTACATCTTCAAACCGCGAAACCTGACCATCGTTATCGCAGGCAATCACAACCAAGTAATCCTCTGCTTGGCGTTTACGAATCTCTGCCAACCAGTTTTGCAATCCCCCATCTGTAACATCAAAAGGGCCCGTGCGAAACAGCACCTTAGCCGTAGTTTTATCCGCTTTATCCTGCGGCAAGCGGGTATGCTCCACCCGGTGAAATTTACCAAGAGCGGCGGATAATTCCTCGTTGCTGAGCAGCATATTCTCCGGCGGTCCCAAGGGTGATTCGCTTTTCAATACCTCCTCATACTGGCGCTCAACAGCATTACGAAAGTAATCCTCCACCTCAGCAAAACGCTCCGGGTGATCCAGCAAAACAAGAGTATTCTTCGGAAGTAGTTTGAAGAAGGAATCCAATGATTTTTTTTCAATCAACTGGCGTTTTAATTGTTCCTTAATCCGAGTCCCTGGAATCGAGAGGGACACATCAGTGCCTAAATCTGCCAACGAACGTTGAGTTGTAATATCAAACAAACGAATCGCTTCAATCTCATCGCCAAACAAATCAAGGCGAATAGGGTCTTCCTGATTGGGCGGAAAAATATCAATAATCGAACCCCGGATGCTGAACTCGCCGCGGCTCTCCACAATGCCCACGCGCTCGTACCCAGCGCGGTCAAGATCCTGCGAAAGCTTTGCAAAATCTACCCTGTCCCCCCACGCAAACCGCAACGTCAAGCTCTCCAACTCCTCCGGCGGTAATACCTTCAGCAACGTAGCATCCAGCGGTGCAACAACAACCGGCGTGTAACCCTTATTGCTGCGGGCCGTGCGTAACGCTTCAAACGTATCTAAATGTTTGCTTGTAATCTCTAACCCTAAATCATCATCATCATAAGGCAGCACCTCCCACTTGGGGTAATGGTACGATTCAGAAACGCCAAAAAATTCTAAATCATCCGCCAAATGCTCAGCCCGCTCCATACTTGCCGTTAGCAGCAACACCGGGCGCATGCAATCTGCAACCAACTGAGAAACAACAAAAGCCAACGCCGAGCCCTCAAGGTTCTGCATCACCACAGGGCGTTTGGCATCCTTCAATTCGGCAAGCAACTGCTTGTAAGTATCCGACCGCGCCGCAAGCAATTCGCGGGAGATTTCCACCGCTCGTTTAGAGCACAGTTGCCATTGTTGATCTGGATTCATAAGAACAAACGGATTCCTATAACGAATTTTGCACGGTCGCAGGGGTGAACCCCTCGGCAGGGGAGCACGAAAAGAGGCGAAACCAGGGCCAAATGCCAAGCAATTTTTGGGAATTGTACGCCTCAAAAGAAGAAAAGCAAAGGGCGCCTTCAGTTTCTTGGGATCATCATATTCCAAATCGGCTTAGTCCGGAATTTTGTATAACGATGACGCTAAACGGCTGAACGGTTTCTCGTCATCCACTGCGGTACAATTTTCGCCGTTTACGACGACAAAAAAAGCCTTGTCAAACGCGCCGCATTTTGTACATTTGCACTCCTTCCTTAGCCGTCGTGGCGGAATGGCAGACGCGCACGGTTCAGGTCCGTGTACCGCAAGGTGTGGAGGTTCAAGTCCTCTCGACGGCACCACCTCTTTATCCTGTAAGATCACTAATGTCAATTATCTGTGCATGGTAATGAGTTTGATTTACGGCATTATTACTAGCATTTTGCTGCCATTTTGTTCCTTCCAATGATTGTTTGATCTCTTCATCCAACAACGGAATGACTTTGTTTTTGAATAAACCAAACAGTTCAAGTGGATCCGTGCTTTGATAGTGTTTACCAGTCACGTTTGAATCAACATGTCCAACGTATTGCTCAACGAGATGCACAGGCCATGAGGCATTTCGACGTGCTGTGTTCAAAAGGGTATTCCGAAGGTCACTCAAACAAACGTAACGCTCTGGATTCCACTTTCTGGCTGTTCTCATGTATCTCTTGCCAACCGCATCATCAAGGTCGGAGGACCTGTTACGCAGGCTACCTAAATCGATGACTTTGCTTCCCTTGCGTCGAACCTTACGAAGCTCATCCAAAACAAAAGCTGGCAATGGAATAAGTCTTACGGATTCTACTGTCTTAGCAAGATGTTCCTGTTCTTCTTCGATACGAAGGTTACTGCCATCAAGGTTCACATTCTTCCACGACAAAAAAAGTGCTTCGCGTACACGAATTCCAAGCAGACCACACAAGAGTACAATAATGGAAAGAGAACTCTTCCCTTTTTTTGCCATCAGGTGCTCATAGAGCAGAATCACTTCTCGGATAGTCAAACTACGCTTTCCGATTTTTTCATCTACTGTTTTTGGTGCTCCTATTCGACGTGGTAACCGAAACGCATAACAAGGATCTTTGTAATAGTCAGGATAAACGGCTACAACTCTCTTTCCTGTAGCCTTAACGGGTTCGAGATATCCCTTGATTGTTTTGCAAGATAATCTCTTCGCGATAAGGAATTGAGCGTATTCGTGCACGTGATCGAGTCTTACCTGTTCCCACAGGTAAATCTCACGTTTTTCGGCCCACTCCAAAAAGTACCCCGCGTTTCGATAGAGAATCGCCTTACCTTCCGCCCCTGCATACGATTGTTTGATGGCGAGGTTGAACGCCTCGGCGAGGTCTAGATGAGGGTGATGGT
>DAIOTT010000084.1:0-7444 GCA_036751885.1 Candidatus Sumerlaeota bacterium
AGATTGAGCGTGCAAGGCGCTGAAAGGAACAATCTTATCGCCAAGATCGTAACTTCCTTTTTTCTCGGAAACAACTTCCAGAGTTTTTTGATCACCCTGAGCTTTGTAATCTACGTTGATGATTTCCAATTTGTTCTCAGAGCCAACAGTTGAGGTGCTTGCGATTTCAGCTGATTTTGCCGCGGGGCAGAAGGACTCACTTTTTTCGGCCGCATTGACCACTTTCATCACGCTTGCATCGGTAACAGGGCAGCTTTCCTTCATGGAGCAAGCTTCAGCCGTGGTTTTGGTGGTGCTACATGTGCCGTAATCGCCGGCTTGGGCGCTTTGGCCAAGGGCAAAAGCAGCAGCAGTTAAGGGGATTGTAGTTAGTAACCGTTTAGTAAAATTCATTGTACTCTCCTAAGTGATTATTCTTCGTTAGTCATTATTTACAAAATAAATCAGGCAAACCTTAGTCCATTTTTTTTCGATGATTACTTAAACTTTAGAAAACGTCGGGAAAAAGCGCGGGGCTGAATTCAAATGGCTTACGTTTAATATCATGAATACAAGACCAAAAGGGGAACGCGTTGCAACAAATGCTCTTGTGCCAACTTTGCTCATCTTCTACGCCACCAGGGTGAAAGCGGTGTTTCTTCATCGAAATACGATTGTGGGGACTTGTTAATGTTGATCGGTTTGTCTGGCGGTGCATTTTCCTCAGGCGCTAATAGGTCCTCCAAAGTGAATTCCTCTTCACCGGTGGGAATATCCCTGGCCGGGTGCGTTAAAAAGAATAAATCCTTGGAGGCGTTGGATGAATAAGGCGTTTCGTGCCCCGTTCGTGGTGAATTGTAAAGCGCCAAACGCCGAACTAAAATCTTTCCCTTATGGCTGTTCACGGCAATTTCTTGGGCGGCGCAAAAACTACGCATAAACGCCCGGGGGCTTGAGTAACGCTTCTTTCGATCGCGGGAAAGCGCCTTACCCAATACCTTTTCAGCCGCGGGCTTCAGCTCAGGACAATCCTCCTGCATGCTGCCAAACATCCCAATCGGCAGTTCACCGGTCAGCATTTCACACAAAATCACCGCAAGGGAATATTGATCAGCCCTGAAATCCACATCGCTGCCGTCCTTCAGTTGTTCTGGTGCAACATACTGCGGCGTGCCAATAGCCATTCCTTCGCCGGTATTATCGCCCAAGGCGGAAAGCACGTTTGCAATACCAAAATCCGTAACAACAACATCGCCAGATTGGTTTAGAATCACGTTTGCCGGCTTCAAATCACGGTGAATGATGTTCTTTTTGTGGCAAAATTCAATCGCCTCGGCAATACCCCGGGCAATAAACACGGCTTCATCCATGCGCAAGCGCTTCTTTTGCCGCAGAACGTTCTTTAAATTATCCCCCGCAATATAGTTCATCACAAAGAATAACTGGTTGTCCACCTCGTCAAAATCATGAATGCCCACAATGTTTGGGTGGCTGATGCTTGCCATGGTGCGAATTTCAAACGTAAACCGATCCACCAATTCCGGGTGTTTGGAGCAATCGGGGGGTAACACCTTGATTGCGCGTAAAGCCGTGTGGGGTTTACGGTAGGCGCTGTAAACCACGCCCATTCCGCCGCGGCCTAGAATGCCGATGGGGTTCCACCCTCGCTCGCGGAACGGAGTGGGAAAAGGGTCTTCATCCGTTTCATCCCACCAAACAGGTTGGTGAGTAATCATGGAAGAACCACACGTTTGGCACTCCATTGTTTGCAACCGCGGATCGTCTAACCTAACACAAACTGCTTTTGCAGGCGCATCACAATTGGGGCAAAGACAAAACAGGCTTTTGGGCTCAGGCATTCTTTAAGTACTATGTATGAAGATTTTTGTGTAGAGTATTACAATTATTTTGTACAGCTTTAGCGCATCTATTACAAGACAACACAACCAAATTTGTAGAGCCGTGATTGATTTTTCAAAAAAACCAATTCCTAACCCAACTAACTGGTTCTAAACCTGTGCATTTCACTCAACATCAGAATCCCATTGTACTGCAATCCAACGCTGAAAACTAACGATGCCTAAAATCATCTGAATCACAACAGCTAAAAATGAAGCCTAAATCCCCCACCCACAAGTAAGCCAAACAGGTTGACTCGTTTGTGTATGCATGTCATTCGTGATTAATTACTCGATTGTATTTAGGCTAAACAACTACTGCAAACAAGAAACTTCCTAAGCCTGCTCATAGAACCTCCCATTTCTCGATGAATCCAAACGAAATTCTTAACTCCATCCTCAAGGCACAATCGTCCTTCGCCTATAAAAATGATAGTGTGGAGGCGCTTAATGGCTTATTGGGCGATATACTAAGGCTCTCAGGCAGCGAACAGGGCTTCTTTGCCACGCTACAAATCTCCAGCCCTAAACACCCGAACGGCCGAGTGCTGCTCCTCGTTAAAAAAGACTCATTGGAGGACCAAGCCCGCTTCGAGTCCGAGCCGAAAATGGATTGGTTGCTTGCCGTGATCGATCAAAATTTCCCTCAGATAAGCGCCCCGTGTAACACCACCCATGAAACCACCAATACGGCCCTCATCCTTGTGCCCGATGAAGATTTTGGCGACGAAACCCTGATTCTAGGCCTGAAAAGCCCGGCCAAAGAAGTTGATGCCGAGCTCATTGCCTGTGTTTCCCCCATGATTCGAAGTATTTCCATGATACTTCACGCAAAACTAGAGCAACAAAAGCAGCAAATCACTTACTCCAGCCTTATTCAGCGGGCCCTTGATCTGGAGCTCTACTTTACCTCCGGCCTAGATCTGTTTTGCATTGCGGACGTCTCAGGAAAATTCCGAAAGCTCAACCAAGAGTGGACAAGAACTCTTGGTTATGAGTTGAATGAGTTGGAAGGAAAACACTTCTTTGACTTCATACACCCCGATGATCTTCATTCCACCGCAAATGCGGTCAGCAAACTCACCGGGAATGAATCCATCCTGAACTTCAAAAATCGCTACCGCCACAAAAACGGAACCTACCGCTGGATGGAATGGCGCTCCATCCCCAAAGATAATTTAATCTTCGCCTCCGCAAGAGACATTACCGAGCGCATTGAAACGGAAAAAGTCCTCGGCTTTCAGCTCAACTTCTCCGAAATCCTCCTCAAGCTTTCCACCTCGCTGATCAACGTTGCCACGGCTGATCTAAACGGAATCATCAACTCTGCCCTCAAAGATATTGCCCAACTTGTCAACGCCGATAAAGCCTTCGTGTGCGAGTATTTTACCCAAAAAAGCACCCTCATTAAAACAAACGAGTGGTCTGCTACTTCGCCGCACAACGCAACGCCCCCCAAAAATAAGTCCGTCCCCCTGGAACGCTTCCCCAAATGGATTGAAAAAATCAATCAGGGTGAAGTTGTAAACATCCCCAATACCGAAGAACTAAGCGCCGATTGGGCAACGGAGAAAGAAAGCCTAACAGCCTTGGGAATCAAGGCGGCAATCGCTGTTCCCATGTTGGTGGAAGATCAAGTCCTCGGCTTTGTTGGGCTGGACAACCTCTACCACCCCCATGAATGGAGCCGCGGGGAAATCACACTCCTTAAAACCTTTGCCAACCTAATGGCAAACACCTTGGAGCGTAAGTACAATGAAATGGAAATACTGCGTACCAACGAACAGCTTGAAGCGCAAACCCTGCGGGCAAACCAGTTAGCCCGTCAGGCTGAGAATGCCAACAAAGCCAAAAGTGAATTTTTGGCCAACATGAGCCATGAAATCAGAACGCCCATGAACGGCATTGTTGGCATGACAACCCTGCTCATGGATACAGCCCTAAACCCAGAGCAACAATCTTACACGCGCTTCCTGTATAACAGCAGTGAAACCCTTCTCGCCTTGATTAACGACATCTTGGATTTCTCTAAAATTGAAGCCGGCAAGTTGGATATGGAATCCATTGAATTCAACCTTCAGGAGACAATTAAAAAAACTATCACCCTGATGAAGTTTAAGGCTGAAGAGAAAAGTTTGAAAATAGCGTTCCAAGACCACTTAGAAAAACAGTACTATGTTCTGGGGGATCCTGCTCGCTTTAACCAAATCCTGATTAACCTCATCGGTAACGCCATCAAATTCAGCCGAAGAGGCGAAATCATCGTCAGCTGTTCCACACTTACATCAAACCCAATCAACAGCAACACCAAGGAAAACCAAACCACCTTCCTGTTCAAGGTAATAGATTCCGGATTAGGCATTGATTCTGAATATCAAAAAGAACTCTTCAAGCCCTTCACCCAGGGCGACACATCGATCACACGCAAATTTGGTGGCACCGGCTTAGGCCTCGCAATCTGCAAGCAAATCATTGAGCTAATGCACGGTGATATTGGCGTGGAAAGCACACTGGGGAAAGGATCCACATTTTGGTTTCAAATTCCCTTTACCGTGGTGGAAAAAGAACAGTCCGCTGCGAGCGATAAATCCCCTTCAACCACAACGCAACGCACTACAACCATCGCACAAGATTCCCCGCCCGCTGGTAACCGTAACACCCAAAAACGAATCCGCATTTTACTGGTGGAAGACAACATGACAAACCGAGTTGTTGCCCTAAAAATGCTCGATCAACTGGGCTACAATACCGACATCGCAGAGAACGGTCAGGAAGCCCTTGGCGCCCTACAAGAGAGGCGTTATCACCTTGTTTTAATGGATTGCCAAATGCCCGTGTTAGACGGCTTTGAAGCAACTAAGCAAATCCGCAACAAGGCCGCCGGCGATGCAAACGCACAGATTCCCATCATCGCCATGACAGCTCATGCTCTCGTTGGCGATAAGCAGCGCTGCCTGCAATCTGGCATGAACGATTACGTTTCAAAACCTGTGCACAAGCAAGACCTCAAAGAGGCAATTGAACGCTGGTTGCCCCAATTGCAGGATTAAGTTGATCGGTGAAAAACTGTTCCAACGAAATTGATCTGTTGAATTAAAGTTGGAAAATTTCCTTAGGTTGACAGCTAGGAAATTTCAGGCTAAATAGAAGATAAATGGATTAGCCTGTTGTCTATGAATTCAGAAAAGTTATTAGACAACCTTAGCAATTAAAATATCTATATATTGGTTAGTTGTCATATTGGTTAGTTGTCCCTAAATGAAGCAGGAAAAAAATATTTCGAAACCAACCACAAAACTACTTCATCCTGAGGGGAAGCCTTGGGTTATATTTGCATTTTTAGAGAATCAAGACCACGTACGCTTATTAGAAAATGAAATTGAAAAAATAACACAATCCTACCGATTAGAAATATTTCAACATTACGATCAACTATCAAAAACCGAAGAATACAAAGGGCACTTAATCATTGCAGATTACACCTTGGCTATTCAGGAGAACAACCTGCTACTGCGGTGTATAATGCATAACGATAAACACATGCCGCTTATCGTGCTTTCCACCGTGCCGGGGGAGAATCACGCCGTTGAAGCAATAAAGCAAGGGGCTAATAACTATTTTTTATGGGATGAACTAAAAGCATTGGGGAGCGCCATTACTTCGTGCCTTCTACCTTCTAGTATAACAAAAAAACCGGTACAAACCAAGATAGATTTTCACGATTATGAAAAATTCTTCTCCTTTAGCTTAGATTTATTTTGTATCGCATACCAAGGGAATTTTCTACACCTTAATAAACGCTGGGAAACCGTTTTAGGTTACACACGTGATGAGCTTGAAGGGCAGCCAATCTTCAGCTTTATCCACCCCGATGATATTGTCAGCACGCGGCAAGCATCCGCAATGGTACAAAAAAGCGGGCGCATTCTGGACTTTCAAAACCGGTACCGCCATAAGGATGGTAGTTACAGAAACTTTGTATGGTCCTCCTATTTGCACGATGGCTATATTTATGCCACAGCCAATGATATAACAGAATTTACGAATACAAAAATTGAATTACAACACCGAGAAAAACGCTATAGAATGCTCTTCAATGGAGCACCAGATGCAATTTTGATTGCTGATCCCGATGGTATTATACTGGAAGCTAACCAAGCCTCTCAAAAATTGTTTAACTACAGTGAATCAGAAATTGAAACGCTAAATATTAAAAACCTTTTTCATGAGCAAAGTTTTTCAACCATTCAAAAAGGTTTATCAGAATCAACGGAAAATAATCCCCGGAAATATCTTGAGCTAAATGCCATTCAAGCCCATAAAAAGCAAATACCCGTTGATGTTAGTATCACAAAAATACAAATTGAAACTCAAATACTAACTCAATTAATCGTACGCGATATAAGCGATCATAAAGAAAAAGACGACATTCTATACAATCTTACTTCTCGCTTGGAGCTCTCCCTTGATGCCGGTAAAATAGGTTGCTGGAGCTACAATTTAAATACAGATACACTTGTTTGGGATTCACGGATGTTCGAAATTTATGGTGTTGATCAACAAAAATTTACCGGGCGCATCAAGGATTTTCTAGAACTTGTACACCCGGAAGATCGTCAGCTCCTTCTTTCACCTGATGCCCATAAAGTGAACCGCAAAATCATTTTTAGAATCATACAACCCAATGGGAGCCAACGATATGTTAAAGATATGTCCAAGCCCATGCATAATAATCTCAACCAAGAAGTTCTAGTTGGAATTAACTATGATATTACGGATCGTGTAGAATATGAAGGAAACTTAGAAAGAGCCAACCGCGAACTTGAACAAGCAAAAAGGCTAAAGGATAAATTCCTTGCCAATATGAGCCACGAATTCAGAACCCCGCTCAATGCCATTAGCGGCTTTACTGAGCTTTTGCAGAAGGATGTATACGGCGAACTTACCCCACGGCAGGAAGCTACGCTTAAGCGAATTGAAAAAAGTGCTAATAATCTGCTGATCCTAATTAACGATATTCTTGACTATGCTAAAATTGAATCTGGCCAAATGGATTTAGCTAAAGAGAAAATCAATATTGATGAATTACTTGCCGAAATCTTTACAAGTATGGAGGTATTAGCGAAAGAAAAACATATTAATATGGAGTATAAAGTAAATTCCAATTCCCCTATAATATACAGCGACTTCAAAAGATTACGCCAAATTATGCTGAACTTGATTGATAATGCTATCAAGTTCACTCCTTTAGATGGGCTTGTATTATGCCAAGTCTCCAGCATCGTGATAGATAATCACGAGCACATTAAATTTTCCGTTGTCGATTCAGGCCCCGGAATCCCTGAATTCCAATTCCCCCTACTATTTAAACCTTTTACTCAATTAGATAATCCCCTTACACGCAACACTGGGGGAACTGGACTTGGCCTTGCAATTGTTAAACAATTGGTAGAAAAACAAGGGGGTATAATAGAGTTTGAATCAACCGTAGGTAAGGGATCAAAGTTTCATGTAATACTTCCTGTTAGGCCAATCAGCATAAGCATCGAAACCAAAAATATTTTTCA